>JBGTCQ010000261.1:0-5517 GCA_041748755.1 Chroococcidiopsidaceae cyanobacterium | reverse complement strand
TTCGGTGGTATCTAGATTAATGTTTGTCGGCGAGGAATCAGTATTCGAGACAGCAATATCTCCGACTGGTGGCGCGATCGCTCTAGGCAAAAAAGGTTGAGGAGTTGTTGTAGTTGCGGGTGCAGGTGCTCCATCAATCGTTATTTTTGGATTGGGAACGAGAACATCTCGTGGAGTCGTGGGCGTTTGCGCTGGAGTCTGGGCAGGTGCAGGAGTAGCCACTCCTTCAGGCGAGGCGGGTTCTAATTCTGGAGTATTCGTCGCAGGTGCTAGAGGAGTTGCTTGCGAAAGTGCCGTTCCTGCGCCTGGGCTAATACTGATACTAATTCCTTGGGTATTTCGTTGAGCAGGCTGACTTCTAGGGGTGCTAGTTGTCCCAGTGACAACCATGCGGATGCTATTAGGGTCAAGCTGAGTGATTACAACTGAGGCAATTCCTGCGGCTGGGTTGTTTTGGCGGAAACTATTCCCTTGAGTTAAGCGCAGTTGAATATTGACAATATCTGCAACTAGTGACTTTCCCCGGCTGCTGGTGAAAATTTGCGGGCGATCGCCTGAAGAAGTTTCCAAAACAACATTAAGCCCACCATTTGTTGGACTCAGCTTTACTTCTGTCACCTGCGTAGCTGCCGCCCACCCTGGCTGAGCCGCTAGTAAAACGACTGCTGCCCCGCCAAATATTACACCACTACCTTGAAGCTGTCTCACCGTTTCCTCCTGGTCTTTAAAAATAGCATCTCATTAAGACTTCTCCAAGTTTTGTGCAATAGAGAAATATCGGATTGATAGATTGTGCAACGTAAATACTTCAGGCAAAGTGCTGAATTGCTTGAGAGGCAGATGATTTGAAGTAGCGTTAATCTACAAAATTACAAAAGAAACTTAACTCTACCTCTGCTCTATATCCAACCGAGATTTTACGGAGAAATTGAGCTGTGTCTAGCGGAAATGCTTAGATAAATTCAGTAAATATACGGTAGTATAATCTGAGCTTTTATGCATTTTTAAATAGCCGTCGCCTACTTCTTTCTAGCATGAGTCTCAAATTCATTAAGACGTAAAATCTTTGCCCTAGCAAGGAAAATACCTGGAATCCAAACTTTTCCGGTACTAGGGTTTTGTAACCTGCGGAGGCAGGTTTTGTTTGTATAGCCGCGGTTTCAACCGCCAGGCGCAAGATGTGAATTAGGGCAAGTCGAATTCCAAAACAATAATTCCACCTGAGCAAGAGTGTGTGGAGTATCACTTTGGTTGTGGATTAGCAACCGTCGCATTTACTGCTTCCGCTGAATTTGCTGGGATTAACGCTTGTATTTGAAAAGACGTATTGATTGTCGCCGAACCACTACCCACTCTACCTTGTTGGTTAGGAGTCGCTTGTACTAAGGCCGATTGATAGTCCTTGATCAGCAACAAAGACTGTAAACGCTCAATATTACGTATAATTGCTTGGGTTTGTTCAAACGTTCCTTCAAATTCAACATTGATCACTCGCCGCTTGAGCTTACCATTGACTGCGGCACCTAGCGAACCATCCGTGATTACCTCGGCCAACTGATTCGCTGGTACATAGCGCTTGAGTCTTGCCCTGGTAAAATTTCCTCCTGGTTTAGCATTACCAGACTCAACAACTCGGTTGAGATCAAGTAGCAACGTATTCAAGGTTCGTTCACTGGCAAACAAAGCCAAAACTTCAGTTTGTTGTTGTTTTGTCTGTGCTAACTCAGTTCTTACTTGCTCAACTTGTTTTACAAGCACTTGCTTTTGGGTAACTTGCGCCTGCTTTTCGCTCCGGCTTGCTTGCAGTTCCTGATACTTTTGGAAAGTTGGCAGCACCAAGTTAAGAATTAGGTAGAGAGTTCCCGCCAGTCCTAAAGCCGCAATTATGACACCACTAATCGCTGGAGTAAATGTAACACCAAATGCAGTTGGATATGTAGGCGCTACCGCCTCAAAATCACCGTCACCATCAGAAATAAAGTCTTCACTGACTGTCATTGTGGAATGACTCCTTTTTGTTGCAGTAAGCGAATTCGAGTCACTAGTCCCAATGCACCTTTACGTTCCAACTCTCGCAGTAATTCAGAAGCAGGGACATCACTAAGACTTGATTGAATCGTATATCGCACGACTTGGGGTCCTCTGCCTACTACAGCTCTAGCAGATTGAGATGTAGGTACTGCGATCGCTACAGGGCTTTCGATGATTTCTGCTGTAACAATTCTAGTATCTATGGGCTTTAAGAATGCAGACTGTTGGAGAGTAAGTAAAAAGTCGTTCACGTCATTAAATGAGCGAGCGATACCAATAATTTCAATTCCACTACCAGGATTTGCAGCCGCAGGAGCAGCTGGTTGACCCGGTGCAGGTGTAGCCGAAGGAGCTGGTTGACCTGCGGGAGGTGGAGTTGCGCTTGCAGCAGGCTGAGCTGGCGGCGGTGCGATCGCCGTGGCGGTTTGCTTAATACTTTCAATTTGTACTGTTTTAGGAATGCGATCGCGAATATCCTGCAACATCGCGGACCAAGGTCGAATCTGATTAAATACGGTTGCCAGTGCTTGATTTTCCGTCTTAATTTGGTTCGTCTCTTCCTGAAGATTTTTAATTTCTTGCTCTTGAATGCCTAAGCGGTTTAACTCTACATCTAATGCTGCAATTTGCTGTTCTAGCTGAGCATTTTGGGTTTGGAGAAACAACCATCCTAGTCCTACTAGAGCTGGTAATAGCAAGCCAGTTGCCAGCCCTAGATATAGTGGAGATTCACCGAAAGGCAGGCGCAGGGCTGAAGTTCGAGTGCTTTTCTTTGAGTTATGCTCTGGGCGATCCTTAATAAAATTGATATCTAGACTATACATCTGCTTAAACCTCCCGTAGCCCTAGACCCAGAACAATTCCTAAGCCGGGTCTTTGACTTAAGGGAATCTTCTCCTCATCTACCTCTAAGGCCAAAGCCGCCACTGGATCTATCTGAACAGTTGGATAGTTCAGCCGCTGTTTGAAAAACTCATCAAGTTGTCTAATTCCGCCCCCTGGTCCTGCTAATAAAATTTGCGCTACCTCCAAATTCTCGTTTTGATTAATATAAAAATCGCGCGATCGCCGCATTTCATCAGCTAGCTCTCCCAGAACTCTAAGCATGGCTGCCATCCCTGGGGTAATGTCTGCTAAGCCATTTGGTTCCCCGCGTTTATCAACGGGTGCGGTAGAAATAGTTATCTCCTGTAACATCTGCGTATCTCTAGATGCGGGTAAGTTCATTGCTCGCAAGAGAGCACTTTGAAGCTGATATGTGCCTATGGGTATTGTCCGCGTAAATTGCGGCACCCCATCTACGACGATAGCAATCTCTGTGTTATCAAACTCAATATCTACTAGCATTGCCGCTTCTTGCGGTGAGAATTGCCGTAGTTGCTCACGAATGGTTCGCAGCAATGCAAAACTTCTAATTTCTAGGACATCAACTTGTAAACCAGCTTGTTGAAACGTATCTATATATGTATCGGTGACTGTCTTCTGGGTAGCAACCAGTAGTACATTTACCTTTTCAATACCATCCTCATCAACAATGTACCCTAACTTTTGATAATCCACATCAGCTTCTTCGCGGGGAAAAGGTAAGTACAGACCCGCTTCATGGTTTAGCACCATTTCCCGTAGCTCTTGGTCGTCCAATTCAGCTGGTAAGGGAATAAGGCGGACTATTGATTGTTGCCCAGATACAGCAGTGGCAACACGCTTTGCTTTGATTTTGTTTTGAGTCAGTACTGACTGAATTAATTCTGCCAAGGCCGGAGGATCATAGATTTCACCACCTTCAAAAATGCCTTCTGGAATCGGCACTGAGGAAAAGGCTGCAAGTTTGAATCCCTGTCCCTGCTTGCTTAGCTTAGCCACATTAATTCGTTCTGGAGCCAGTTCAATTCCAACTCCGTTTGGGCGTTTTGCCAACAGACTTTTGAAGCGGTTAACCACAGTTTTGGCAGTTGTTTAGAGAATAGAGAATTAGACTAGGTGAAATATTTATGTTAATGTCTGCTACTGAATTTAGCTTAGAATTCCTACGCTGGTTCAATAAATACATAACTTCTAACCAATGTCAATATTACAAGGATTTTGTCACGCCACTAAAACATGGAAAAAGCTGGGAATTTTTGCCCTGTTAGGATTGCTATTGAGTTGGGTTGTTAGTTGCAGCACTGGCAATGTCGCCACTGGGGTACGACAGTCCACTTCAGACGGGATTGAGTTCTGGACAATGCAACTTCAACCAGAATTTACAGATTATTTCAAAAACCTAATTAGCACTTTCGAGACGGAAAATTCCGGTATTAAGGTGAACTGGGTGGATGTACCCTGGTCAGCGATGGAAAGTAAGATTTTAACAGCTGTTTCGGCGAAAACGGCACCGGATGTCGTCAACCTGAACCCAGATTTTGCTTCCCAACTAGCAACTCGCAATGCCTGGCTTGATTTGGATTCTAGGGTTCCAGCTAATGTGCGTTCAACTTTTTTGCCCAATATCTGGAAAGCTAGCACGCTCAATGGTAAGAGTTTTGGTATTCCCTGGTATCTCACCACCAGGTTGACGATTTACAACACAGATTTGTTAAAACAGGCAGGCATCAGTAAGCCTCCGGCGACTTATCCAGAATTGGCACAGATGGCTAGGCAACTTAAGGACAAGACTGGTAAGTATGCCTTGTTTACTACATTCGTCTCCGAAGATTCGGCTGAGGTGCTGGAGTCTTTTGTGCAAATGGGAGTGACTTTGGTAGACGCACAAGGACAAGCGGCGTTTAATACACCTGCTGGACAAGCGGCGTTTCAGTATTGGGTAGACCTTTACAAAAATGGACTTTTGCCACGAGAAGTATTGACACAAGGACATCGCCATGCTATAGAACTGTATCAAGCTGGTGAGACAGCAATGCTTGCTTCTGGTTCAGAGTTTTTGAAGGCGATCGCTACAAATGCACCTGCTGTAGCCAAGGTTTCTGCCACTGCACCCCAAATAACGGGAGAGACTGGCAAAAAGAATGTTGCCGTGATGAATTTAATCATCCCTCGTGATACCGATCAACCAGAGGCAGCACTCAAATTTGCTTTATTTGTCACCAATAACGAAAATCAGCTAGCCTTTGCTAAAGCTGCTGAGGTGTTACCATCTACCACCCAGGCACTCTCTGACAGCTACTTTAAAACGCTCCCTGCGGCTGCTTCGTCGGTAGACAAAGCTCGTGTCGTCAGTGCCAGTCAGCTGCAACAAGCGGAGGTATTAATTCCGGCAATGAAGAATCTCAATGTGCTGCAAAAGACAATATACGAGAATCTTCAAGCAGCGATGCTAGACGAGAAAACCGTGGCTCAAGCCATCACTGATGCTGCTCAGGAGTGGAACAATAAAAAGTAGTTTTGAGTTTTGAGCAGAGCCGCCGCAGGCTCCTGACTTTTAAAAGTCAGGAGAACGGCGGTTTTGAGTTTTAAATTGAAGAGTAATCGATTCATCAATTCTTTTAA
>JBGTCQ010000260.1:0-5636 GCA_041748755.1 Chroococcidiopsidaceae cyanobacterium | reverse complement strand
AGCTGCCTTAGATTGAGCGGGTTCAGCATGATCTACTAATACATCTGGCACACCAAACCGCTTCACTGGCACGACGACATTAGCATCAAGCAGCGCTTCGGCAACAGCTGAACCAAAGCCGCCTATGAGACAACCTTCTTCTAGGGTGACGACGCGACCAATGTGTTGAGCCAATGGCAAAATTAATTCAGTATCTAAGGGTTTAGCAAATCGAGCATTTACTACAGTGGCTTGCACGCCATGCTCGCTGAGAATCTCAGCAACCTGCATCGCTGGGTAGACCATCGAGCCAAATCCCACCAGGAGAACATCATCGCCCTGCCGGAGAATTTCACCCTTGCCGATGTCCAGAGGTTCCCAGCCTTCTTCCATCAGCGGGACACCGTAGCCATTGCCACGGGGAAACCGCATCGCAATCGGACCATCAGTGTAGTTTACGCCAGTAACTACCATCTGCTGGAGTTCGGCTTCATCTTTGGGAGCCATCAAGACCATGTTGGGAATACAACGCAGATAGGCAATATCGTACATCCCCTGGTGAGTAGGGCCATCAGCACCCACAATTCCCGCTCGATCTAGACAGAAGAAGACGGGTAAGTTTTGGATGCAAACGTCATGAATTATTTGATCGTAGCCGCGTTGCAAAAAGGTGGAGTATATTGCTGCAACGGGGCGCATTCCTTCACAAGCCAAGCCAGCTGCTAAAGTGACGGCGTGTTGCTCGGCAATACCCACATCAATATATTGCTGGGGTAGTTTAGCAGCAAGTTTGTCCAAACCAGTTCCGGTTGCCATCGCCGCAGTGATACCAATAATTTTGGGATTGGCTTCTGCAAGTTTGACAAGGGCATGAGCAAAGACTTTGGAGTATCCAGGGGGCTTGGGCTTACTGGAGGGGGCGGCTTTGCCAGTGGTGATGTTAAACGGGGTTTGGGCGTGGTAGCCCACTTGGTCTGCTTCGGCGATCGCATACCCCTTACCTTTAGTCGTTACCACATGAACTAGCACTGGTCCGGTGTGCTGATGTGCCTGCTGGAAGGTAGCAATCAGTTCTTCCAGGTTATGACCATCCACAGGCCCCATGTATGTAAAACCCAGTTCCTCAAACACTGCTCCTACCTTAGGTACGGCTAAGCGCTTCATCCCTTCTTTGAGCCGTCCTAGTTCTGGAGACAGAGAATCGCCCACAAAAGGGATCTGCTTAACTTGTTCCTTCAGGTTGTCTGAGATAAACTGCACTGGCGGACTGAGGCGCATTTTGTTCAGATGGCGAGAAATTGCGCCGACGTTGGGTGAAATTGACATCTCGTTGTCATTGAGAACTACCAGCAGGTTGGTTTTGGGTAAATGACCTGCATGATTAATTGCTTCTAAAGCCATGCCACCAGTTAGCGCCCCGTCGCCAATCACCGCCACTACTTTAAATTTTTCACCTTTAAAATCTCGTGCTAGAGCCATTCCTAGCCCAGCAGAAATACTAGTTGAAGCGTGACCAGCACCAAAATGGTCAAACTTGCTTTCACACCGCTTCAGATAGCCCGCAACACCGTCTTTTTGCCGCAGTGTGTCAAAACGATTGTAGCGACCAGTAATTAGTTTATGCGGATATGCTTGATGACCCACATCCCAAATGACCTTATCGTAATCCAAGTCTAGGGTCTGGTAGAGCGCTAGCGTCAATTCCACCACACCCAAGCCCGGACCTAAGTGTCCGCCGCTTGTCGCTACAGTTTCTAGATGTTTTTCCCGAATCTGACGAGCAATTTGCTGTAGTTGGCGAATCGATAAACCGTGCAACTGGTTAGGATGGGTGATTTCACTCAGGTGCATATTGGGGTACTCTCTGCCTTTCGTCTGTTGATTGTCCCACTGAACACTTCATCCAAACTTTTTTGATGAGGTCGTTGAGGCGTTTATTGTTACTTCCTCACTGTAAAAGATTTCGGGTGCAATGCAAAAGCGGAAATGCGATTACTCCTGAGAAATTTTTCTCCTACATCTTCTCCACTTAAATCTTTTTTCTTTATATCCAGTACCTGGGGCTTCAAACCTATAGGGCGGACTAGATCCTTTTTTCTTCCTAGCCCCTTTCTTGCAACAAACACAAAGAAGGGTAGACAATCAGTCTACCCTTCTTACATCCTGTGGCAATTCCAGCAGAGTCATCCTGTTTAGCTTAAAAAAGAATCACTTGCCCGATGCTAAAGTATTCAGTCTTTACCTGTAACTTTTTCCAGAACATTCTTCAACTTAGTTTCAACTGATGTTGCTCCCTGAGAATTTTCCGGTCGTTTCATTTTGTCAGCATCAGCGCTTCCTTGGATCTCATTGAGACCTTCACTGGCTTTAGTTTGTGTTTCTTCCCGTGAATAGGGGTCTTTCAAGACTGCCTCTTGTGCTTCTTTTTCAATATCTAGGAGATTTGACTCACCTTGTTGAGGTGCTTTTGTAGTGCCAGTAGGATTTACCGGAGCGCTGTAGGCAGGAAAGGCATTTGAAAACACTAAAAAGGCGCAAGCGAGGGTAGCTAATAATAAGCGAACTGGACGCAGAACAGACAATTTAGATTTGATAGAGCGCATATCAAGTTTTTCCTGTTTGTAACAATTGATATTGTTAAGGTTGTGAGGGTTTGGACTAATCAAAATCCTAAACAATCTTTACTTATACCTTAAATTATTGATTTATATGTATCTACACCAAGATAGATTATGCAGTCCATAGGAGTTTAGAAGTATTATTACAAGCACTACACAACTTTTCATCAAGTATGGGAGAGAAATTCGATCTTCGGTAACAATGGGTCTTGAACAATGCCTACACCGCTAAAACCCCAACGTTTGAGCAAGTTTCCTACTTGAGTGTTGGACACAGATTCCACAGCGAAGCGCTCTGCTACGTCTGAACCATGTGTGTTGAGATAGCTTAGGGCATCAAAGTGTTCTCGAAACATTAGTAAGTAGCCTGCTTCAGGTGGCTTGGTATCTGTATTTAGATGAGCTAGGAGATAACTACCGTCTGCTTTTGAGCGAACAAGGTAATAAACTTGCGACAACATAAACTAAAGAAGCGCTTCGTGGTAACTAATTAAGATTTTCTAGGCGAATTCTGGGATCTACAGCTTTGAGCAGCAGATCTGCCAACAAATTACCCACAATCAGCATCACAGCACCCATTACTAAGCTTGCCATCACTAAGTAGAGGTCTTGAGCCAATACAGCCTGTAGAATCAGTCGTCCCAAACCAGGCCAATTGAAGAAAAATTCAGCAATGAACGCACCGCTTAATAAGCCAGCTAACTCAAAACCTAGCAGGGTAATTAGCGGATTGATCGCATTGCGGAGAGCATGAACATAAATTACACGGTTTTCAGGCAGCCCTTTGGCGCGTGCTGTCTGGATATAATCTTGGCGTAGTACGTCTAATAATTCGCCTCTTGTGATTCGCTGTAACCCAGCAAAGCTGGTAATGCTGAGAGCCAGAGTCGGTAGAATCATGTGCCAGCCAATATCCAGGAATTTGCCCAAGGGGGATAGCTCGGCGTGATTAATGCTAGTCATGCCACCTACTGGGAAGAGAGGAGAGGTGTTTTGCGCCAGAATTAGCAGCAATAGGGCGGTGATAAAGCTAGGAAATCCTTGCCCAGTGTAGCTAAGAACCTGCAAAACTCGATCAATTAACTTGTTTTGTTTGACAGCGGCAATGATACCCAGAGGAATAGCGATCGCCCAAGTGAGAATTAAAGATGCGATCGCTAGTAGCAGCGTAGCGTTAATCCGTTCCCACAACAGGGATGATACAGAGCGCTGGTAAACAAAACTCGTGCCAAAATCTCCTTGAGTAACAATTCGCCACAGCCACCGCCCATACTGCTCCGGCCAAGAGCGATCCAGTCCAAATTGTTGCCGGAGTTCTGAAATTCGTTCTGGCGAAATTTTCGGATTCTGCTTCAGCGTATCTAGGTAATCGCCTGGAGCCAGTTGAATAATGAAAAACGAGAGCGCCGATGCCAACAACAAAGTTAAAAGCGCCTGCAACAGCCGCTTCACCACATAGACAAACGTCTCGTTACTAATAAACCCTGTCAGCCACTCCCAACCTGCCGCGAAAGAGACCCTAGTAGAAGTCATAATTTGATTAGCAATTAGTTACCAGCGTGATAGTTAAAAACTAGGCTTTTCCCTAGCCCCTAGCCCCTAGTCCCTAACCCCTAATACTCAACCAACGTTACAATCGGCACATCTGGTAGATGTTTACGCCCTTGTAAATCCCGTAGCTCGATAATAAACCCAAATCCCACTAGTTCACAGCCAATCTTTTGTAACAATTGTGCTGTGGCACTGGCTGTCCCACCTGTGGCAATTAAATCGTCTACAATCAAAACTCGGCTACCTGGGTGCAAAGCGTCTTGATGGACTTCTAAACAATCAGTACCATACTCCAATTCATATTCAATTGTATGAACGGCTGCTGGTAATTTACCTCTTTTGCGTATGGGGATAAAACCAGATCCTAATTTATAAGCTAAAGGAGAGCCAAAAATGAACCCCCGCGACTCCATACCTACAACATAATCTACCTTCAAATCAGCCTCTATGCATTTTTGTGTCAAAAAGTCAATAGTGTAGCGCAATCCCACTGGATCGCGCAGTAAAGTAGTGATATCCCGAAATAAAATTCCGGGTTTAGGGAAATCTGGGATGTCACGAACGAGAGACTTCAAATCCATAAAACGGGGAGTAGGGAGTAAGGAGGAGGGAGTGGGAATTAGGAGTGAAGAGTAAGAAGTTATTGATTTAAGTTCATAACTGACTTTCCGCACTTCATCGTGTAATATGCGTAGATTTCCAAAATCTCACTAACAATGGTTAAATGAACAACACAGATTCACAGTGGATCTAAATATTAATACTTAACGGTTTGACCATTATTAGGAATAATTCTTGAAAAGTAAGATAATACATTTTGAAGTGCGGAATGTGGGTTACAACACTTTTCAAATTATTAGTAAGTACATTTCTGATCTGAACTGTATTAGTTTATCGGCTTGCGACCAAAGGTATAAAAAATCGTGACATCATTCCAAATGCCTTGTTCGGTAACTAATGCTGCCAATTCTGCTTCAAATTCCGCCTTAACTTCCTCCAGTTGCCCAGATGAGAGTTGCTTCATAGGATTTGGAAATTGTCCAGGTGCTGCATGAGAACTTCCATACCACATTTGCTTTGCCTGTTCTAAGCTAATATAGCTACCATCTTGCTCAGACTTAATTTCAATCGCCTCAAAGCCTGCTGTTTTTAAGAGGTTGTGGCACTTTTCAATAGTGCCTGTTGGTTTACTGAATGCGAGTGAAACACCATACTTTTGAGCGACTTTTTGCACAGTTACCCCACCTACAAAAGCGGTGTCTGCGAATGCATGAAAGCCAATTAGTCTACCAGGTTTGAGCAATTGATGCCAAAGGCGTAATGCAGCAGGAATATCAGCCATCCAAATCAGGGCTGAGGAACATAGAATAACATCAAAACTGTTGGCTGGAAAGTTCAGCTTCTCAGCATCCGCGAGTACAAGCTCAATATTATTCAGCCCCAACGCCTCAATCTTGCGTTTTGCCTGCTTAAGCATCCCAGTTGAAA
>JBGTCQ010000259.1:0-2981 GCA_041748755.1 Chroococcidiopsidaceae cyanobacterium | reverse complement strand
ACTGGGATTTGGGCGATCGCTCAAGGCTTTCACCTGATCCAAACAGGGCAATGTCAGCGAGTAATTGCTGGCGCAGTGGAAGCAGCTATCACACCGTTAACCCTAGCTGGCTTTAACCAGATGGGCGCTTTAGCTGCTACTGGGGCTTATCCCTTTGACCAATATCGGGAAGGATTGGTGTTAGGAGAAGGGGCAGCAGTGTTCGTCTTGGAGTCAGCGGATTTGGCAAAAAGTCGTTCTGCTCCGGTTTATGGTCAAGTGCTGGCATTTGGCTTGACATCAGATGCATATCATGCTAATAAACCAGAGCCTGGAGGTAGGAGTGCGATCGCCGCTATCAAGCAATGTTGTAACCGCAGCAACCTCAAAACAACTGACATCGATTACATCCACGCTCACGGTACAGCTACTCAGTTAAACGATAGACATGAGGCGCAGCTAATTCAGCAGTTGTTTCCCCAAGGTGTAGCAGTCAGTTCTACCAAGGGAGCCACGGGTCATACACTAGGAGCTTCTGGGGCAATAGGAGCTGCTTTTTGCTTACTCGCGTTGAAGCATCAAATTTTGCCGCCTTGTGTGGGGCTGAAGGAGCCAGAGTTTGATTTGGATTTAGTAACTAAGCCACGCCAAGGTGAGATTCGGCGAGTGCTTTGTTTTAGTTTTGGGTTCGGGGGGCAGAATGCAGTGGTAGCCTTGGGAAGAAATTTGACGTGAAATTGCCCCCCTAAAGCCTTAGACTGGAGTTTACATTTTGTTGTGTTCTGAAGCTGATTGAGTCACCTGTGCGGAAAATCGTTATTGCTGGTAACTGGAAAATGTATAAAACTCAGGCAGAGTCCCTGGAGTTTTTGCAAGGATTTATGCGTAGCCTGGATACAACTCCAGAAGAGCGGGAAGTAGTTTTGTGCGCTCCTTTCACTGCGCTCTCAATGCTCTCTAAGAGCTTGCACGGTAGCCTTGTGCAGTTGGGTGCCCAAAATGTCCATTGGGAAGAAAATGGAGCTTACACGGGTGAAATTGCTGGTCCGATGCTGACAGAAATCGGGGTGCGCTATGTGATCGTTGGTCACAGCGAACGGCGGCAATATTTTGGCGAAACTGATGCAACAGTCAACCTGCGACTAAAAGCAGCTCAGCGCTATGGTCTTAACCCGATTCTTTGCGTGGGTGAAACGAAGCAACAACGAGATGCTGGTGAAACCGAAGTGGTGATTATTACCCAGCTAGAAAAAGATCTGGTTGACGTTGACCAGCAGAACCTTGTAATTGCTTACGAACCGATCTGGGCGATCGGCACTGGTGACACTTGTGAGGTCACTGAGGCAAATCGGGTAATTGGTCTGATTCGCAGCCAACTGAGTAACCCTCATATATCAATCCAATATGGTGGCTCGGTTAAACCGAATAATATTGATGAAATCATGGCTCAACCAGAAATCGATGGTGTATTGGTAGGGGGAGCAAGTCTTGAGCCTGCGAGTTTTGCCAGGATTGTCAATTACAAATCAACCACTGATACACGCTGACGAGTCAGATCCAATCTGCGTTAATGCTAAGTTCATCTGCGCTTAAAATTCTTTATTCATGTCAACCTTAGCCAGCTGGAAACTCCGAGGACGCTCGTTTGCGTGGGGACGAACGTATCTGATGGGGGTACTGAATGTAACGCCAGATAGCTTTAGTGATGGTGGACAGTTCAATACTCCAACTGCTGCATTGGTGCAAGCACAGCAACTTGTGGCAGGAGGTGCAGATATTATTGACTTGGGTGGACAATCAACTCGACCGGGATCTGCTGAAATTCCGTTGGAAGAAGAACTTGAGCGAATTCTGTCGGTGTTACAGGTAATACGTCAAGAGATACCAGTGCCAATTTCTGTAGATACAACACGCGCAGCTGTGGCGAGGGCAGCTGTTGTAGCTGGTGCAGATATAGTTAATGATATTTCTGCTGGAACCTTTGACCTTGATATGTTGCCTACAGTAGCTCAGCTTGGTGTCCCAGTTGTGTTAATGCATATCCGAGGTACACCTCAGACGATGCAAAAATTGACAGATTATCAAGATTTAATTGGAGAAATTTATCAGTTTTTGGCAAGGCAGATTGAGGTAGCGATCGCCTCTGGAATTACCCGTGACAAAATTATCATTGACCCTGGTATTGGTTTTGCTAAAAACTATAATCAAAGCCTAGAAATTATTCGTCACTTAGAAATGTTTCGTTCTCTCAATTGCCCGATTTTAGTAGGACCATCCCGCAAAAGTTTTATTGGTCACATTTTAAATCAACCAGACCCAAAAGCGCGAGTTTGGGGCACAGCGGCTGCTTGTTGTGCTGCGATCGCTGCTGGTGCAAATATCCTCCGAGTTCACGATGTCAAGGAAATGCGCGATGTCTGCTGTGTTGCCGATGCCATTTTTAGACAGTCTTAAGCAACGACTAAGTAGCCAAAATTTTATTCAAATAACTTAACATTTCTTGGCATATATCAACATTTTGCTGTTCAGTTGGATTGCCAGTTAATCTTCATTAAAACTTTAAAGAACCAGCCTGCTTTTGACTGCTACTTCATCAATTCTTTAAATTATCCTGATAATTTCCCTGTAATCTGAATGATTGACTACAGGAAATAACTTGTTTTTGTCAACCACCCCAGTGTTTGTTGCTGAACTTACTGTGTCTGAAACCGAATGCTTTTGATTTCAAAAATCAATAGTTGCAGTGCAAGATTTAAGGCTTTACTACCCAAAATTAAGGAGAAAGAACTATGGCAACCAGAAATGGAACGCCGGGAAACGATACGCTCATGGGAACTGCAAGTGCTGATTCTATAATTTGGTTGGCTCAATAGGGATTCCAGGGAGCTAAGTAAGCAAAGTTTCCAGTAATGCTTTAAGCAAGGCTTTACCTCGTCTCTTAGCATTATGGACGAACTCAAAGAAGCCTAAATAGAGCGGTAACTTTTGTTGAGAAATGCCGC
>JBGTCQ010000258.1:0-3664 GCA_041748755.1 Chroococcidiopsidaceae cyanobacterium | reverse complement strand
CGGTAATATTTCAACCAGTAACGGTTCAAGAACTTCCCATTCTGAGTTGGTTAAGCTGCTAGAGTATGGCATCGTCACTGCACTAGAGATCATCGTTGACCTTACTTCATCCCAGTAAAAGATGTCAAATGGGTTCTATATCTTCCTCGGTCTGGCTCCTTTGATTCTGTTTGTCACGGGGTTTGTCATGTGGTGGTATTGGAAAGGCTAATTCGTTCATCCCCAGGGTGATCACCTAACTATCTAACACTTTGAGTAGTGCCGCGCTTTTGCTTGATTCCAGAGAGCGATTACTTACCTGAAACTCTTTTAAAACTGCTTTATACAGCAGAGTGGAGGAAATGCGCGATCACGGACATGGAAAAACCGGAGGAGCTATTTGATCCCAAGCGCTTCTAACCAAGCCTGTAAATCAGCCACACTCGTAAAATCTAACAGTGCCTCGCCCAGATTTTCTAATTGTTCTAGGGAGAGAGTTTCAACACCTTCACGCACTTGTTGAGGTAATTCTCCTACCCGTCGAGTTAGTTGACGCAGAATGAGCGATCGCTCTCCCTCTTCTCGTCCCTCTTCTCGTCCCTCTTCTCGTCCCTCTTCTCGTCCCTCTTCTCGTCCCTCTTCCTTAATTTCCCTGTAAACTCTCGTTTCCTTGAGCGTAATTCCTAGCATTTGTTCAACCCCCCTTTGGCTTAATTGTTCAAACTTGTACACCATTATCGTTGTAACTAACTCAATTATGGCGCGACTTGCGATTTCGGGCTGTTCAACAGAGGAACGCTCAAGCAAATACCTCGCTTCCTCTGGTGCTTGTTCTTCATCTATCGTAGTTAGCACCATCAGCGCTACCCATAGAGGTAAGGAGCGAATATTTCCCAACTCATCTAGATAAACCCGATACACTTGTCCACCGTTAAGAAATGAGCGATGAGGATGAATATCGCTTTGTTCAATACTACGTGAGGGATAAATGATCACTGCTTGCCAATCACTAAATCTGGCACGGTTGCGGTAGAAATATAATGAGGATTCCGCAAATACTCTTTCGTAGAGCTGTTCATCTTTTTGAAACTGTACCTCACAGAAATACACAACTCCAGCACCTTCATTTTCTGGTGGTAGAAATACTCCATCGATTTCAAATTTGGGTTCCTTAACAGCTACGGAATCAAATCGATAAGCATCTGCATTTGTTGGAGGATTTGTCAATAGCTCAAATAGTAAACTAGGGGATTGTTGAAATAGTTTGTAAAATATCGAGTCTCGACGCATCTAAAGAATTTTACTGATTTTTCTGTTTATGACATTTACTTACATCGCTATCTCGGTTTAGTTGTGGGATTCGTTGTGGTCATTATTAGCATCACTGGCAGTCTACTAGTATTTCAATATGAATTTGACCAAGGTGTGATCGCTCAACAATTTGGGCAAGTAATTCCGCAAAACTCTAAACCAAAGCGCCACCACAACTAGAACCACAGCCAGCTGTACAGCCGTAACAATAAGCTGCGGTTTTTATCTCATCAATCACGTCTAATCCCACTTCCAGTAACTTAGCAACAGTCAACGTTTCACCGCCAAAAGTTTCAGTAGGCAGATTTTCCATTTGGTTAAAGTCGCAGTCATAGACATTGCCTAAATAATCAACTGAAAGTTCATTCCGACACATTAAATGTTCAACTGTGCTGGAATTAAAGTTCGACTCTAAAAAATGCAAATAAGGCTTGTGTAATTTTCTATGTTCCAATTGGAATTTAGTCCGCCCAATCGGCAAATTTGTAATCGTGAAAAGATTGTTAAAAACAATACCAAAATATTCTTTTAGATATGCTTTATAATCTTTCTCCAACCTGATTTGATCTGGAGTTAGAGAGAAGTTTTCGGAAGTAGGAATCGGCGGGTTATACACTAAGTCAATGATTAAGCTGGGGTCTTTACCATAGCCCAATTGATTAAGCCATTGGAGAGCGCGAATTGAGCCATTGTAAACACCGTTGCCCCGCATTGTATCAACATTATCTTCCAGATAGCACGGCAAAGATGCAACGATTCTAGTTTTGTGTTCGGCACAATATTCAGGAACATCCTCAAATCCCTTTTCAAAGTAGATAGTGAGATTAGACCGCACAATCACTTGTTTATCAACTTTGCGGGCTGCCTCTACTAATGGCTTAAAACCATAATTCATTTCCGGTGCGCCGCCAGTGAGGTCAACAATCTTAATTTGGGGAAATTTATAAATTAGTTCAATTAGCTGCTCACAAATTTCTGGGCTAAGTTCTTCAGTTCGTTTCGGTCCAGCTTCTACATGACAGTGAGTACAAGCTAAGTTACAACGTTTACCCAAATTGATTTGTAAAACTGTAATTTTATTCTTAGTTAATGGCGAATTCAGTTTTTTGCTAAATGGTGTTAATGCTGCATTAGTTACTTCTAGCTGAATCATGTTCGTCTTTATAATTACCTTACTATCCTAAACACAAACCCCACTATTCCTCCTGCAAGCACTAACCAGGCAGAGTTGACCTTGAAGCGAAATACAATAATTCCACTGAGGAGTGCCACAACTACAGTCAACCAATCCACTAGTGCGGCATATCCCAGAGTGTAGGTTACTACAGCCATCAGTCCTAGCGAAGCCGCATTCACCCCATCCAGAAAGCCACTCGCCCAAGGAGATTGACGCAGTTTTGGCACCCAGGGATTGATTATCGCCACCAACACAAAGGCTGGCAGGAAGATGCCAATGGTTGCAGCGATCGCCCCAGCATTGCCCCCCAACAGATAGCCAACAAAGGTAGCGGTTGTAAACACAGGACCAGGAGTAAATTGACCAATGGCAATGGCATCCAGGAGTTGTTGGGAGGTGAGCCACTGGTTCTGCTCTACTAGCTCCCGTTGCAAAAAGGCGAGTAACACATAGCCACTGCCATACAGGACAGATCCAATCTTGAGGAAGAACAGGAATATATTGACCCAACTTACAGGTACTACGGCAGCAGGTGAGCTACCAATTTGGGCGAAAACTCCAGTAATAGGAAGTAGCCAAGCGCCTATCATGCCACTTCTATTGCGCCACTTCACCAACATTACTCCTAGCCCTGCTAGCAGTAGTAGCAAGATTTCATTTACACCTAGAAAAAAGGCAACAATTACAGCGGCTCCTGCCAGAGTAGTTGGGATATCCTTGGCAGCCTTTTTGCCCAACTGCCACAACGCCTGCACTACGATCGCAATAATCACGGGCTTGATGCCATACAGTAGCCACTCAACCTGAGGAACTGTCTGATAGCGGGCATAGATGGCTGCCAGCGCCCAAACAATCAGCATGGCGGGCAGAATGAAGCATGATCCGGTAATGATTAACCCACGCCATCCAGCTCGCTCATAACCGATGTGGATGGCAAGCTCGGTTGAATTAGGACCAGGAATCAGGTTAGTTACGCCCAGCAAGTCTAGCAGTTGTTCCCCGCTCAGCCACTGGCGACGCTTGACCACTTCCTGATCCATCATCGCAATGTGAGCGGCTGGACCTCCAAAGGCGATCGCTCCTAGTTTCAAGAATACAAGTGCCAGTTCCTTGAGTCGTTGCCTTTGCTTTTGTGGGTCTAGTTCTGCGTAGGGGACTGGTGCCGTCTGGATTCCTGCAATTTTTTCGGACACGAAA
>JBGTCQ010000257.1:0-16899 GCA_041748755.1 Chroococcidiopsidaceae cyanobacterium | reverse complement strand
GAACGCTCCACCAAGGGCATAATCATTGCCTCAAACTGTTCGCGGGTGATTTCCACTTCAACAGTTAAAGCTATCCCGAATTCATCTACCAAGAAAGTATCAGGAACGATTCGAGCTACGGTAGCACTGCTCAATTCAACTTTGGCGCGTTCTACTTCCATTTTGAGGTCTGCCATGAACCGCACTTTCTGATAGTGGGGCATTTTAGCAATCAACCCGTCAAAATCTGATAGCCCTTCTTGTTGTACGACTTGCTCTTTGACAAATTGGACGATTTGGGAGTCAATATCATCTCCTCCTAGCCACAAGTCTCCTGCCTTTCCGTTTTCAATAAACTGAGTTCCGGCTGCTGTAATCAGGGAAGCATCAAATGTCCTACCGCCAAAGTCATAAACAAGAATCGTCTTCACATCCTCGCTATCTGGGGAATATCCGTAGGAGATGGCAGCCGCAGTGGGTTCTGGTAGTAATTCCAGTGGAGTTAGCCCCGCTTTTGAAGCGGCAGTACGGGTGGAGGAGCGCTGCTTGTCGTTAAAGTATGATGGGACTGTGATTACTGCTTGGTTAATTACTTCATCTGACTTTCCAATTGCTTTACGATAGGCTTGGGCATTTTGCACGACTTTTTTGAGAATCTCAGCAGAAATGTCCTCTGGTTGATATTCTTTGCCTCCTAGCCAAACTGCAATGCCGTTATCTGTACCCTGCGTTGGTTGGGTAATTTTGTAACCAATTTGAGACTTTTGTTTCTGTACGGCTGAATCACCAAATCCGCGCCATCAAACGCTTAATGGACATAATTACGTTCTCAGGATCAGCCCGTAATTGGTTGTAAGCTTTCTCTCCTACTAAGAGTTTGCCTTGCTCATAAGCAACTACTGAGCGTGTCAATTTCCTATCTGGAGGTGTATTGTCTTCAGCTGTGACAACCTCAACTTGTGCCTCTTTAAAAGCTGCGACGGAGTTAGTTGTTCCCAGATCAATGCCGATTGCTTTACCCATTACTTATTTTCACCTTGGCGATTTTATAAACTATTTGTGTAATGCTTACGGACCCAGATTTCGTCCTACGTAGTAAGCAAATTTTTAGATAACTGGTAATGCCATAACCTTTGCCCGAAATTTTTACAAAGGTATAGCAAAATTCAGGCTACTTAGAGCTTTTAAACATGGTTTAGAGTGCAATAGCTTCTTGCAAAGAATCCACTGACTGCAACCAGTGCAATTAAATCTAGCCTCGATTTGTAAATAGATGCTCAACTAAAGCGCTTGAAGCACCACTTTAGGATGCAATTCCTTACGATCAATACAGATCAAATAGCCATATGCCCACAGCAAAATTACGGATAACGCTGCAAACAGGCGATCGCGTTTTGGATGAGGCGGCGATCGCTTCAACAACATCAAGGGTGATCGCCGACTTAATTATAAAAAAGGCTTGGCAAAAATTGCGGTTTTTGCTATTATCTTATTAACTTCATAATGGAAACATGACCGTCCAAATAGAAATAAACAGACTTCTATTAGTAAATAATACGTCAATAAGGACGTAAAGTAAAGCAATAATTGAACTAGATTATTTTTAATTTTTTAATGAGTTTGAGTTGAAGTTGGCATTAATCTTGACATAGCAGCCCAAAAATTTAGGGGAAAGGAATGCGCCTTGCCTCTATAAGCACACTGCCATTAGTTATAGTTCCGGTTAGAAACACCCATTTTTCACTTCAGCAATGGGCGCTCGTCCTTCTGATAAGATAAGTCTTGGCTCAGAGCCAAACTAGCAACTTGTGGAACCAACTGAAGCGCAGTACTTGGTTATCAACGCCCTCGAAACTTTAAATTTACTGATTTGGAGACTTTATGATGAATATACAGGATATTGGCATATCCAAACCCCTAGCACTGTTTTACCGCTAGCATCAATATTGCCAAACGGTGAGGTTGTTCCATTTGGAGGAGACTGAGAACTATGACGCAACCTAATGGTCTTAAACAGCAGCAAGCTCAGAGGATGTTGAAATTATTTGCGATCGCACGGCAGCGATACTTAGATGCTGGGGGAGATCCTCTTACTACTCCAAGTGGACGCAAGGGTGACGATTATATGAGTAATGAGGAGAGGCAAGAAGCGCTTGGATTAGGACGGCAAATTTTTGATGAAGAATATATTAATAACTTTTTAACACTGCGTGAAAACCGTCAGACAGTGCCGTTCAAAGTCGAATAAATTAAGAATTTTATATCGTGCAAAGAACCACTGCTTTCTTTAAAAAGCTGTTGCATCCACAGACGTACCAACCAAACAAGCGCCAGTGAGGGTTACGCCAGTTAAGTTAGCACCTTCTAATTCAGCACACAGAAGATTGACTCCTGTTAAGTTTGCTCCTGCTAAATTCGCACCCCGCAGGTCTGCTTCTTCTAAATTAGCTTCCTGTAGTAATGCCCCTTGCAAATCCGTCTGACTCAAATTGGCTCCTTGCAAATTTGCTCCACTGAGATTGACTCCTCGCAAATCTGCGCCGCGCAAGTCTACGCCTTGCAAGTTAACGCTCATCAAATTTGCCCCACTTAAGAAAGCACCTGCAAAAGACGCTTGCGATAGTTTAGCCCCCATCAAGTTAGCACCCCGGAGGTTACTGCCGCGCAGATCAGCACCAGTCAAGTCCGCTTGCATCAGGTTAGCTCCTAACAAATTTGCCCGCAAGTCAGTGCCTAGTAACTGAGTACCCAGGAGATTAGCTCCGTCTAAACGCGCTCTTTCTAGTTTAGAGCCGGAAAAATTTACTCCGACTAGCGTTGCTCCAGCTAAATTGATGCCACAAAGATCAATGCCTGAGAGGTCTTCATCTTCGAGATTTACTCCTGGCAACTGTTTAAGTTTCCCTGCCCGAATAGCTGCAATATCCAATGTCTCCTGCTCCTCTGTTCCTCTCACACCTCACTCCTGACTCTATTTTTTTCATCAATTTGGGCATCAATACCTGTCGGAGCATCAATTAGCCACATGCCACCACTGATTTTGGGTGATGTAACTGAAAGGCTCAGGCCCTGTTGTAGACCCATGACTAGAAGTTCCAGTGTATCCACAAGTTTAGGTTCCCAGCGATCGCCTGACTCTCGCTTAAATTCTGCTAACACCTGAGTTAGTACCGATGTGTCAGGCATTGACTCTACACCGCTGGGATGAGATGCCTGTAGCTGTGTCACACCCTGTTTAAAAGCAGCAACCAATCCTAAAATTCTTGATTCTAGGGGAATTTTCTCTCCGGCTAAACCAGCTGGTTGACCGCTACCGTTCCACCACTCGTTTTGATGCGTGATAATTTGGGCGATCGCTTGCATTCTAGGCATAGTTCGCAATATCTGTGCTGCTGGCACTAGAGGGCAACTAGGTGCTTCATCTCCGTACTGGACACTTACAGTAGCGGGAGCAATGCGGTGGAGTAACCCTGCAAGCCGCAATCGCTTCAGCTGCCAAGCTGGTAAATCCAGTAGCTGTCCCATCGTCTCTGCCAAAGCTGCTACTTCAGCTGCCGCCATCGGGTTGCGTGCGTCGGCTGAATCAATCAACTGAGCCAAGCGCAAAAACGCCTGTAATTCATTGGAAACCAGGTTCTGATCCAGCGCCTTGTGCTGAGTACATATATCCAGATGAGTGACATCCTCTTGGCTAGTCTGGAGATAATCTACAACACGAGAGACAATATCACCTAAATCATCCGGTTCGGTAGTCGGAGCAGCAGCTATAGCTTGCACTTGCTCTGTCAGTTTTTGTGCTAATTCTGGGTTATAGCGCTTGATATGGGCGATCGCTATTTCCACCGTTTCCTGCACCAAAGCAGGTTCAAATGTCCAAAACCCGTAGAACTTGCGCTCTAAGTCTGCTGTCGGTTGTCCAGCTACCCCATAGTCAGCTGCTGATAATTCCTGACACAGTACCATCGCCGTGTAGCCAGGCGACAAAATCATTAAGTGCCACTCTTGCGCCACTGGATCAATTGGATCTAAACCAACTAGTGCCACATTAGGTAACAGGCTTGTAGGGTGTTCGGCAAAGCCAGTATCTGGGGCTGCCATAATCGCCACCTGACTTGACTTTTGTGCCAGTAGATGATATCTCTCTGCTTCTTGCAGATACCATTTCCCGCGTTGAAAGGCTGTGATTACCAGTGGTTCACTATTAGAAGCCAGGATACAGTCTTCTAAGGCGTGACAGAGGGCAACCAGGGTGTTTTTGTAGTAGACACCGAAATTTAGGGGGCTTTTTTGGGCTGGGTGAGCGAGTGCCAGCTGTTGCAGAATGGAACCTTCTAACATGGTTTGGATTTTATTGAACGAACCGCCAGGATGCAAAAAACACAAAATAAGGATGGAGAAAAGTAGTAGGTTAAGAAACTGTTACTAGCTTCTCCTTCGTTTGGATGGGGGCTGAAAGGGCTGATTCGATGTCTGCACAACCGAGTTTAGCTTCGAGAATGTCCATTACTTCGCGTCCGAAGTCGTTGGGATTTTGTTGCCATGCTTGGAGACAGACTTCGCCAAAGAAGGAACCGAGTGGTTCAGGATTCCAGAGTAACTTTTTCGCTGTCCAAGGCATGAGGCTCATTGGATCATAATTTTGGTCGACAATGCCGTTTTTAAAAGCATATTCTTCCAGGTGGGTATGAGGTTGCAGCCCAATAAAAAAGATCGCTGGCTCGACTTTATCTGCTCCGAAGATGCGTTCTAGTTCCCGATGATAGGCGATCGTCTGGCTAATGGTTTCGGGGCGCTCGTCAATGACGTTAAAGGAGTAGTTGACGGAAACGAGGTCATTGAAGCCTGCTGCTTTAAGATCGCGGCAATTTTCCAAGACGGTTCTTAGGTTGTAGCCCATCCGCATTTTCCGCACGAGTTCTTGAGAGCCACTGGTAATGCCAATTTCAAAGTAGTTCATCCCAGTTTTGACCATTAAGTCAGATAATTCTGGTGTCAGGTTATCTGCCCGAATGTAAGCCGCCCAATGGATATCTGTCATTCCATCATCGAGAATTTTCTGTAACAGTTCTACAGCGTCATCCATAAATCTTCGAGCAGGGATAAACTGGGCATCGGTGAACCAAAAGTTGCGAATGCCGCGATTATACAGTTGTCGCATTTCTGCTACAACCTCATCAGCTGGATTAATTCGGACCTGCTTGCCTTCAACGACGGTGTAGATGCAGTAGCAGCAGTTGTGAGGACACCCTCGCTTCGTTTGAACACCGACGTAGAAATCTGACGAGTGCAGATAATACTGGAATTCAGTCCAGATACTTTCAATATAGTTGTAGTTGCAGGCGCTTTTTTCAATCGGTGTGGGTTGTTCGTGAATCAGGCGATCGCGCGGTGTCTCTCCCACCACATAACAGCGTTCATCCCGAAATTCCTCACCCCGCAAAAGTTTTTCTAACAGGGTTTCTCCTTCGCCCACGGAAACAATCGTCCCGACTGGTAATTTATTGCCTAGTTGCTCATAAAATACGCTCACCGCGCCACCACCAACGAGGGTACGCGCATCTGGATGATATTTTTGGGCGCGTCTTAGTCCACGTTTGATTAATCCCTGATTACGCCAGAGTTCTGTGTAGTAAGAAGCTGCTAAACGCAGCCCTCCTATTGCTCCCCGCAATTTAACAAAGAGATTACGGGCATAATAAAACTCAAAGGCATTCTGGAGTGGGTTTCCGCCTCTACCTCCTACAGGAGCATAAATCTGAATATCTCTCCAGGAAAATACCAGCAGTGTAGGCTGGTATTCATCTACGCAAGCATCTAGGGCGGAGGCAAAATCTAGAGGTGGTACTGTCCCCAAGTCGAAGATACGTTGTTCTACCGTGGGAAACATCTTGTGGACGTGATCGGCTAGGTAAACAACTCCAATAGGAAAAATTGGATTGCAGGGAAGGCGAACGTAGAGAATTCGGTTTTCCATTTGAGATTTAAGCCGGGGAGTTCAGTCATGGTTCGCAATTTTGCAGCCGCAATGATAGCTAGAACCTATTCTTGCAGCTGATACTATTTGTGACCACCTAGAGTACAAGTAGACTTTTAATAGAGTATGAAAGGTATTTTCATATAACTTTACGATAGCATCGACTTTACTCATTTGCAGTCGTAATTTGTGTTGAAATCAGACTTTGAGGGTCTATTAAGTTAAAATCTTCCGCTTATTATTAGCAATTAAACCGTAAAATTACGCAACTTGAGCTTTACTTTACAATAAAAATTCAGTGTATCTACGTATATTGTGTGGTTTGACTATCTATCTTTAGAAGTAAATCATAGGGTAGGAGTCAGTTGGTAGTCGGAGTTACAACTACTGGGGATCGCTCAATGTTAGTTTGGAAAGTGTAATTTTAAGGTGTGGCATCAAGCTACTCAGCAGTTATGGCTCAAATATTAGATCCCTTACCACCTGACAAAATTGGTCATATTGTTTGCTGCTACGTTAATGCCACGAGCAAGATTCAAATAGCTCGGATTTCTCATATTCCTAACTGGTACTTTGAGCGCGTTGTGTTTCCAGGGCAACGGCTTGTCTTTGAAGCGCCTCCACAGGCTATTTTAGAAATTCATACAGGCATGATGGCGAGTGCTATTCTCTCAGATAATATTCCCTGCGATCGCCTATGTGTCAACGAAGATAGCAGTTCTTTTTTAGAACTGAGCCAAGATGGAGCGCAAGAAGCAAAAGATAGAAGTAGCACTCTAAGACAAGAAAATTTAGCAGGCGTTGTTTTAACCTCCGTTGATTAAGAAACAAATTGGCTTAATTTTAGGGTTGCTGGGGTTAGTAACCCTATTTCGTTAAAAAACACTATAAATTCTTTCGTAGGAAGGACAACTTAAGGACCTTTAGCGCTAAGGTATCTATCGAGGACATAGCATTGCGTCTGGGATTGAGTTAGTTAAATTGAATTTACCTTCATTCCTGTGGTTGTGGAAAATAGCTGCCTGGTCGATGGGGTTAGCGATACTGGCTTATCTGATATTAGGGGTAACGGGCATCTGGATGTTCCGCGCTAGACAGACGCATAGTTTACGCCCTAGGTGGCTGCGTTCGCTGCACTATGCAATGGGTGGCAGTATAGTGATGTTAGTGCTGCTACTTCTAGCTGTTGGTATCGTTGGCACTTTAGGTCACTTTGGCTCACTGGGTCATTCGTCACATTTACCAGCTGGATTGGTGGTTGTAGGGTTAGTTTTGCTTTCTGCTGGGAGTGCTACTCAAATCAGTACCAAGCAACCTTGGGCGCGATCGCTCCACATTGGTACAAATATTACTCTGTTCATCGGATTGGTTTGGGTATCGTTAACAGGCTGGAGTGTGGTACAAAAGTATTTGCCCTAAGCCTGGAAACAAAATATGAGTGATATTGCCTAGTTTAAAATCTGTGTCAAATCCAGCACAAAACCAGGCAGTACATCCTCTCCTGATAAGTTGGTAGGCGATTGCAAAACCTCAGCATCCTTACCTGGGCGATAAATTTCTACCCGTTGATTCTGAGGATCTATTAGCCAGCCTAGACGCACCCCACAATCGATGTACTCCTGCATTTTTTGTTGCGTTGTCTTTAAGCTATCTGAAGCAGAGCGTAACTCCACAGCAAAATCGGGAGCCATTGGGAGGAATTTAGCAGGATCTGGATTCAAAGCTTCTAATCGTTCCTGTTTCACCCAAGAAGCATCAGGAGCGCGGATTGCACCATTGGAGAGAATGAAAGCTGTTGAAGAGTCAAAAGCCAGTCCTGTACCATCTGTATCTGTCCAATTGCCTAAGCGTTGCGTCAGTCTGCTATTTCTGTTTCCACTTCCCCATCCCGTTGGTGGCATGATAATTAATTCTCCCTCAGCTGTGCGCTCAAGTCGCAAATCTCGGTTATTCAGACATAGTTGGAAGAACTGCTCATCTGTTAGCTCAATGGTAGGAAGTAAGTTGAGGATAAGGGCAGTCATTGGTTGCCTCTCGCAGATTGCTAACCGTAGCGTAGCACTGAAGATTGGCTTAGGGAAATAGAGTTTTACCAATCACGGTAGAGTTTTTCTGCATAAAACATAATCTCTTCGTTTGGTAATCTAATTTTTGGTTTTTGCCTTGGATATAGGCTTTCAATCATTGTTGAGTCTTGCTCAACTACTGTAGCAACTGCTTTTAGAAATGATTTTTTGAGCAGTTTCAAAAGCGGATTCTTGAATTTGGCATAGGTAAGGACAAAGGTTTTCGTTCTATTGTGAGTCTCAGGATACAACAGGTGTATTTCCATGAATTCGCCTGTGGGAACTTTTGCTAAGAAAGCAGTGGTTGAAGGGAAAGAGTATTCGAGGTAGCTTGTATAAGTTTTAGGCATGAACAGCAAAGCAGGATTGCGCAGAAATTCACTGAACGTATTCTCATCTCTGATGAATTCTTGTTCAACTTTTGCATAATTTCCATCATGCTCAAAGCTGATAATCTTGTTTGCCTTGATTTTGAATAAATCCCGATGCGTTCCGTTCTGATGATTGAAGTCGTAGCTAATCAGCAGATTACTTAAAAAATTACTCTGAATACTCTTTTTTCCAGTAACTCCAATGAATTCAAATCCTTCCGTAATTTTGGGGATTAAATCGGGAACCGGAATTCTAGGTTCAGTGCCATAAGTCCAGATACAGTCGTCAATAAAAATTAGTTCTAAGGGTTTGGTAAGCGGTTGAGTGTCGTGTTTACCTTCTTGGTAGAGCTTACCTTGCCCGTCAAACTCCAACGCATGAAACGGGCAAGTAATAGTATTTTTTTCTTTGCAGATCCAGCCATCTGATAAAGGTGCCTGCATATGTGGACAGACATTATCAAGGGCAAACACTTCTCCTTTTTGGTTTTGCCAGAGGACATAATCCTGACTGTTTAGAGTGATTTTATTAGGCTTATTAATTCCCAGCATCGACTTGTGAGCAATCAACCAAGGCGCACCTGGTAAGATAAGTTCCATTTTTCCTCCAAAGTATGGAAAGTCTTTAAACCACGAAAGAATTAGTATTAGTTATATCAAAGCATTATGGTTGAACTTTATTTGTGAAAACTAACTCCTCTACCACATTGATAGCACCTTCTGTATTTCGCTTGTCTCCACTAATTCGGATCACGCTTCTAAGTCTGTACGTGGCTTTGACAGCGCCTCTACCTTTCTTATCTCAGGTAACAGCTGCACCCGTTCCACCATTGTTGTTAGTTATAGGAATAGGCTTGGGAGCGATCGCCCTGTATGCTGTACTAAGCGAACGAGTGATTTTAGATGATCAAGGAATTCAAGTTACTTATCCTAACTGGGTACCTCGCTTCTTTCGCAAAGGTTGGTCGTTGCCTTGGTCTGAGGTGAAAGAATTAAAACCTCGCACGACTGGTCAAGGTGGGCTAGTTTACTATTTCGTTAGCAAAGATAACAAGGCTTATTTGCTGCCAATGCGTGTAGCTGGCTTTGCCAAATTAGTTAGAGAAGTGCAAGCGAAGACAGGGATTGACACAACAAATGTTTATCCATTAGCACAACCTTGGATGTATTTGATTTTATTGGTGTTTACGCTGCTGCTGCTGCTAGTAGATACTTGGACAATCTGGACAGCGATGGCCACAGGTAAATTAATCTAGTCAATAAGTGACAACGTTAAATTTTGGGTATAGCCAGTGCAAACAGCACAACTGCGGCTGGATCAAGTAAGTGTATCTGGGTTTGGTTCTAATTATTTGCTCAAGGACATTTCCTTTGATGTGTTCAAGGGCGATCGCCTTGCTATTGTTGGACCATCCGGTGCTGGTAAAACTTCATTGCTGCGGGTGTTAAATCGGCTGAGTGAACCCACGGCTGGTTCAATTTATTTAGAAAATCAAGATTATCGCCAAATTTCAGTTATTCAGCTACGTCAACAAATTACACTCGTATCGCAAGAGTCTAAGCTGTTGGGCATGACTGTTCAAGAGGCTTTGGAGTATCCCTTGGTTTTACGGGGTTTGCCGCGATCGCAGAGCAAACAACGACTTTTGCACTGGATTGAGCAGTTAAATATCCCGACTGAGTGGCTGGAACGAACTGAGATGCAACTTTCTGTAGGACAACGGCAGCTAGTTGCGATCGCGCGGGCTTTAGTAATTCAACCTAAAATTTTATTATTAGATGAGCCAACATCTGCTTTAGATGCTGGTAGAGCGTCCTATCTTCTGCAAGTCTTGACTCAGATGGCTACTAATAGTCACACTACGATTTTGATGGTCAATCATCAGCTAGAGTTGGCACAGCAGTTTTGTACACGGGTTCTACACTTACAGCAAGGTCAATTAATTCAGGATGCACCTAATAAAACCTTGGACTGGTCTAAGTTACGCCAAACTTTAATTCAAGCAGAAATCCAAGCAGCTGAGGAATGGATTTAATTACCTATAACTACGTGCCATAAAACTTGGGGTAGCCTCATATCTTGCACTCTTACTCGGCGAATAGAATTCACCGCTATACAGGCGTAGACGCTTTGGGCTTGCCGAAGGCTAGTCCGCCTACGCGGGCTATGAAAAAATCAAGGTGTTTGAACCTGCGGAGGCAGGTTTTGTTTGTCTAGCCCTAGACTTTAGTCTGTAGGCATATCTGATGCCAGTCTTGCGGATTAATGCCAAACACTAGCTGTAATCCGAGGACAATTGCTGCAATTGCGATCGTACTAACAGTTGTTTTCACAACTTTAATCAACGCCGTGAACACTAGCCAAGACATAATCAAGGCAGCAATTAAAATAAGTATATCTGTTGGCATGGGCTTTGCCTTAGGTAATTCTTTCCCTCTAAATGTAGCCTAGTATAAATATGAGTAATACTTTAATAATTTTACTTTTCATCTGCCATACTTAATCCAGCAGCAACCATGACACCAATGACCTGGGGTAAACTTCTATCTCGTAGCCGATTGCTGGGAGATGTAGAGAATGTTTTAGATAGTGGTCGTACTGCTTTTGAGAAAGACTTTGATAAACTTATATTTTCTTCTTCTTTTAGAAGACTTAAAGATAAGACTCAAGTTTTCTCACTCGTTGACAATGATTATATTCGTAGCAGATTAAATCATAGCCTTGAAGCTTCCTGTGTAGGGCGAACACTAGGTACTCTTGTTGGACAGGAAATAGTTAAAAGGCATCAACAAGCACTAAAAGAATTTGAAGCAAGAGATTTTGGCGATATTGTAGCTGCTGCTTGTTTGGCACACGATATAGGTAATCCGCCTTTCGGACATGCTGGAGAAGATGCTATACAAGAGTGGTTTAAATCACCTAAAGCATCTACAGTTTTGTCATATTTGTCATTTAAGGAACAAGAAGATTTTAAAACTTTTGAAGGCAATGCTCAAGGATTCAGAATACTAACAAAGTTAAAGCAACGACCTAATCTTGATGGCGTTCAGTTTACTTGTGCTACTCTTGCTACGTTTACCAAGTATCCTAGAGAAGCTGGTATTAGTAATAATATTTTCAGTCAATATAATTCTATTTCAGGTAACAAAAGTACCAAAAAACATGGTTTTTTTCAAGAAGAAAAAGGCTTATTTGCTCAAATTGCTAATGAAGTAGGTCTTATTCGTCGTGAAGAAAATTCAGCTTGGTGGTGTAGACATCCATTAACCTTCCTTGTAGAGGCTGCGGATGATATCTGCTACCATATTGTAGATTTAGAAGATGGGTTTTGGATGGGCTACATTTCTTACGAAGATGCCAGAATGTTGCTGCATGATATTTTAATAGGGGAGAAGCTAGATAATTTAGAATGTGATAAAAAAGAGAATATAAAGTATTTACGAGCAAAAGCAATTCATAAATTAATTGCGGAAGTTAAACAAGTATTTCTTGACAATGAAACTGAATTACTTTCTGCTAAATTTGATATTCCATTAACTTCAGAGATTCAATCTGGAAGTAAGTTAAAGGAAATAATTGATATAACACGCAAAAATGTTTATGAAGCTTGTGAAGTTATTGAAGTAAAAGTAGCAGGGTATGAAGTGCTTGGCGGTTTGCTAGAAGAATTTGTTACTAGTATTAATAATCAGAGTTTGTCAAAAAGTTATTTAATTAAAAAGCTCATTCCAAACTTTAAAGAAGAAGCTCAAGAAAATTTTTATAAAAAAATCTTACGGATTACAGATTATATTTCTGGTATGACTGACTCTTATGCAGTTTCAGTTTTTAAGAAAATAAAAGGAATTTCCCTGCCTCGCGGCGGAAGGTAGCATCACTTATTTTTCCTACTCAAAGCTCACATCAACACTAACCAAAGGCAAAGCTTGATCTTCTCGTTTTCAGGCTGAGATACTAATTCCCAAGCCTCAGCCTGGGAATTAGTTTTGCAGGTACTTAACAGAGTCTTAACAAGTCCGCAAGGCACTTTCTAAACATTTACGGGGAGCAAACTATCTTTAGTCGCTTCCCCATAACTCAGATTAGCAATTCTCTATACAACCTTATGCAGGAAGCAGCACAGCGTCAATGACGTGGATAACACCATTGTCAGCAGCAACATCTGGTGTCACAACTTTGGAGTCATTCACTTTGACACCATTGGAAGCATCAATTTTCACATCGGAACCTTCAACTGTGGTAGCCGACTTGAGCTTAACCACGTCAGCAGCCATTACTTTTCCTGAAACGACATGATATGTCAGGATCTTGGTTAGTTTTGGGATGTCCTTAAGTAGTGCGTCTACTGTACCTGCTGGCAGCTTGGCGAACGCATCATCTGTTGGTGCAAAGACGGTAAACGGGCCTGGACCCTTAAGTGTGTCTACCAATCCAGCAGCTTTGACTGCGGCAACTAAAGTATTGAAAGAACCAGCGCTAATCGCAGTATCAACAATGTCAGCCATGTGTTACACATTTTTAAGAACTGTTAACAAATATAAACCCTTTTTTAAGAAATAGTCTCTACTGTTCGACAGTTGTGTAATTTACCCACTTGTGGGTAGAGCCAGCGTTAGGTACTTTAGATACATTAATAAATCTGGTTTTCAGGTAGTTGAAGATGATTGGTAATAATCACGACTTACGCACTCTTGTTGCTCCTCCTTTGATCTCCCCTAGCCCCTCTTTTTAAGAGGGGAACCTGTTGGACACCTTTTTAAGGGGGTTTGGGGATCTATGAGTAAGTCCTGATATAGCCAGACTCGATGCTGAAGTGCGGGTTATCGGAGAGAAATAATGCGATCGCCCTTGTCTAACAAATCACTAGCTGTCACTACTTCCTGTCTTGCCCATTGATCTGCTGCCACAATGTCATCTAGGGAAGGGTTGGGATTATCAGCTGAGTGGCGATCGCACACCAATTCAATACAACGCGGAATATCTAGAAACGAAATCTTTTCTTCTAGAAACAAAGCTACTGCTTCTTCATTAGCAGCATTGAGTACAGCTGGCATTGAGCCACCCGCTCGCCCTGCGGCATACGCTAGCTGCATACAGGGATACTTCTGGTGATCGGGTGCACGGAAGGTTAAATCCCCAGCTTTGACTAAATCTAGCTGTTGCCAGTCCGTATAGAGGCGTTCCGGCCAAGATAGGGCATAAAGTAGCGGTAAGCGCATATCAGGCCAACCTAGCTGGGCTAAGACTGAGGTATCTTGGAGTTCAATCAGGGAATGAATAATACTCTGGGGATGAATTACTATATCGATGCGATCGTAGTCCAACCCAAACAAGAAGTGAGCTTCAATCACTTCCAACCCCTTATTCATCAACGTGGCAGAATCCACTGTAATTTTGCGCCCCATAGACCAGTTGGGATGCTTCAGAGCGTCTGCAACTTTTACGTCTTTTAACTTCTCAACAGGCCAATCCCGGAAAGCTCCCCCAGATGCTGTGAGTATAATCCGCCGTAATCCCTCTTTTGGCACACCCTGGAGGCATTGAAATATTGCCGAATGCTCTGAATCTGCTGGTAGTAGTTTTACGCCGTATTTTTCAACTAAGGGCAAAACTACTGGTCCTCCAGCAATTAGAGTCTCTTTATTCGCTAAAGCTATATCTTTACCAGCTTCAATAGCAGCAATGGTAGGCAACAATCCAGCACAGCCAACAATACCTGTTACTACGGTTTCGGCATCGCCGTAGCGGGCAACTTCAATTACTCCAGCAAGTCCTGCCAAGAGAATCGGTTGGGGGTCGAGGTCAGCGATCGCCTCTTGGAGTTCTGGCAATTTATCTTCTTCACATATAGCGGCGATCGCTGGTCGAAATTGCCGGATCTGGGCAATCAGCATCTCAACGTTTCGCCCAGCTGCCAACCCAACAATCCGAAACTGATCGGGGTACTGAGCCACAATATCAAGCGTTTGAGTACCAATAGATCCGGTGGAGCCAAGGAGAGTAATTGCTTTCACAGTAGTTTAAGAAGCAGCAGCAACTCCACTATAAAATTCTTCGGACGCATTCTTAGCAGTTGATTAATAAAGGACTAGGGGAAGAATTTTTTTAGCCTCCTATGAACACTGCCAAAGTATCCTTCCCTGTTTGGCTGCTGATTTATAGCACGAAGGCAGTCATTTGCAAGTTAATTAAGATACCTTTAACTTTAATTTCTGTCAAGATTTCGTTAAATTTAGTGTCTAAGGGTTTATGCTCACAGATAGATGGTTTAGCTGAAATAACATCAGGGTGCGAATTCTCTAATTCAGTACTAATGCCGCCTTTGATGACTATCCGATTAAATTTACTGAATTGCGATTACAACTTAAATTCAGGAGATGTACTGTCATGGCACAGGAAAACGCTGCTCGATTCTTTAAAGCTGTCCAAAAAGATGAAGCATTAAAACAAAAACTCAAAGCAACAACCGATGCCGAAGCCTTTGTGAAGATTGCTGAAGGACGTGGCTATCAATTCACGATCGCAGAACTAGAGAATGCGATCAGCAAATTATCTGAGGAGGAATTTGCGGCTGTAATTAATCCGGGCATAGCACCTCGGCGACATATTATGCCAAGGTGACTCGTTTAAAAACTAAAAGACGTAGGTGCTTGGATTCACACTCCCACTCGTTCTCAAGGTGGGATTTTTTAATGAGTGAAAGCCCACAGACTGAAGTCTGAGCTATACAAACGTAGACGCTTTGCGGCTTCCCTCAGGGTAACCTGACGAGCGCAGGTTAAAGTAGCTCAATTATTCTTAGTCCGTGCAGGCGGACTTTGCTTGTATAGCGGCGAATTCTATTCGTAGCTAAAACAAAAAGTAGCGTTGTGCTAAAGGTAGGACGGTTGCTGGTTCGCAAGTCAGTAAATTTCCATCGGCTCTGACTTCATAGGTTTCCGGATCTACTTCCATGTGAGGAAGAGCATCATTTAGTTTCATATCCCTCTTACTCAGCTGCCGAGTTCCTGAAACAGCGACAGCCGACTTATGCAAGTTTAGCCGTTTGGGAATCTCTTGATTTAAGGCTGCTTCAGAGATAAATATTAGTGAGGTGGCCGCGATCGCTCCCCCAAAACTGCCAAACATTGGTCGCATATGAACTGGCTGCGGTGTAGGAATACTAGCATTAGCGTCTCCCATCTGTGACCAAGCGATTAAACCGGACTTAATCACGATTTCTGGCTTCACGCCAAAAAACGCCGGCCGCCAGAGGCATAAATCTGCTAGTTTCCCGGCTTCAACTGAACCCACATCAGTAGCAATGCCGTGGGTAATTGCTGGGTTAATCGTGTACTTTGCGATATATCGTTTTGCCCGAAAATTGTCGTTTTGCTCAGTATCTTCAGTTAATTGCCCCCGTTGCACCTTCATTTTGTGCGCTGTCTGCCAGGTACGAATAATTACTTCTCCCACTCTTCCCATTGCCTGAGAGTCGGAAGAAATCATGCTGAATGCTCCCAAATCGTGCAGAATATCTTCAGCTGCTATAGTTTCGCGACGAATTCGTGATTCTGCAAAGGCAACGTCTTCTGGGATATCTGGATCGAGATGATGACACACCATCAGCATATCCAAGTGTTCATCCAGGGTATTGACTGTATAGGGGCGTGTGGGGTTGGTGGAAGAGGGTAGAACATTAGCTAGACCGCAAACTTTGATAATATCTGGTGCGTGACCGCCTCCAGCTCCTTCAGTATGGTAGGTGTGGATCGCGCGATTCTTAAAGGCGGCGATCGTAGCTTCTACAAATCCGGCTTCATTTAAGGTATCTGTGTGAATTGCAACCTGCACATCATATTCATCGGCAACATTCAAGCAAGTGTCAATTGCCGCTGGGGTTGTGCCCCAGTCTTCGTGCAGTTTTAAGCCCATTGCTCCTGCTGCTACTTGTTCAATTAATCCTTGGGGTTGACTGCTGTTGCCTTTGCCCAAGAAACCTAAATTAACTGGAAATGCATCAGCTGCTTGCAGCATCCGGTGAATGTTCCAGGGACCAGGGGTACAAGTGGTGGCGTTCGTACCTGTGGCTGGACCAGTGCCACCACCAATCATGGTAGTGATGCCACTCGCGATCGCAGTTTCAATTTGCTGCGGACAAATAAAGTGAATGTGGGTGTCAACACCACCAGCTGTGAGAATCATTCCTTCCCCAGCTACCACCTCTGTACCAGGACCGATAATGATATCAACGTTGTCTTGAATATAGGGATTTCCGGCTTTACCAATTTTAAAGATGCGACCGTCTTTAATACCGATATCAGCTTTAACAATTCCCCACCAATCAAGAATTAAGGCATTTGTAATTACTAAATCGACTGCACCATCTGCATTAGAAATCGGGGATTGTCCCATGCCATCCCGAATTACTTTGCCGCCACCAAATTTGACTTCCGAACCGTAGGTTGTAAAATCTTGCTCGACTTCAATGAATAACTCAGTATCAGCAAGGCGGACGCGATCGCCAAC
>JBGTCQ010000256.1:0-7919 GCA_041748755.1 Chroococcidiopsidaceae cyanobacterium | reverse complement strand
TTCCTTGGGTGCAAAACTCAGAACTCCAATTTTACGTTTTATCTCCGTCGCCGATACAGGAACTGGAACGCAAGATCAGTATGCCGTAGCTAAAGCGATGGCTCATTATCACAGTCAAAATGATTTTGATTTGGTAGTCTTAGCTGGAGATAATATTTACAACGATGGTGAAATTGATAAAATTGGCGTAGTATTTGAACGTCCTTATCAGCCTTTACTCAAGCAAGGCGTTAAATTTCACGCCTGTCTAGGTAACCACGACATCCGCACTGCTAATGGCGATCCTCAAGTGAGCTATGCAGGCTTCAATATGCAAGGGCGCTACTACACTTTTCGCCGCGATCCAGTACAGTTTTTTGCCTTAGATACTAACCATAATGCTGATTGGAAGACTCAGTTAACTTGGTTAGAGCAAGAATTAAGCCGTAGTAATGCCCCTTGGAAAGTAGTATTTGGTCATCACCAAATTTATTCATCTGGTAGCTATGGGGTGAACCAAGCTTTTATCAAAACTCTGACACCAATCTTCCAAAAATATGGTGTCCAACTTTATATTAATGGTCACGATCACAACTATGAACGCACTCGCTCCATTAACGGCACAACTTATCTAATTTGTGGGGCAGGTGCTGGAGTTCGCCCAGTAAGTCGTTCAGCTTGGACAGAGCATTCTGCTAGTCGATTGAGTTTTGCAGCGTTTGATGTGTATAGCGATCGCCTGGTAATCAGTGGTATTGGTACTGATAACCGCGTTTTTGACAAAGGTATTATTCAATTAAAAACAACTTGATTCTTGGCAAAAGTTATTATGATTCTTGAGGCAGTTATGCTTTATGTAAAAGATGGTCTGGAAACCGATTTTGAATTTTCTTTTAAACAGGCTTCCAGTCTTATTTCATCTATTAACGGCTATTTGTCTCACGAACTCCATAAATGTATAGAAGTTAAAGGTAAATATTTATTACTTATCAGATGGGAAACTCTAGAAGCTCATACTGTTACATTTAGAAGCTCTCCTAAATATAAACAGTGGAAACAACTTCTTCACCATTATTATGAACCTTTCCCAACAGTTGAACACTTTGAAGAAGTTATATTGGACAAATAAATAGCAATAATAAAGAAAATTTTATATGTGTACGCAAGGGATTTAATTATTCCATTCAATATGAAGTTATTAATATTTCAGTAATTTTTCCTCGCTTTCCTGCATTCGAGTTAATTGCCCTAGCTGCTGCTATTTCATAGATTTTGAAATTATTATATAATTCTCGAATAAAAAGACAATCAGAATTAGATAACATAACTTTTACCCCACGCTCAGCCAGTTCTACAAATTTATTCTTTAGCCTAATTTGGTCGAGTTCATTAAATGAACAATAATTGTAAGCGGTAAAATTACTAGTAGGACTTAAAGGATAATAGGGTGGGTCAAAATAGACAAAATCATCAGATTTGGCATAATCTATAATAGTATCAAAAGGTCTTACCTCAATTTGAGCAGATTTCAGTGCAACTGATACTAAACTAAGTAAGTCATGATTACAAACTTTAGGACTTTTATATTTTCCTATTGGAACATTAAACAAACCTTTTGAATTTTCTCGATACAAACCATTGAAACAAGTTTTATTTAAATAAATTATCCGAGCCGCTCTTTCTAATTCCGTAGTTGCCAAGTGCGATCGCACTTGGTAATAATAATCCTTAGTGTGTCTCTGCTGATGCTTTTCTAGAAGTGGGATTAGTTGCTCTAAATTATCTCGAACACAGCGGTAAGCGTTAATTAATTCTGAGTTAATATCAGTGATGACAGCATTTTTGGGTTGGAGATGAAAAAATACAGCACCACCGCCTAAGAATGGCTCATAGTAGGTTTTAAAATCTTTAGGGAAATATGGGGTATATTGCGTTAGCAGCTTGCCCTTACCACCTGCCCATTTCAAAAATGGACGTGGTGAAGTTTGCTGAATACTTTGAGTTAGCATTAATATTTAAGATAATTTTTCCAACTAGCTATCATTACTGAAAAGGTGTAATTTTATGAATTAAACAGTATAAAATAAGATATATTATAATAAATCTACTTTACAACTGCACATACTCTAATTTATAAGCAAGGGCATTTAAAACAAGATGTTTGACGGATTCTGGCAGAATATCTCGCGCTACTTCCGCTACTTCATCACCATTATCCTGGGCGTATTTTTAAACGCGATCGCGCCAATAACACCACTGTTCAAGCGTCCAATCACAGCGATCGCCACCGTGAGTCTGTTGATTGGATTTATCATCTTTATCTCTTTTACCCTCCGTGCCATGCTAGGTCTCAGCCCGATCTACTAGACTAGGGCAATAAGGGGCATTGCCTGTCAAATTAAATTAATAAGTCCAACCTGTGTGAGGAGGCGAATTAGATTATGGCTACAAGTCGTCGCGTTTCTCGCGTTGCTGAAGTAATTAAACGAGAAGTTAGCCAAATGCTGCTTCACGACATCAAAGATGACCGCGTGGGTGCAGGAATTGTCAGTGTAACTGATGTAGATGTTTCCGGCGATTTGCAACACGCTAAAATTTTTGTCAGTATTTATGGTACAGATGAAGCCAGAGCAGAGACAATGGCAGGGTTAAAGTCAGCAACGGGCTATGTTCGCAGTGAACTTGGTCACCGTGTTCGCCTCCGCCGCACACCAGAAGTAGTGTTTCAAGAAGATCGCTCTATTGAACGCGGTACTAGGGTTTTATCCCTGATAAACCAGTTGAGCCGTGAGCGCCCTCCGGAGAATATATCAGAGAATGAGGATACAATCAAGGATCAATATGACGCTGAAATCTCAGCTGAAGAAGAAACAAAATAGTTCAGGTTATCTAGTGTAAGCAGAGTTTTTCGAGCTGCCGATCGCCACCACTAATTTTTAAGGAAAATTCACTAACTCTAAAGATATCCAAACAAGAAATCTGCGGATATAGTAGAAATCAATTTAGTGAGTGCTTCAAGGTCAATAAAGTATATGAAAAATTTTGTTGCTGGTTCAGTCTGGTTCAGTAAACTAACTGCTCTGGCACTTCTTGTAGTGTTTCTCGCTGCTTGTGAACAGAGAGAAGAAGACCCTGATGTTGTCGTTGTCAGCCCCAGCCCTACAACACCAGTAGCTACTGCTCCTAGTGTTGTCATCATTAGCCCCAGCCCCACCATACCAGCATCTACTGCCCCTACTGTTGTCACTACTACTGAACCAATCACTGATGTAGTGGTTGTCACTACCACACAAGATCAGCAGTCTCTTGTTAATAGGCAGGTGCAATTGACGAATACTCCAGTTCAGAGTGTAACAGGCGATCGCACTTTCTGGGTTGGACCAAGTAATACTCAACAAATGCTTGTTGTTCTTGATGAGGCTTTAGATAGTGGTAGCACTGAAAAAAGGCTCGATGTTAATGCAGGACAGACGCTGACGATAAATGGTCTGATAAGACCGATGCCTAATATGGCAGATGCTCAGAAACAATGGGGTTTGAGCGCTGCTGAGGCGGAGGCACTGAAGAGCCAAAAGGTATACTTGCAAGCATCACAAGTTCAGCAGAAATAGCTGAGGTTGCATTGTAAATGTAAGTGTTTCGGGTAAGTAACAGACCTATCTCTTTTTCGATTATCCTAAACTTTAGACTTTAGTGAGCCTTGAACTTAAGTTCAAGGCTTTGCTATGTGGGAAGTATTTATCAGAATTTAACGTGAAGCGATCGCTACCTAATTTAGAAACCCTGTCTCTAGCAGAACAAGTGGCACAAATGGTTGTAGTCCGCGCCTCTGGCTACCTGTTTGACCACCAAATTCAATATCCTCAATGGGAACCAGCAGCCGCAAAGCTGCAATATTGGTTAGAGCAACTGGGTGTCGGCGGCGTGATTTTACTAGGGGGTAGTGCTGGGGAACTGGCACTGCGATCGCAACAACTCCAAACCTGGGCAAAAATTCCTTTGCTGATTGCAGCGGATATAGAGGAAGGAGTGGGACAGCGCTTTTCAGGAGCAACTTGGTTCCCACCACCAATGGCAATCAGCGCTATTGCTCGTAAACACCCTAGTCTTGCCCAACATTATGCCGAAAAAATGGGGGCAATTACCGCCCAAGAAGCACTGGCAATTGGGATCAACTGGGTACTCGCGCCTATTGTAGATGTGAACAATAATCCTGATAACCCCGTAATCAACGTCCGGGCATTTGGGGAAACTCCAGATACAGTGATCCAGCTGACGACTGCTTTTATCAAAGGGGCTAAAGCCTATCCCGTATTAACTACTGCCAAGCATTTTCCGGGTCACGGTGACACTGCTATCGACTCCCACATAGATTTACCTGTTTTGTCTCACACAAGCACCCGACTAGCTGAGATTGAGTTGCCACCCTTTGAGGCAGCGATCGCGGCTGGAGTCGATGCAGTAATGAGCGCCCACCTCCTAATTCCTACCTGGGATGCTGAACTACCAGCAACGCTGTCTGAGCGAATTTTGACTTTTGAGCTGCGCCAACAGTTAGGATTTGAAAAATTGATTGTTACAGATGCTCTGGTAATGGGTGCGATTACAAACCGTTATGGTGCAAACGTTGCACCCGTTCTGGCGGTGGAAGCTGGGGTAGATATTTTGCTGATGCCAGCTGACCCAGAAGGAGCGATTCAGGCAGTGTGTGCAGCGGTAGAAAGCGGTCGGATACCAGCAGAGCGGATTCGTGCTTCAGTCGAGCGGATTTGGCAAGCCAAGCTCAAGGTGAGGGGAGCAGGGGAGCAGGGGGAGCAGGGGGGAGGTTTAATTCTGGAGCTGGCTCAACCGGATGCACTGACTCTAGTTAACAACATTTTGCAAGAAACCCAGATGGTTTATGGCTCTGTACCTTTGCAGTTAGAAAAATCTGCAAAGTCTAGACCTTTACGCAATCTAATTGTGGTAGATAGTTTGCTGGCATGTGATTTCTTAAGCCAAAACAGCCCCGCGATCGCTCTACCGACACAACTAGGCTGTACCACTGAATTAATCGATCTCCATACACCGACTACTATTGCCGTTGGACCCACTCTACTGCAACTCTTCATTCGCAGCAAACCGTTTCGGGATAGTGCTGTTTTCACACAAATGGCGCAGAATTGGTTTGAAAGATTATTGCAATCTGGTAATTTACAAGCCTTGGTAGTCTATGGCAGTCCCTATGTTTTAGATCAGTTTCTCCCAGCATTGCCCCCATCCGTTCCTTGCGTGTTCTCTTATGGACAGATGCCAGTTGCCCAGGCGATCGCTCTAAAAACATTATTAGACATCTAAGCACTACTAGCTTAAGACAGGTTCCTCTTCCCTTGCTGACAGCTTCAGAGTAAGATTACCAGAGACCCAACCTGGTCCTAAATCATTAGTTAAAGGATGAAAAAAAGCCAAATCCCTTTAGCAGTAGTGGTTTTCCTTAATACATCAGCTTCTTATTTTGTCAAGCTTTGTTGACTTTTGTAATATATTTTTATATCATTGGGAATAAGAAGAAGTAAAAATAAAAAGAGTGCAGTATAGCTGAATACAAATATTCCTAATAAAAGCCTAATTTTTAATTGAGGGTGCCTTTTGTGAGGCTTGAAGACAACATCAACTTTTTTGTGGGTTAAAAGCATGAGTGTAAATACACTGCCATCTTTCCGGTACTCTCTAAATCTCATTCAAGATGAAGCACGCCAACTTGTGCAAAAGGGAGTGGTCAGCCGCCAGCAGCCAATCTACACCCTTTGTCAATACATTCCACCACGTGAGTGGATTTGTGTTGAATGTGAGTTAGAAAAATGTGACTTTTTATTGCGCGATCGCATTGGCGATCTGATTGGTCATGAAGAATGGGATAACGATTAAGTTAGTTTTCAGTTGCTAAAAGCTAGTTAAGCAGGATTGGAGTCTGAGTTACGCAGGTTTTCTAATTCAGTACGGATAGCAGCGATTTGGGCCGTCAATTCCTGCAATTCTAATTGCACGCCAGGTGGTGCAACCGGGGTAGATGTAGTAGTGACGGTAGTAGCAGCGGATGTTGTGGCTCTTTGATTACGTAACTGATTCAAGAAATTATTGACAAAGTTGCGGGCCTCTTGTTCTGTCATTTCTCCCTTTACTTCCAACTCATTCGCCAAATGGCTTAACTCGGAGTTGATCTGGGAAAGATTCTCGGTGCGTTTTTGAGGATCTTGCAAGGTTTCAACCAGGGAAGCCGTCGCACCCAAAGTGACATGAAACCCTTGTTGAAGTAGATTGGTTAAGTTATTGGAGTTCATTGCAACTATTGAATGAGGTGGAGTTGTAGTATGAATTGCAACCTGTAAAAATAGTGCTGTTGGATCTTTGTTTTGCGGGTTGTCCGATTTACAAAGTAAAGCCCGACTGATTGTACAGTAGTTACTTAGTAATCTAGGTTTGTTTGCACTGTTTAACCTACTTGCTCTAAATACTGACTAATATCTTCTCTTACGCGCGTGAGTTCGGCTTCAGTCGTCAGACGGATGCTGGCATCGCGGATAGTGATCAGAACTTTAGCGGCGAAGGGAGTGGGCCAGATATTAGGATTGCAGAAAATCTCAAGAAAAATATCGCCAGTGTAGCGATATTCCAGTGGTTGCTGAGGACTGGTAGCGCCGGGTATGGCTTTAGCAGCAACAGCTTTGAGGCGTTCCATTAATTGGGCGATCGCTTGTTCCAAATCCCGTGCTGCCTGCGCTGAAAAATTAAAGGAAACAGAACCCTCAACCAGATTCAATGTTAGCGGTGGGGACATAGACTATAAATATCCGAATATCTTGCTAATCCATGTTACCTGGCAGTAGGGACTTTGGTATATCAGCCCAATTATTGGCTGCTAAGCAAGCAGTTCCAATTGTGGAGTAGATGAATCATGATCATTGATAACCGCTCCACAGTGAGAAAAGTTTTAATCATCACTCTACTACTTAATTTGTTTGTGATGACATTGAAGGCTGTAGTGGGATCGTGGACGGGATCTCTTAGTTTAATAGCTGATGCCTTGCATAGTGTGACAGATAGTGCAAATAACGTTTTGGGATTAGTTACAAGTCGATTTTCTTCTCCACAACCAGATCGCGATCACCCCTACGGACACCAGAAATTTGAAGCAGTGGGAGCGCTGGGAATTGCTGCCTTTCTAGGCATAGCTTGTTTTGAAATTCTTCAAGGCGCTGTAGAGCGAATTCTTAACGGTGGAGAGCCAGTTAAGATAGCGCCATCTCAGTTGTGGTTACTGCTGATTGTGCTTGGCGTTAATATTTTCGTTGCCTTCTACGAGCGCCATGTTGGTCAGCAGGTAAGTAGTCCGATTTTGATTGCCGACGCTAAACACACAATGAGCGATATCTGGGTGACGATTACTGTTTTAGCTGGGTTGATTGGTATTTGGCAGGGAAACGTTTTAAATTTACCTCAACTCCAGTGGTTGGATGTGGTTTTGGCTTTCCCAGTTGCTTTGTTGGTGTTTAGGAGTGGCTGGTCGGTGATTAAAGATAATCTGCCTTGGCTAGTAGATGAAATGGCGATCGCTCCAGAAGCAATTAATGCGATCGTACTTTCTGTCCCAGGAGTAATTAATTGCCACGATATTGCCTCTCGCGGTCTTTTGGGTCGTCAAGTTTTTGTTGAAATGCATTTAATAGTAGCTGCTGACGACGTAGAAACAGCACACCGAATAACAGAGAAAGTGGAAACCAGACTAGAAGAGAAATTTAGCCCTGTCCGCATTTTAATTCACATTGAGCCACCAGATTACAAATCTGACAACATCAGCTACGAGTCTGAATCAAAGCAGGGATAGTGCTAGAGGTTGCTCCAAAATTTGAATAACAGTTGCTATTTTAAATGACACACCTAATTGTAACTTACAGCTTTAT
>JBGTCQ010000255.1:0-3294 GCA_041748755.1 Chroococcidiopsidaceae cyanobacterium | reverse complement strand
ATAATCAGCAAATCCTGATTTTGGAGTGCTTGTTCTACAATCTGCCGCTGTCCAGGGCGAAAGCTGTCGTAGCCAAAATAATGTTTAAGTGCAGGTTCCAGGGAGTGCTGGGGCATGATTGACGGAATTTTCAGGGATGCTGTCTGTATTTTCACCTGATAATGGTATTTGGATCTCTCAACTAAAGAAACCTATGCCGAAAGCAATCTGGAATGGTGCTGTGATAGCCGAGAGCGATCGCACTGAAGTTGTGGAACGTAATCATTATTTCCCGGCTGATGCAATTAACCGCGAATATTTCACAGACAGCAACACACACACAACTTGTCCCTGGAAAGGTGTTGCCAGTTACTACAACATCGAAGTTGATGGGCAAATTAACAAGGATGCTGCCTGGTACTATCCTACCGCCAAGGACAAGGCGAAAAACATTGAGGGTTATGTTGCCTTTTGGAAGGGGGTAAAAGTCGAGCCTTAAGAAGTCGCGATCGCGTTAAAGTCCAAAGCGCGATCGCCATGCCTTCTACCTAGCCTACTTACCTGAATGGCTCCCTTGGGCAAAGCGCGTAGGCAAAGCCTGCGGCAGGCATCGCTACACATATCGTTTACTTGTGCGTGTTTATCCAGTTCTTGCTATGATAGTCAAGCTAATATGCGGATGTGGCGGAATTGGCAGACGCGCTAGATTTAGGTTCTAGTACCGCAAGGTGTGAAGGTTCAAGTCCTTTCATCCGCATTACACATTGGCTAAGTAATATATCTGCGACCAGGCTAGCGTCTTGGTATTACTGAACGCAGTCAAATTGAGCGGACTTACAGTGCTATGAGGAATCCAGTCAGGTGAGCGATCGCGATAATCAAGTTCTGAGTTTTCACGGCGTTCTCGAAAAACAATTACCTCATGACAGGGCTTCGTTGATTTGACAATACCTACTTAATTCATAGAACTCTATTATGAGCAATTTGCCATTTCATCAGGTGTAGGTTCTTTTCTAGGCTTATGATTAACCTCGTGTCGCTACTTTGAGAGGTTTAAATAGACTTCTTTACGAAGACGATTAATTCCACCTAATGGTCTGTGATCTTGTAGGGAATGCCAGGGATTGTATGACAAGCTCTCGTCGAAGTCGTTTCGTGTAGGACAATCAAAATCCTGGCTAGGAATTCTGATGGTAGCTACCTTTATATATGGACTCTCGTTTTCACTCCATGCAATAGTTGAATCTTCAATTAGCTTGGTATCAGAATTAGGTTGTAACTGAACCTTAAAGTCAAAACTAGCTTCATTATTCCTAAGATGATGTTTCATCACTTCTCGAAGATAGTCCCTTTGTAAACCCCCTTTTGAACCAGAGGCTGGTTTGCCTAGACTGCTATTATTTTGAGGTGTTACGGAAAACTTAGTTGCGTTAGGTCCTAATTTATATGGTGTTGCACTCCAGTACTCGGTTGTAAGGGGATTGCTAATAGGTCTTTTTCGAGTTGAATTGAGTGTTTTAAATTCACCCAATGAAAGACTCCAAAATTAAGTAACAAGATGCCCAGCTTTAAAAAAGTAGGCTTACCTTTCGCTTGTTTAACTGCCTTTGAAAAATCAAGAGAGCTTTTAGCATTGCGAAGGAAAAAGATTGGGCTGTTCAGGAGAATGAAGTCTTGTGTTCTCTCGTGTTCCTCACCTTCCAAAATTTTTTCACCATCCACATCCATCAGTTTGATTGCCATACCACGAACATCAGGTTTAGAGTCAGGTAGTGGTTCGCCTTTGTCATCATTGCCTCTACCATTAGAGAAGCGAATCCAAGCAGGGTAAGTTTTTGGCTCTTTGAAAACACCAAATCTGAGATTTTCAGGTACATCCCCCACAACAAACTCTGCCCTAACACAACCATGACTTTTAGGATCTTGATTCCGAGGGACTGTTGGCTGATTTGGCTGTATAGCTAGGCTGAGTTCTGTGATTTGCCTAGTAATGGTGAGTTCATCCGTAGGAATATCTTCTTTGAAGTTGTCAACTTGAATTTGCATATGTCTCTCCTATGAAGTACAAACGAGAATAGAATGCGTTAATTACCTTGCCTTTGGGGTAAGGCAATGTAAAGTTATTGAGTTTCTATTGCCAAAATATAGACTGACTTACACTGCTATGAGAATTCCAATTAGACGTGCGATCGCAGTAAGCAGATTCTGTGTTTTTGCAGCCTCCTCAATCTGTTTACGAATTTCCTCTGTTTCGTTGATGTCATTGATGTGCAACTACTGAGGCTAATGCTTACTACCAGAGGAAAAGTTATTCGTTAACACTACTTACTAAGGGGGGGGTCGAGTCTCGTGGGGGTGTAATATTCGGTATAGAATCATCCCAAACAGCCCGCTGCCCATCTGCATTGATAACGGTAATTTTCACTTTTTTATTATCATAATTCTTAGAAAAATTTTCCCGCCATTTGTCTGGCATTATTTTCTGGTTTTCAAGTTTTTCGAGATCAACTTTCAACTTTCTACAAAACTCCTTAGGACTGTCTGGATCAGTCGCCAGTGTAACAATATCGTCTTTTTTTGCTTCAACTCGCATTTTCTGTATTTCATTCTGGCTGTCATCCAAGTAGTCTATTTGAACTATCACACCAGCATCACTTATCTGTGTATTAACTTCCTCCTTTTCTTCTGAATTTAATATCTTTCCTCCTAGCGAAAAGTGAGTACCAGCAATAGTAATATGCTCGGGAAGCGCGTTGTCTCCTTCAGGCTTGTGCAGCACTACTTGATTTATGTTCGGTCCAGGCTTACGAACGGCTTTGCCACCGATGTAACTGTAGCGACCCACAATACTAAAAGCTTCGACCCGCAATCAAGGCAATTTTCAGACCAGATTAACTGCAACTATAAAGTGGGTTGAGACCGAATTAAATCCAAATCAGACCACGTTAATTGCAACCAGACCACAATCATCACTTTCGACCCACATTAACTGCAACTAAACGGGAATCTGCTGCAAGCATTGTCAGCAAATCAAATTGGTAAACCTGCGGTTAGCATTTGGTCTGTTAATTCCTTTGTTCGTGCAGGGTCAAGTTGACCTCGAAACAGTAACTTAATTTCCGCTGGTTTCGCGTTAAATTGCTCTGCCAAACCTCGCAGAGCATAGCCATGCCGGGTTAACTTTGGCTCCAATTCATCAATCTGTTTTGACAGCACCGATTCTACAATTGCCCCAGTGACAGGCTTTTCACCGACATGATAAGCAGCTTCCATTGCTAACATTAGATGCTGTTCGATTTGCAGGGGTGTTCGTAA
>JBGTCQ010000254.1:0-2856 GCA_041748755.1 Chroococcidiopsidaceae cyanobacterium | reverse complement strand
GATGCAGATTCAAGAGGCGGAGACGGTTGAGGGATCAATCGTTGCAATTGAGTCGGCTGACGGCATTAAAGTGAATGATGCCAACGTCTTAAAAACAGATATCCTTACTGACAATGGCGTTATCCACGTTATTGATGCGGTACTTATCCCCGCTTTAGTAGCTGCTGAATAAGTGTTTTAACATCCACTGGCTGGAGCTAAAGCTTAACCATTGATGCCTCCAGTGGGATTAAAGTGAGCTACGGTTGTCACACTATGATGTGGAGACGATGGTGTGATCCACGTCATAGACTCGGTACTGATTCCTTGATAAAAGTTTAGGGGCGATTACTTCTTGTACAGCGTGTCACTCCTACATAAAATTCTGTAAATCTACCTCAATACTTCTTAGTTTGTCAGGTTTAGCTCAAGAATATCTCCCCTAGCCCACGGCAATAAAGCGGGAAGCATAGCTACACCGCTTTTTGCCTCCTCTTAAGAAGAGGGGAACTAAACTAGTCTTAGCCTTCTTTTTTAAGTGGGTTGGGGGATCAAGTCTTAACCGTAAAAGTATTGCTTCTAATTTGTGTTACACAAATTTAATGTAAACCTTAGTTGTAAAGTTATTTTAACGCTTCAGGTTGAATTGCAACTTGGTGCAACTAGTTAACAGAAGTATGCAACCATTCCGAAAAAGGCTTTTTTTTACATTTCACTCTGTCCGATCAGTTATCCAAAGGTCAAGCGTTTCTTAGACTTTAGTTAAACATAATTTAATTTAAAAAAAATATATTTAACTTAAAAATAATTTACAATTTTTCAGGAAACTGTTTTGTAGGTAATACAAATGGCACAGACAGCAGATCTCGACTCAACTATCTCAGCTTTACAAGGTGGATTGACATCCCTTCCTGCTGAGGCAGCGGTGGCTAATATCGAGAGTTGGCAGCAGCAATTACAAGGTGCAGCACCAGAAATTGCCAGTACACTTGGCGAACTCAAAACTGCACTGACGAGTGGTGATGCACAGGCTATCGCTCAGTCATTAAAGAAACTTGGTACTCAAACATCAGACGCAGGTACAAGTACTGGTGGCGCTGCTGGCAGCCAAGTGCAGCAATTAGGTCAAATGCTTTCTCAAGCTGCAAGTTCACTCTCCTAGACTCTGATCCAGCAACTTCTTCTGGCGTAAGCATGCGTTGGAGGACACGAGTAAGTATTACAGGTTAGACATATACGCAGGAGGCACTTTAGCGAAAAGTTACCTCCTGTTTTATTTTTTACCCTAGTTAAGTAGCCTGACCTAGAATGCAGCCAGTACGAGCAGGCAAACTCAATTCAAGCTGGCTAACTCCAACACTCCACTCTACCTCGACACTGCCATACAATAGCTTGCTGGGTTGATTTAGAATATCGGTTTCTATACTGACCTTGGCGGGTGCAGTTCCAGCGTTAACGGCAACAATTAATTTCTCAGTTCCCAAAATTCGAGCGAAGACGTAAACTGCTGCTTGAGCGAATAGGACTTGGTACGCACCTGTACGCAATGCGGAATAAGCATGACGCAGAGCGATTAGTTTGCGGTGGTAATCTAGGACATCAGATTCCCAATGAGCTTCCAAGGGAAAGCCACGGCGAGAATCTGGATCTATACGACCGGGTAAGCCAACTTCATCGCCATAATAGATACTGGGAGCGCCGGGAAAGGTCAACAGTAGTAGTGTTGCTAATTCACCACTGGCGCGATCGCCTCCCGCAATTGAAATCAGCCGCGCTGTATCGTGACTTGCGAGTAAGTTCAACTGGGTAAGCTGGATTTCCCAAGGGTACATTTGCAGTAGTTCCTGGATTTTTGCGGCATACTCTGCGGCAAAGAGGGGCGGATAAGGACGGTAGGAGCGGTCTTGCACTTGTTCCATATCCACGCGATCGCCTGCTGTAAATGCAATGGTAGGCGCGGCAAAGAGATAATTCATTACGCCGTCAAATTGAGTGCCATCCAGCCACTCGCTAGAATCTTCCCAGACTTCACCGACAATATAGGCTTCAGGATTGATTGCTTTGACGCGATCGCGAAATTCCTGCCAAAAACCAGGGGTTTTGACCTCGAAGGGCACATCTAAGCGCCAGCCGTCGATGCCGAATTTAATCCAGTATTCCGCAATCTCCATGATGTATTCCCGCACTTCGGGATTGTCATGGTTGAACACTGGTAGCGCCCGAATCCCAGCCCAACTAGCATAGTTTGCGGGGGACTCTTCATTGTAAGGAGATAGAGGCCAGTCTTCAATTTTGAACCAATCAACCCAGGGAGAATTGGGACCATTTTCTAGAACGTCGTGGAAAAAGAAAAAGCCGCGACTGGCATGGTTGAACACCCCATCCAGAACAACTTTGATGTTGCGATCGTGGCAAGCCTCTAGCAGTTCCTTAAAAGCCCCATTACCGCCCAACATCGGATCAACCTGGTAATAGTCGTGAGTATGATAGCGGTGATTGCTGGCTGATTGAAAGATCGGGGTGAAGTATATTGCGTTAATCCCCAACTTCTCCAGGTAATCCAGCTGTTCTAGTACACCCCACAAATCGCCGCCCTTGTAGCCTTGGAGTGTTGGCATATCGTCCCAGGCTTGCCACGAGGCAGATTTTAACAGCCGTTTGCGAGGCTGCTGGCTTCTAGCAAAGCGATCTGGAAAGATTTGATAAAAAACAGCGTGCTTAACCCAATCTGGGGTTTGAATCTGCATGGTTACTCCCTAGTTCTCTACTGCCAAGTACAGATACTAGCAATTCTCTGGTTCTAACCTGGGAGCAAATGTTATGGATTTATCCAGATAAAGTTGAGATTTTTCAGGCGAACCTGTTACATCTTGATAA
>JBGTCQ010000253.1:0-2191 GCA_041748755.1 Chroococcidiopsidaceae cyanobacterium | reverse complement strand
TCGCTTGAAGATATTTAAAATTTTGTCTGAGCGCTATCGCAACCGTCGTAGACGTTTTGGTTTACGTTTCAATCTGATTGCTGGGTTGTACAATCATGAACTCAGTCTAGCTAAATAACCTTTTGCAAGAGATCTAATGATCGCCTAGAGGCAGAAACCATTGATTTATCGTTGCCCTTTTGGTCTGGGAGCAAGCCTTACCACACGATTAATCAAAGCTTATCAATCAGTTGCCACCCCGCTCCACGACCGAATCAGGGTTTGAGCCATTTTATATGATTTTTGCTTATACCTGCTGCCGTTCAACCAATTGCAGCTATAATTTGCTTCTAAAAATATCCAAGCTATAATCTAGTACATCTGTATTCCTACAGTTAAGTAAATAGCTACTTTGTGCCTAAGAAAATTAGTAACTCTGCTGTAATCGGGCAGCGGGGCATCCATATCATTGGCGATATTTCCTTATCAATGGGATTTCCCTTCTATCAGACTGGAGGAGTAGAAGCGGGAATTGATGGGTTCATTGAGATTCGGGATGTTGTTACTGGCGAAGTCACAAATTCAATTATCCAGGTTCAGAGTAAGGCAACACAACAAACTCGGTTGCAAGCAGAAACAGAGACCAGTTTTGAGTATCGGTGTGAGCAACGGGATATAGACTACTGGCTTCAGGGTAACGCTCCCGTAATTTTGATTGTTGTGAAAGTTACGACACGGGAAGCATACTGGGTTTCATTGAAAGATTATTTCAAAGAGCCTGAGAAACGTCGCTCGCGCAAGATCATTTTTAACAAGCAGAGGGAGCTATTTGATCAATCTTGCAGAGATGCACTCATTCGATTAGCAATTTCTGAGAACTCCGGTATTTATTTAGCTCCAATTCCTACCAATGAGCGCCTTTACTCAAATCTTCTTAAAGTCTCCTACTTTTCAGAATATATCTACATTGCAAAATCAAAGTATCAAGACATAAAAACGATTTACCGAAAGCTTGCTCTCCCCAATAGTCCAGCACCTGACGAGTGGAAATTGAAAGAGGATTATTTGATCAGTTTTCACGATCTTAACCAGGAGCAATGGCATAAGGTCTGTGACTCAACAACTGTCAAAGCTCTTGAATCAGCAGAATGGGCAAGCTCATCAGACCCGGAGACTCAGCGAGATTTTGTTTGGCTACTAAATCGAGCGTTACAGAAAAAATTTAAGCAGGACTTGAATTACTCTAAAGAAAAAAAATGCTATTATTTCAGACCAACTCTCGATCTATCAACTCTAAATTTAAAATATAAAAGCATTACGAATCGTACAAATCGGGATGTGTTTAAAGCATATAAAAAGAAAAACTCTGATGAGATTGCTTTTTTTCTAGGGTGGCAAAGTTAGCTGGAGAAAAACAGAGAATTTGGATAAGCTATTAAACAGAAGATAGTGAAGAGCCTCAAGAGCAATGGCGCGAACCAGCCCCCAACCTAAAGCAGACAGAGAAGAAGTGTTGGAGTGTGTGCGTCAGGATTGTCCCCACTGCGACAAGCCAATGTGGAATAAGTACGACAACTATCGCACGGTAAGAACACTTTCAGGCGTGGTGCAACTACGTCTCAAAATCCGTCGCTGCTATAACCGAGAATGTGAGAAGTTTTGCTACATTTATAGACCAGAATCAGAAGGCAGATGGGCATTACCGCAGCATGAATTTGGCTTGGATGTAATTGCCCTATGTGGAACATTGCGTTATCAACAGCACCGTAGTGTAGCTGAAATTCATCAGCAGTTAGAGCAACGAGATATCTGTGTCAGTCAGCGTAGTGTGAGCCATTTACTTTTGCGGTATGACGAATTGTTAGCTCTAGGTTTAAGTAACCAACAACGGTTACAGGCGATTGGGCGTGAGTATAAGCGAGTAATCTTGGCAATTGATGGTATGCAACCGGATGTAGGACATGAAGTGTTGTGGGTGATTCGAGAGTGCCTTTCAGGGGAAGTCCTACTGGCTCGTACTTTACTGTCTGCTAGAAGCCAAGATTTAGCTTGTCTGCTGAGTGAGGTGAAGCAGGCACTAGATGTGCCGATTGCGGGAGTAGTCAGTGACGCTCAGCAATCAATTCGCAAAGCAGTTGAAGTAGCATTGCCTGGTGTACCCCACGACCTGTGTCATTTTCATTATTTACGTGAAGCTGCCAAACCAATTTAT
>JBGTCQ010000252.1:0-25861 GCA_041748755.1 Chroococcidiopsidaceae cyanobacterium | reverse complement strand
AGTCGATATTTGGGTAATGCTCGCTCCGCCAAAGTGCGTTCCATACCTACCTGAAGATTTAGAAATTCGGGTACTCGACGAGCAGGGAGAGGCAGTAATGCAAGCGCAATCACGGCAAACGGACATGCTGCAACTGAATTTTCGGGGTATAATAGGCGAACAATTTAGCATTGAACTAGGGCTAAATGATATTAATTTAGTAGAAACGTTTATCATCTAAAAAACAGGTGATGGTCTTGCCTACTAATGAAAGGCTAGTGGTTTTAAAGTTTAATGGCGATATTCAGCATGGATGTCAGCTAAGGCTGGAAATCGGCAGCGATGGCGCTCGACCTTCAACCGAGTTGCTTGGGGAATTACCGCCAGACCCAGAGCTAGAGCGATGTCTATCGCAGTGGCAACAAATATATCGCCGTTTGGATACTTCAAGCGTTAATAGCCGAATTCACCCCCAACAGATCGTCTATAACGGCTCAGTAAATCGAATAGAGAACTGTCGTAAATCTGCACTTCAATTACAGCAGCAGATGACATATTGGCTAGAATCTTCCTCATTTCTTCGTCTAGATCGACGGCTGCGCGAAGCTTTGAGTACGAATGAATCTATTCGAGTGTTGATTCGGACTCAAGATCCGCAATTACGGCGTTTGCCTTGGCATCTATGGGATTTTATCGAGCGCTACTCTAAATCAGAAACAGGGCTAAGTTCTACTGTATCTGAGCAAGTTGAAATAGAGCCACAGGCTGCCTCGGCTCGTCCTAAAATAAAAGTTTTAGCTATTTTAGGAAATAGTCTAAATATTGACGTGCAGGCTGACAAGCAGTTTTTGGATGCTCTACCCAAGGCAGAGGTAACATTTTTGGTTGAACCGTCGCGCCAGGATATCGACAATCAACTTTGGGATCAAGAGTGGGATGTTTTGTTTTTTGCCGGACACAGCGCTACGGAGGGCGATCGCGGATTCATTCATATCAATCCGCGCGAGAAAATAACTTTAGAAGAACTGAAGTATGGATTAAAACGGGCGATCGCTAAAGGCTTGAAAATAGCTATTTTTAACTCCTGTGATGGATTGGGATTAGCACGAGAGCTAGGTAATTTGCAGATTCCGCAAGTGGTTATCATGCGTGAACCTGTGCCGGATCGAGTCGCACAAGAATTTTTAATGTGTTTTCTTAAATCTTTTGCTGGTGGTAAGTCCTTTTATTTGGCAGTGCGGGAAGCACGGGAAAGGTTGCAGAGCTTAGAAGATCAATTTCCTTGTGCAACTTGGTTGCCGATAATTTACCAAAATCCTGCCGAAGTGCCACCAACTTGGCAAGAATTGCAGAATGGAGTTGAAAGGAGCGATCGCCCCAAGTATCGCCCACTCTTGACAGGCAGGCAAATTTTCGGCAAAGTTTTCTTAACGAGTGTAGTTATAACGTCCTTGGTAGTTGGAATGCGTCAACTAGGAATGCTGCAATCGTTTGAACTACAAGCTTTCGATGCTCTAAATCAGCTACGACCACATGAAGGTCCTGATCCGCGACTGTTAGTAGTTACTGTCACTGAAGCCGATATCCAAGCTCAAAAACAGGAATCGGGGCAAGGATCGCTGTCAGAGCGATCGCTTTTGAGACTTTTGCAGAAACTACAGCAGTATCAACCGCGAACGATAGGTTTGGATATTTATCGGCCTCTGCCAGTAGAGCCAAATAATCAAGATTTAAAAACTCTCCTGCGGCAAAGTGATCACTTGGTTGGCGTGTGCAAAGTCAGCGATCCCGATGCCGATGAACTCGGCGTTCCACCCCCGCCTGAGATCCACAAAACACGTTTGGGTTTTAGTGATGTTTTAGCAGACAGTGACAATAACACTGTCCGTCGCCAGCTGTTACATTTGACTCCACCCCTGACATCTCGCTGTGGTACTAAGTATGCCTTTAGCCTCCAACTTGCACTTGATTACTTAAATACATTGGGGATTGGGGCAAAAGTTACTCCAGAAGGGTATTTACAGTTCGGACACGTCATTTTGAAGCGACTAGAATCCCAGACTGGCGGTTACCAAAAATTTGATCATCGGGGTTACCAATTGCTGCTTAATTACCGCCCCTTTCAGTCTCTTGAGGACATTGCCCCACAAGTTACCCTCAGAGAAATCCTCAACGATCAAATCAGTCCAGATCTAGTGAAGGAGTTGCAGGAGCGGATCATTATTATCGGCGTTACCGCTCCAAGTGCTAGTGATTATTGGTTCACACCTTACTCTACTGGTCAGCAGGAGTTTCAAAAGCAAATACCAGGAGTATTTCTGCAAGCGCAAATGGTGAGTCAAATCTTGAGTGCGGTTCTAGATCAGCGACCCTTGTTGTGGGTTTGGGCGCAATGGAGCGAAGCTTTATGGATTTGGGGTTGGTCAATAGTCGGAGGCACACTTGCTTGGCGCTTTCGGTCACGGCTACACCTGGGAATTGCTACAGCACTAGCAGTGGGAATTTTATCCGGTCTTTGCTTTCTGATCTTGACTCAAGGCGGTTGGGTGCCGCTTGTGCCGTCAGCGTTTGTTTTAGTGGCTACTGGCGTGAGTGTAGCGGTATACAAGTATTCCCATGACGACAGCACTAAGCTGAACTCAAAACTACAACTTGGATGAGGTTACTAATATGCAGAAAATAACAAATACCTCCGCGATTACTATGGCACTCATTAGCCTCACAAGCTACCCCATGCCAGTATTGGCATCTCACCCTCTAGTTAGCAATAATCTGAGTAATTTAGGAGTTCACTTTCAACAACCGCAATTACCAGATAACGGGACTCCTACGGGACGGCGTAAAGGAGCAGCAGGGCGCGGCAACTGTGTTACTGAATCGCGTCTTACAGCTTTAGTCCCTGCATTTGAGAAAACTTTGGCTGAGAATAGAGGAAAAGCAACTTATGTCTGGGGGAAAACGATCGCTGAGTACCCAACATTCTGGTTTTATGTTCCTTATTTATCGACATCGTTACGCTCTGTAGAGTTTGTCCTCCAGGATGGAGAAGATGATGTTTACCGCAGCCCTGTAACGCTGCCTGAAACCCCAGGCATTGTCAGTTTTCGCCTACCACATACGACAACGCCGCTAGAAGTTGGCAAAATGTATCGTTGGTTCTTCAAAGTTAATCTTAATTGCGCTCCCCAACAGCTAGCTAATGCCAATTACCAAGATTATGTTGAAGGATGGGTGCAGCGGGTCGAAGTCAATTCCCGCGTAACTCATCAGCTAGAAACAGCAACACCACAGCAGCAGATAGCGATTTATGCCGCAAATGGTATTTGGCATGAAGCCTTGAGCGCGATCGCTGCTCTCGGCGGTACAGAGACGACAATTAAGGCTTATTGGACTGACTTGTTACAGTCTGCTGGTTTAAGCGACATCGCCTCAAAGCCAATCGTGCAATGCTGCAACCTTGAGAATACCTATTCTCTCCAAAGGGTTCGGAGTGTCAATCCATAAAAGTTTTCAGCAAGCCATCAGTAAACGATGCCAGGCTACTTGCGGGGTGGGGTCTTCCCAATTTTTATTTATGCCTGCTTATAGGTGAAGCTTTCCTCCGCTAATAGCTTTGTACATTCAACAACAATTTCAGGTAGAACAGATTTATCTGGCACTCAAAAAACGGGGAATCCCAGTGCGCTATTTCAGTCAGCTATTTTAGAGTATAAGCTTCGCATTACTGTTGGTGCTGATGAGCAGAATCAGATGCTGGTTGAGGGGTTGATTCGTCTGCTGAAGTTATACTCAAAAATCTTGGGGGATATTACTGCTTTTGTAGCAGTACCTTAAAATTAGGACTATGATTGACCCCTGCTACTATGAATCTTCCTCCTCTGCTTCAACAAGAAATCGAAAAATGGGCAAATCGCCAGGGTATATCGTCTGAAGAGTTCATCATAACGGCTGTTACAGACAAAGTTGCTGCCTTGACTCATCAAGCTGAAGAAAGTTTTGATGTACAAAATTTTGAAGTAGTCAGTGCTAATTCCCAACAGCCAAGAGTCTATCGAAAAGAAGGAATTTTAGTTCTGGATGCTGATTTACCAGAAAATTTTGATATTAATGCCTTCATTGATGAGTTGCGAGAAGAGCGCATTCGAGAACAAATGGCTCTGTGAAAGTTTTGTTTGATACCTCTGTTTTGGTTGCTGCTCTGATTGTCAGTCACCCTCAACATTCCGCTTGCTTTGCTCGGTTAAAAGCAGCAGAATCTAGGGAAGTTCAGGGTTTTGTTTCAACTCACAGTTTGGCAGAAATCTATTCTGTTATTACCCGTTTTCCGATTCAGCCTCGTATTGCCCCCCATCAGGCTCAAAGCACGATCGCAGACATTTCACAGTACCTTGAGGTAGTTCCTTTGCACTCCAATGAATATCTGGCAGCGATCACCCAAATGGTAGCCTTAAACCTCCCAGGTGGAGGCATTTTTGATGCTTTAATTGCCCAAGCCGCACTGAAAGCAGATGTAAACATTCTCCTGACGATGAATCCTAGCCACTTTACTCGCCTGGGAGAAGCGATCGCCAACAAGAGTGCAAGTTCCTGAGTAAGTGTCCAGTGGTTACGGTTCTAGAGAGCTAAGAGCGATCGCTGCTCTCGGCGGTACAGAGACGACAATTAAGGCTTATTGGACTGAACTGTTGCAGTCTGCTGGTTTAAGCGACATCGCCTCAAAGCCGATCGTGCAATGCTGCAACCTTGAGAATACCTATGCTCTCCAAAGGATAAGCAGTGAAAATCCTTGAAAGCTTTCAACTTGAGGGCGATCGCTCTTCTACTTCCTCAAGCAATCACCAGCGTGCACAAAGACAGCCATCGCCTGTGTAGGAAACCCATCTACGATTTGTGCAGCGATCGCCCATTATGTTAATATTTAAGATTATGCGACGCTAAAATTGCAATAGTGTATAGCAGAACCTAAGAATTATTAATGTCCAAACCCAAGATAGAAGAAAGAGTTGCTACTCTAGAAGCTGAAGTTGCCCAGCTTAAGCACCAGATTGAAGCTGGTTTAGGTTCTGCAACCCCCTGGTGGGAAAAAATTTCAGGCACATTTGCCAATAATCCAGCATTTGATGAAGCGATTGAGTTGGGACGTAAATATCGCAATTCCTTACGCTCTGCTAATCGTAAGAGCTAGGATGTACTTGCTGGATACCGACCACCTAAGCACCCTACAGCGAGGTGGAGAAGTAGCACAACGCTTATCGACAAGGCTGGCAAATGCAAGAAAAAGTGAAATAGCCGCAACCATTGTTAGCTATGAAGAACAAACACGCGGCTGGTTGAGCTACATAGCAAAAGCGCGCTCGATTGATGCTCAGGTGGCAGCATACAGTCAACTAAGGAAGCATTTGGAGAACTACTGTGCCATCCCAGTTATAGATTTCGATGTGAAGGGCAGCTGCGGAGTTTCAACGCCTTAAGAAGACGTACTCTCGCCTTGGCTCAATGGACTTGAAAATCGCTGCGATCACCATAGTCAAAAACGCTACACTATTAACCCGTAACCTCTCTGACTTTAGACAAATTACGGATTTACCCATTGAGGACTGGACAGTGTAGTACGATCGCTCTTCTACTTACTCAAGCGATCGCTAGTTTAGGTTGTTTTTGGCTGTATGTAGGTACTGGTGCGATCGCCAGATCGTTATAGTTTGAGTTTAGGCGGGTGCGGCAGTTTGTAGTTCAGGGTGAAATACCAGAACGATTCGCTCGAGTTACCACCAATACCCTAAATTTTAAAACGATATCATAGACGTGAAGGATGTGCGGAGGGCTGTGTGGATCAACTATTCAACATACATACTTTAATTGAAATCATCCTGGGAATTAGTTTAAGTGCAGCCTCAGGTTTCCGAGTATTTGTGCCGCTTCTTGCCCTGAGCACTGCCGCCGTAGTTGGTCATATCGACCTGCCAACTAACTTTGACTGGATTGAAAGCCCTCAAGCATTAGGTGTATTTGCCGTAGCATCTGCTCTTGAAATAACTGGTTACTATATCCCCTGGTTTGACCATCTGCTAGACGTTGCTGCAACACCCGCAGCTATCCTTGCTGGCACGGTTGTCACAGCTTCACTAGCTCCTGACATGAATCCCATAGTGCAGTGGACGCTAGCACTGGTGGCAGGTGGAGGAACTGCTGGCATTACCAAAGGGTTGATGAACCTTTTAAGGGCCACCTCTACAGCAACTTCAGGCGGATTAGCAAATCCAGTCGTGGCGACGTTCGAGTTAGTTGTTGCCATTAGTCTATCGGTATTAGCGCTGACTCTGCCCGTTATAGCTGGCATCGTGGTAATTGGTCTTTTGGTGTTCGCGATCGCGAAATGGCAATTCTTCTCTCGCCTCAAGCTGCGGCAGAATTCAGTGGACAACTTGCCTTAATAGGAGGAGCGATTCGTTAAGTGCCCATAGCACAAGGTAAAAGGAGATTTAGATTGGGTTTTGTAACTATCTACTACTGTTTTGTGCTTCAGTTACCCTGTGCCAACGCTACTTTCATTGCTTAAGGAAAGAAACTGGATCTTCGGCAATCCAACCTAGTGATGAATCATAACGCACTTCAAAATGTAGATGCGATTTGCTCGAAGTCGGATTTCCAGTTGAACCTACTGTTCCCAGTAAGTCTCCCTCTGTAACTTTTTTACCAGCAGTTACCACAACGTTTCTTAAATGAGCGTAGCGGGTTTGTCGCCCTTTGGCGTGATTGACAACGACTAAATTGCCATAACTTCCTTGTTCACCAGCAAATGCCACTGTTCCTGCATTCACTGTCCGTACCTGCGTTCCCGCTGCTGCTAATAAATCAATGCCGCTGTGGAAGAAAACTTTACCCGTATTGGGATGAATTTGCCAGCCATAACTTAATGCCACACTTGCTGTTAGGGGCAAGGGATACCCTAATAACTCACTAGAAGGGCGTTTCGGCGACCAATTCACCCCTGGTATAAACACGACTTTGGGCGCTTTTTGACAGCCATTGACCTCAAATAGAACATCAGCACGGACTCGGTAAGTCGCTGCTATATGTCGCCAAGTTTGGCCAGCAGGAACTTCCACGCGGATACCGTTATAGGGAGGAATCAAAATTTCACTACCAACAGCAACTTTTCCATTACGTAAAGCCGCATTCATTCCTATCAGGGTAGCTGGGATGAGATTGTATTGCTGCGCTATGCTATCCAGGGTTTCACCGGGAGCAACTTTATGGCGCAGGAGGCGAGATAGCGCTGGTTGGCACTGCCTAGAACCATTAGATGAGTTATTAGCAACTAAGTTGCTAGAAGTATTTGCCGCTAAGGATGCAGAATTAGCCTGCATCGATATTGGCATTAAACCCAGCAGTATCGAGGACAGTAGTAGCCAGCAACGTGAAATCATGCTATCAGAACAAGAGTAAAGAGTGAGGGTGATTGTTGCCCGTGGGCAAGTCTATATTTACTTGTAGAGAGCCTTTTGGAGGCAGTGAGCTTTGGTGCTGTTAGGTTATCGCGGGCATTCTTTAAAACTGGTTTTGAATATTTCAACCCATTTAGCGATCGCTTGACTAAACTTAGAAACATAGCATCTGTATTGCTTTCATTAGCCGAAAAAGTTTATGATATCGTTGAAACAGCTAGCCTTTTCTCTTACTTTACTGGCGATCGGCGGCGGTGCAGGATTGCTCGGCAGTCGCTATCTTCCAGTTGAAAATCGCCCGTTTCAGCAGCTAAGAACAATCCCAGTTGAAGTGCCGCCAGTATCTCCAGCGCAGAGGTTCCCCACTGGCATAATTGGCGGGACGAGCGGAAATGAGCGTAATTTCATTGCTACAGCGGTAGAACAAGTGGGACCCGCTGTAGTGCGAATTAATGCAACGCGCAAAGTTGCCAATCAGATTCCCGAAGCTTTTAATAATCCTTTGTTTCGCCGTTTCTTCGGTTCGGAGCAACCAATTCCAGAAGAACGTGTTGAGCGTGGCACTGGTTCTGGGTTCATTTTGAGCCAAGATGGTCGCCTGGTTACTAATGCCCATGTTGTAGCGGACACAGATACAGTTCAAGTGACGCTCAAGGATGGTCGCAGTTTTGAAGGGAAAGTAGTAGGAGTTGATTCGGTTACTGATGTTGCTGTGGTAAAAATTAAAGCCGCCAATCTACCAACTGTGAAACTGGGCGACTCCAGAAACTTGATGCCAGGAGAGTGGGCGATCGCTATTGGTAATCCTCTTGGTTTGGACAACACAGTGACAGTAGGTATCATCAGTGCTACAGATCGCTCCAGCGCTCAAGTCGGTGTTCCTAACAAGCGAGTTAATTTCATCCAGACTGATGCCGCAATTAACCCTGGCAATTCTGGCGGCCCGCTTTTAAACGCTCAAGGAGAGGTTATTGGCGTTAATACTGCAATTCGAGCTGATGCTCAAGGACTCGGTTTTGCGATTCCGATTGACACCGCCGCCCGTATAGCCAAGCAACTTTTTAATAAAGGGCGTGTTGAGCATCCGTTCTTGGGTATTCAAATGGTAGATCTGACTTCAGCTACAAAATCAGAAATTAATCAAGAAACAAACCTCAACGTTAAGCAAGACAAAGGTGTTTTGATTGTTCAAGTTATGGAAAAGTCACCATCAGACCAAGCAGGTTTGCAAGAGGGTGATATTATTCAAAAGATTGATGGCACACCGATTAAAAAGGCTTCTGATGTCCAAGAGCGCGTGGAATCTTCTGCGATCGGCGCAGTGCTGAAAGTGGAAGTAAACCGCAAGGGTAAAATCAAAATCCTTAAGGTTAAGCCAGAAGCTTTGCCCGATCAGGAGCTGGGTTAGAAAGTCAACGCAAATTTGAGCCAGTTCTGTCATCTGACTTGGCATCTTGCGTTCTTAGATTAGCTTGTGCTGGTACGCTAACACCTCAAGGCAACGTACATAATTATAATTTTAATAACCTAATTACTGATAATATTCTTTACTTAGTTAATTAAGAATATACGTGCATTATTCTCCACCAGTTGAGTTGTGAGGAAGCGATACCGAGTCAGCCAAGTCTTCTAGCTGCATTCGTTGTTCCATCTGACGCAAAAAATATCCTGTCATCATGGCAGAGGCTAGAAGCCCTGCTAAGTTGTCTCGGTCTGTTGTAATTTTTACATTAAAATTTTCTGTTGGTAGCATCCCGACCAACCCTTGAACATTATGAGAAATAATTTGTTTAATTTCGGGGCTAGCAGATCTGGCAACGTTAGCTAAGATTTCCGGAGCTTGTCGCTGGAGATAGGTCAGAAGCGGGTTGACATGCGCCTCTTCAATGTTGTCACTAAGAAAGTCAGGATGAAAGACCATTGGCAACTCTGTTTAGCTAATTTGGTGATTTCTAATTTAATCCATTGTAATAGGTGACACTTCTCACGTCAGGAATAAGCGGTTGGGATTGAAAATTTAGAGCTAGGGAATATTCTTAAACTCTTAAACTCAAAACTACTCCTTACTACTCCCCAAGTGGCTGGGGAAGTTGATCCAGTTGGAAATACTGATGAAATTTGACGGTTACATTTAGCAATGAGGAGCGGCAATCAGCCTGTCGGCGTTTACTGACAAAACCTAGCTCAACGAGTTCTTGAATGTGCTGATAAGCGCCAGAACCGCGCAGGTTAACTACTTCAGTTTGGGTGATGGGACTCTGAAGCGCGATCGCCGCCAAAGTCCGCAACGCACCCACTCCCAATTCTACTGGAATCAAAGTCTGGACTAATTCTTGAAAGCCAGACCGTAGCTGAAGACTATACCCAACTGGAGTTTCAACGACAACTAATGCACCATCTCGGTGGGCGTAGTCATTGATTAGTTCAATTAGTCCTTCCTCAGCAGCAGCGCGATCGCACCCGGCATAATCGGCAATTTCGGACAGTAAGAGTGGCTGACCCTTTAGGTAAAGAATTGCTTCAATCTTGGTCGCCAAACGCAGTGTCATCAGTTAGAAGAAAGCAGGAAAGGGGGAAAGGGGGAAATAGGAAAAGGGGGAAAGGTAGAGATGGGCGGCTGTTGAGTTGTAGCCACTTGGGGTTGAACTAAATTTTCTGCTCCAAGAATCACCTTGGCTGATTCAATTTTGTCACCCTCCTTCAGCTGTTCTAGAACTTCTTTCCCCTCGGTTAAATAGCCAAAAACAGAATAGCGACCATCCAACAAATTGCGACCTGCTGGAGTCAATTCTGGTTCAAAAAGGAAGAAGAAAAATTGAGAAGAGCCACCATTGGTATCAAATTCTGGTCGAGCCATTGCTACAGCGCCGTAGGCAGAGAATGGCAAAACTGGTTGATCTCGGTAGCGTCCAGCTTGCTCCAAGGTAATACCGTATGTGGGACCTGGATCGCCTTCAGCAAGGACTTCTAAGGGAATAGCGCGGTATTTGCCGCTAGCTGGGTCAATAAACCCTTGCTCTGGGCCAGGTGGATCTCCGCTTTGCAGTACATAGGCATCTTCGGCTCGGATAAATTCTAATCCGTTATAGAAACCCCGCTGCACCAAATCTACAAAGTTCCCAGCAGTGACTGGGGCGCTGTAGCCGTCCAAGACAACAGTGATCAGACCTTTATTTGTTTTTACTTCTACAGTTGCCCGACCTTTAAGTTGAGGCAAGTTACTATACTCAGATGGCACTTCATAGGGGAACCCTTGCACCATCAACTCTTCTAGCTGACTCACTGAATCAAGAGCCTTCGCTCGTCTTTGCCAAACTTGGTCTTTATCCTTTGTTTCAGCAGCTTGTCGCAAGTCGGCAATACCAGTTTTGAGGTCAGAAATCAGATTTTGGGCTTGGGGGAGGCGCTCTTCTGGGATACTTTTGAGAATTTGATCAGCGCGATCGCTCACAATCCGGGAAGCTTTACTGAGATCACTAGAAATAGCACCCCACCGCCGATTTGCTCGCAACTGGTTGGCGATGTCTTCCAAACTCCCTTGCAGTTCTCGTACTGGTTTATTATCAATTGGGAGGGCATAGCGCAACAAAGCTTTGCCGTCGGTAATTGCATTTCCAGCTGGCAATGCCGCATGACTGGGGGGAGTCCACCAGGCAAAACTTATTCCTAAAAATACCGTAACCAGCAGCAGTGCGACGAAGCTATTTTTCAGCCAGGGTTTCAACAAGTTTGTCATCGGATAGATTAAATAAGGGACGAGGGGCGAGGGACGAGGGGCGAAAGACACTCTTACCCATCGCCCATTGTTATTTAGCCTTATAGTTGCGTTTGAATTAGGATGAACCCATTCATAATCTTGCCATAGGGGTTGCACATTCACGAAGTCAGAGGAAGCTCCGGAGTGAAACTCCGGAGTCTCTCTGACGAGAGGGGTCAGGGACAAGGGATGAGAGCTAATATATTTTCTTCCCTCGCCTCTCGCCTCTCGCCTCTCGCCCCTCGTCCCTTGAAGCGGTACAATGGATGCCGATTGTCCTTGTGCAACTAAAACCAAGTGCTTCATGATCTCCAGTAATGACTTTCGACCCGGTGTCACGATTGTATTAGATGGGTCTGTGTGGCGGGTGGTAGAATTCCTCCATGTTAAGCCAGGGAAAGGCTCGGCCTTTGTCCGGACGAAGCTAAAAAACGTTCAAAGTGGAAGTGTTGTAGAAAAAACATTCCGTGCAGGGGAAACGCTGCCCCAAGCAAATCTAGAAAAAAGTACAATGCAGCACACTTATAAAGAAGGCGACGATTATGTCTTCATGGATATGGAGACTTATGAAGAAAGTCGGTTGAATACTAAACAAATTGGCGATCGCGTTAAATACCTTAAAGAGGGCATGGAGGTAAATGTTGTTCGCTGGGTTGAACAAGTGCTGGAAGTAGAACTGCCGAACTCCGTTGTGTTGGAAATAGTTCAAACCGATCCTGGTGTCCGGGGCGACACTGCTACGGGTGGTACTAAACCTGCTCAACTTGAAACTGGAGCAACTGTAATGGTTCCCTTATTTATCATAAATGGAGAGCGCATCCGCATTGACACTCGTAACGATACATACATGGGTCGAGAGTAAATTTTAGCTGTTAGCTATTAGTTTGTTCTCCATACGGCAACTAATTGCTAATTGCTAATTGCTGATAGCTAAATCGCATAAGGTCGAGACTTGCTGTGCCACTGGACTTTAATGAACTCCGCCAACTTCTAGTAACGATCGCTCAAACCGATATCGCGGAACTGATTCTAAAAAGTGATGATTTTGAATTGACAGTGCGTAAGGCTGTTAATGTCAGCAATCAAGTGCTGCCGGAAGCCGCCTCGACTTCCAGCGACGCAATGACGGAACTGGCTGCGACTCCACCCACTGGTACCCAGGTAGCACCGAATGCTGGACTGGAAACGCCTACTAACTCCGGAGTTGACGCTGGAAATGTACCAGTGCTAGGGACATTGCCAACGCCTCTTGAGCAAAGATTAGTTGAAACAGTGATTTCCCCAATGGTAGGAACATTTTACAGAGCTCCGACTCCGAGTGAACCACCATTTGTAGAAATAGGCGATCGCATCTACGTTGGTCAAACAGTCTGTATTATCGAGGCAATGAAGCTGATGAATGAAATTGAAGCCGAAGTATCCGGTCAGATAATTGAAGTTCTGGTCCAAAATGGTGAGCCAGTTGAATATGGTCAGCCACTAATGCGAATTAACCCCAGCTAATGTTGGCTATTTTTATTGTTAAAATCTATCAGTTCTTTCAGGTTAATTCTGATGAAACAAGCGTTGTTACCACCAGAAGTTCTACAACAAGTAGCTGAATACTTCGGCCTTTTGAGTGAACCTATGCGTCTGCGGCTCTTGAATCTGCTGCGTGATGGCGAGAAATGTGTGCAAGAGTTGGTGGAGGCTACGCAAACAAGTCAAGCGAATGTTTCAAAGCATCTAAAAATTATGTGGCAGGCAGGAATCCTCACCCGGCGCAGTGCCGGAACTTCTGCCTATTATCGGATCGAGGATGACATGATTTTTGAGTTGTGTAACTTGGTTTGCGATCGCCTCGCTACCCGAATTGAACAGCAAGCCCTTCACTTTCGGGTTCTGAATGGGAAGCAATAAGTCATTAGTCATTGGTCATAGGTCAATAACTAGTAATTATAGTGTGAAGTTTTCTTGAAAGCTTTGCCTTGTCAATGGCTGCTCTAGCTCTAAACCTTCACCGCCTAAAACATCCAATTGTTTGCCTTCTACGTCAATCCAAACTTTGGCATCTGGTTGTAAAGTTGTAGCAGTATAGAGAATTTGGGCCACGCGCCCTGTCATGGAAGCACTGCCACCGCCGGAAGTAAATTCTTCAGACAAATCAACGTGAATGCCATCATCTTGAACTTTCACGCCCCGCAGCTTTGTTCCCTGGGGAATAGTGCTGCTTAACGCTGGATCTGTTGAACCCGCTAATAAGCTATTGAAAGCCGCCTCTAAAACGGCGTTGGGTTGATTAGTGGCAACCTTGAGTGGTTGCGGAACTACTTCAAGGTTAGTGCCAGTGTCCCTAAGCCAATAAACTTGGGCTGTTTGTTCTACCGCAGGCTGCACCGGCAAATTAGATGGTAGTGGCTGTTGCGTAACCACAGGGGATGGTAGCGGAGATTGAGAATTCATTGCCCACCAAACACCAATCCCTCCTGCGGCTACAACTGCTGCCGAAATACCTGCAACCACACCTAGAGGAATGCGCCGTTGTTGTTCTGTCATGTTAAAAAATCTCCTTATGGCTGGGATAGTACCGATGTGAGGAGGAGACATAGTAGACAACTACATTGACATAGCGCGATTTTTGAGAAATCGGGCAGATGGCTCCACTCGTAAAAAGGCAGCAATTTCTAATTCTTTTGGAGTTACTTTTAATTGTAAGATGCGTGCCTTAAGACCGTGAACTTCAAAATTGTGCAGATCCAACCGTTGACTGAAGTTAGTTGCGATCGCACTTACAACTTGAGTGGGAACCTCTGATCCATTTACCGAAACAACTGGCGCAACTAGCTGTATCTGTCGTCCCGCTATCACACCCAACCCAGACTCTACAGTAATTGCCAGCGGCTTGACATCGCTTTGTGTGAGTTCCCCTTGGAAACGCAGCCGATTGTTTGCTAAAAATTCCACTCGTGGATTCAGAAAATTGTAGCGTTGTACCGAATCACCAGATGAACTGCCAAGTTCGCTGATGCTTATGTTACGCAACATATCTGTTACCGTTGGTGATTGTAGGGCTTGGTTGATATCTTCTGGGGTTAAAACCAAACGTACTCCAGCCTGGATTGGGTGTTTTAATTTCGGTTGTCTTTGTCTAATACTACGCGGCTCTAAAACTATTGGATCGGTTTCCAATTCTAAGACGGCGATGCGAATATCTTGTTTCAACTGCAACCCTCTACCAGCTATTCGCACTCGTTCCACCTTACCTTGTAGCAGCTGGTAGCTGGGAGCGTTATCAACTCGCACTTGAAGTTGATCCACTTTTTTAAACTGGGAACGGATGGCAGAATCAGCAGTACGATCTATAACCAACCCGACTGGGGAAACTAAACCAAGTAAACCAGATAGAAGGATGGTAAAAAATTCCATTTACGAGTCGCCCAGTAACATTTTTCCCTAGTCCCTCGCCCCTGTTATTGCTGCTGAAATCCATTGTTTTAAAGTAGAGGTAACTTCATCAAGGGGAATTTCTTGAGATTTGCGGCTTTTGCGTTCTACTACTTCTACAAGGCCTTTTGAGAGCGATCGCCCTGTAACAATCCGATAAGGTATCCCAATCAAATCGGCATCTTTGAACTTTACTCCAGCCCGCTCATTTCTGTCATCCAGCAGCGTTTCAATTCCAGCAGAATTCAGCTGTGTATAGAGTTGTTCAGCCGCTTGAACTTGGGAAATGTCTGAGATGTTGGGGATAGAAATGATTACGTGGAAGGGTGCGATCGCCACAGGCCAAATAATTCCATCTTGATCGTAAGACTGCTCAACAGCAGCCGCCGCCAAACGCGACACTCCCACACCATAACAGCCCATTACTAAGGGAACTTCCTCTCCCTGTTCATTTGTGTAGGTAGCGGACATAGCTTGCGAGTATTTACTCCCTAGCTGGAATATATGTCCTACCTCAATGCCTCTAGCGCTGGAAAGAGTTTGGTTGGGGTCATGGATTGCGCGATCGCCTGGCTTTGCCTTTCGCACGTCCACCACTCGTGACAACTGGAACTCGTCGCCCCAATTTGCACCTACTACGTGATAACCAGACTGGTTAGCACCTGTGACAAAGTTCTTTAAATCAACAACTGTTTGATCAATTAACCGCAAGAACTGAGGATACACCTGCTTAGCTGAACGAATATAGTCATCTTGAATATCAGGCGCAATGTAACCCAAGGGCAAAGGCAATGCCTGCCATTTCTGCTGTGCTTCTGCGTCTGGTACAGTCAAGGACAAAACAGTTTTAGCACCGTAATTGTTTGCTAGCCTCATCAATTCATTCTGCAACTTGACTTGATTGACTTCCTGATCGCCCCGGATACTTACTAGCACTAACACCGTTATCCCATTGTCATAAACTGCTTCATAGAGGACGTTTTTCACCACCTGAGTAGGGGAACACTTAAGGAATTTACTAAGTTTCTCAATCGTCTCTGTTCCAGGTGTCTCCCGTTTTTCATAAGCCATAAACGGTGATGGTTCCGCCTCAGAGGGCAAAGATACAGCCTTTTCCACATTCGCGGCGTATTCACCATCCTGGGTATAAAGCACCTCATCTTCCCCCGCCTCAGCCAATACCATAAATTCTTGCGAACCAGCTCCGCCAATTGCACCTGAATCAGCATCCACAGCACGAAAAGCCAAACCAGCCCGCCGCAACATATTACTGTAAGCCTTTAGCATCTCCTGGTAAGTCTTTTTCAGGCTGTCTTCATCGGCATGGAACGAGTAACCATCCTTCATAATAAATTCGCGCGATCGCATCAACCCAAAACGGGGTCGAATTTCATCTCGGAACTTGGTTTGAATTTGGTATAGGTGCAGAGGTAGCTGCCGATAAGAGCGGATCATGTCACGTGCAACAGTTGTAACCACTTCTTCATGAGTTGGCCCTAGTCCCAATTCTCGCTCTTGGCGGTCTTGAAGTGCAAACATAATTCCTTCAGCTTGGGTATAAGTATCCCAGCGCCCAGATTCGCGCCATAATTCGGCTGGTTGGAGTTGCGGCAATAAACACTCTTGAGCGCCCGTAGCGTTCATTTCTTCGCGCACTATCTGGGAAACCTTTTGCAGCACCCGCCACATCAGGGGCAAATAGGCATATATACCGCTACCGATGCGACGGATATAACCTGCGCGAAGTAATAGTTTATGACTGGGGATTTCTGCTTCAGCTGGATCTTCCCGTAGTGTGACGAAGAGCATTTGAGACAGTCGCATCGCTTGTTCCCTTTCTGTTACCGGACGATCGCCGATCTTAGTCTAGAACATCCTTAGGGCAGGATTCCAAGTTCTTGGATCATGATGGCGATAACTGGCTAATCATTAAAGAAGGGGTTTCTTCTGTCAAGGGAAGAGAAAAGACTAGCCCCGTCAATCGGTCTGAAGCTGTAATACTAAATAGATATAATCAGTTCATCTCCAAAAGGGTCGTCATGGTATACAACCCGTTGCAACATCTCCCCTCAGCGCTTGAACTACCAGACTCAGACGACACCCCCGTGGACAATGAACTGCAAATTCTGGTTCCTACCTTACTGCGAGGCATCTTAGCTTGGTTGTGGTCAGAGCGTCAGGACTGGTTCTTTGGAGTCAACATGGGAATTTACTATGACCCCAAACAGCCGGCAATTGTCCCTGATGGATTCCTTAGTTTAGGAGTACGGCGACGCAAGAGTGAGCGAGGAAGGCTGAGCTATGTACTGTGGGAAGAACAGGATATAGTACATCAACTAGTATTAGAAGTCGTCTCCAGAACCTATGGGCAAGAGTACGAAGCAAAGCGAATCAAGTATGCCCAATTAGGAGTAATGTACTATGTGATTTACAACCCTGATTACTGGGTACGAGACAAGCATGACCCCTTTGAAGTCTACTGTCTAGTGGGTAGCGAGTATGTGCGTCAGCAAGGCGACTGTGTATGGCTACCAGAGATTGGATTAGGAATTGGACGGGGGCAAGGTAACTTTGAGGGCTGGAACCAAGAGTGGCTATACTGGTATGACCGGGAGGGGAATAGGTTTCCTTCACCAGATGAGCGCATTCAACAGGAGCGACAGCTTAGGGAGGAATTGATTGCTAGGTTACGCGCGAGGGGACTTGATCCTGATGCTCTGTAAGTAAGAGTTATGGTGTCAGGCGATCGCTCCTGGGTCTTCTGACAATAATTAGTAGCGCCGCAAAAAATATCCATAAGTTCTACATAAAGTATTAAATCGTACTTAATTATTCCTGCGTGTATCTCTATAAACTTAAGTCAGCGTTTCTCATAGATAGGCTTGTTTTAAAGAAGCCTATTTTTTTTGTCTCTAACTACTATGGCTTCTACTCTCTGATTTTTTTGTCAACCTTTTAGGCGTAGGCATCGCGTGTTTTAAACTGTCACACCTTTTTGTTCCAGAAGGTAGGAGCTAGAACCTAGACGCTAGAATAATTATTGCTCCCAACTCGCTGATCCCACTGCAATTTAGATGGTTTAACCTGAAAAGTCACATTACAATTCCTGGCCGCACTATGTCCCTTAGTAAGAGGAACTACAGATTTTTTATTGATAATTTGGTATATTTACTGAGGTAGTTCCAAAATTAGACTCAACTTAAATATTCTAAGTATTATTACTGCTATTTCTTTTTTCCAATAGTAAAAAATTAAAATCTTTAGCGCAAAAGCAGTTATGTCAACACGCAAGCAAGATAAGGCAGTTCAGAGTTCTCCACGGATTTGGCAGCGTCAAGCCAATTTAAAAGGGCAGATGCAGTGGCTGCTGCGTACTCTGCTTCTCAGCGCGAGACAACCCAATCTTGCTGTATCGGGATTTGTGTTGCCAACGGTGGCAATGGTGTCGATGGTAGTCGTGCTGCTAACCACAGCGCTGATGATCCGCTCGTTTGAGCGCTCCAGAGCCGCGAGTAACTTCAGGGTAGATGAAACAACTCTAAATGCTGCCACTCCTGCACTTGATCGCGCTAGCGCCAAAATAAATGCTTTATTAGCAGATCCTAACCTGCCACAAGAAACTCCAACGGATGCTGTTCTTGAAAAAGCGCTTAATAAGAACAGCTATGTCATCGGCGACGAGACTCGGCTGAAACTTGCTAATGATATTGACGCGAACCGCAGCATTGAGACTAATGAAACTCTAACTACTGCCTGGAAATTTCCAGTCGATACCGATAATAATGGCAAATTTGACAGCCATACACTCTACGGCATCTACTTCCGTAGCCCTACCAACGGTGTAAATAGATCCAAAAATCCTCTAGCCGCAAGAACGTCACCAATGGAAACTGGCTTGGGTAGTCAGTGCGAGAATGCGGCTGGCACCAGTACCAGTTTAGTAGGTGACTCTGGTTGGTATAAAACGGGTACAAAACTAACTAAAAGTTTCTTTGTTTATACTGCCACGGCTCCAATTACCACTCCTCCTGTTGGCGATCCCAATTACGAAGTTTACAAAGGCAATAAAGGCTTTTCTGCTTTAGAGTTTCAGCAAGATCGTAGTCGCATTCCCCTAAGTAACAACACAGTTGCATTCCAAAATGACCTTGAAATTACGCCTAATTCTGCTGATTCTACCTTCCGTCTAAATGGCAGAATTTCTACAAATGGCAATTTGCTAATTGGTAGTGACAGTAGTGACAACAGACAGGCAGTTAGGCTGTTTCAAGCTAGCAGTAGCTCTTCTTGTTTTTATACTGAGAGCAACAGTAAAATTACGGTTGGCGGAAATGTAGCAGTTGGCAGTATTAATGATAGAGAAGATCGAGAACCAGTAATCGTTGACCTATTTAATGGATTTGGGAACGCTCCGCTTTTGGCGACGCTTGATCGTATAACCAAATCTACAACTAGTGCAGGCGGTGCGGAAGTAGCATTTGATGATGATGCTTATAATAAGCGAATTGCTCAGATGAAGCAGTTAGCGCTCGATTACCATCCGAACTCCGATAACCCGGACAAGGACACGAGAGAAATCCTGCAACCTACCATAGAAAGTGTTTCAAATGTACGTCAGTACCCGCCAGAGGTTAAACAGGGATTTGCTGACAAGCTAAACGCGCCGGAAGGCAGTAGCTTAAATACTTGGGATGTCCTTGCAGATCAAATAGAGATTTACCTAAAAAATCGTACCCGCCGTGTTCCTTACGCTGAATTGCCACCTCAGGGTAATGTTTTTGCTTTTGACACAATTGAGCCAACTGAAGTTTTGCGGAACCCGATAGAGGTTAATAAAATAGACTTTAGTAATAACCTTACTAATACAACTATTAGTCTTAACCAAGCTAATTTGCCGCAGACTCAGCCAGAGAAGCAGCAGAAAGAGGGCAAAGAAGGAAATATTGGCGATCGCATCTATGTCGGTAACAACCTTCCTGCTCTCTGGAAAAATGAGTCAGGCAATTACGTTACAGGAACCAGCGAAAAGCAGCTTATAGGCGGCATCAACTGGACGGCAGGAACTGAGCCTCGCTATCGTACTACTCAGATAATACCGATTCCAGAAGCGAAGATAGCGGATCGCAATGGATTCTGGGAACAAACTGCAACTCAACAACCTGCACCTAACTTACCTTCTAATGTTGGTGGTTTACGGGTAATTACGGGAGCGGGAATTTACCGCAATCCAGATTCTCGCTATCCGGCTGTAAATGCTCCTTCTTTTATGGCTGCTCCTACTGTACTTGAATCTGGCAAACTTCCTCCCACTGCCCCTCGGTTGGCAGGTGAGAGTACAGATAGTCCATACACTACAGTTTTGCCGGATACGATGCCAATGAAAGGTGGCACGGACGATCCAATTACAACCACTATAGATGAGAGTACAGCACCACCCGATCTGCGGATGAGGGCTACAGCAGTTTATCACTACGATAATGATGCGGGAACGAGCCAAACCCCGATCGCTTGTGTTAGCAGCTACTACGATCCGACGAACTCAACCACAGCCAAAAACCTTGACGGGCCCTACGATGATGCTCCTGATGGCAGATCTAACAATGGAGTTGTCTATCCTCCTGCTTATACTACTGATGCTGGTAGAGTCAGCGCGATCGCCACTTATTTCCCAGAGCTAAAATATCAAGCAAGATTGATTTTTCCGACTGGGCGAATGGTTAATGAGCCTCTACTACAAGCTCTGCAAAAACTTAATTCTAGTGCCCAACTAGTATATAAAAATAAAACCCTAAGTTTATCTGAAACCTCAGCAATCGATACAGCAATTTGTGCTATCCAAATTCTAAATGAAGAGCTTAATCCAATTCCATCTCCAGTAATTCCTCATGGGGCAATTAAGGAAGCATCTTTTCTTGATGCTAGACAAATTAAGAACATTGGATCAACTAACTACGACCTAGCTTTAGAGCAGCGTCAACCTTTAGAAGTTCGAGTGACTGATATCGATCTAGGGGTACTTGCAAGGGAGGAAATTAGACCAGCATCAGAGGTAAATCAAGAGTATTTGTTACCCAATAGCGGCATTATTTATGCTAGCCGTGATGATGCTTTACTTGATTTAAGTGACACAACTCCTGAAGAAATATTACCCAGCCCTACTAATTTCAAGCTCGATCTTGTACGCCGCTCAAGATTACTCAGTCCTACTGATTTCAAGCTCGATCCTACACGCCGCTCAAGCGGGATCAGATTGATTAATGGTAGAGATTTGTCACGAACACGGGAAAATAATTTTAGGGAAGAAGAAAAGGGTCTAACTCTAGCTACTAATTTGCCTGTTTATATTCAAGGTGATTTCAACCTGCACAAACAGCCCGGAACTAACATTATTAGTGACCCTATTGAAGAGTTTCTAGAGGATTTAACGTTTAACTGGAGCAACTTCTACGAGCGTTCAGCTTTTAATAATAACTTTGCCTGTCGTCAAGAGCAACCTGGCTGTGGTAGTACAGGAGATACCTGGCGACCAACAACTATTATTTCTGATGCGATCGCGGTGCTGTCTATCAATTTTCAGGATGGTTTCCGCGATCAAGGAGACTACGATCTAAGAAATAATGTAGGCGGTTCTGCTATTCAAACTCGTCAAAAAAATGGCTTCTTTGACAACAATTTTGTCACAAGTGCTGCTTGGACGAGTAATGATGGCTTCCCTAACAACAAAAACTCTTATCTTACTAATGGGGTAACACCGATTCAGCGACGTACCTATTCGCCTGAATATTTGATGGAAATTTGCCGTAAGCTGCCTGCTTCCGAATGTAAAACAGGCGATTGGGTAGTTGGATTGGACATCAATGGAAATGGGGTTTTAGAGGACACAGAGAAAAATATCAAAGCGAATGATTTACTTGAAGCTGTAAATACTAATGGTGGAAGTAGCATTTTAAAGGGTACGGAAGTAAATTGGTCTACTCCATTTGGAACTGCTAACAGGAATCTTTTGGAGCGCCTTGGAGCAGGTACGACTGCTAGACCAACTTTAGCTCCAGAGGATCAACGCTATGCCCGCAGGGTTGCTTTTGATCGTGATGCATTCGGTAGACTTGTACTGACAACAATTGACACTGATACTAAACCCAAAACTGTCCCAAAACCCTTAGGAGTAGGTTGTTCTCTAAGTGGATGTGAATATCCTGATAAACGAGCTCCCATTGCTGGTCAGAATTACGGCAATCTAGCAAATAATGCGCTTTGGTTTAGGACAACAAGTAATCAAGATCTTGAGCCGGAGGCATCAGGAGATATTACTTACGCAAGTGATAAACCCCTGTATTACCTGCCTTTTGAGCTTAGTGGTGAAAAGCTAATTTTTCCTGATACTCCTAATATTCCAGGCTTACCAAGTCTTAATTTACCTGAAGGTGATCAGAGCGCCTCTGATTATACAGTTTGTCTAACGACTGGCGGTATCTCCCAGAGATACTCAACATCTAAACCTGATCTAAGTAAACCTCCAGGTAACCGTGACTGCTCTCCAGATACTAACAATGCTATTAGAAATTTCTTTACTGGAATTTACAACCTAAATTCACCTGAACCTGTTGGTGAACTCACTAATAATGGTGGAACGTTGACTGCTCAGCAGACGCTGAATGTCTATGAGCTACCAATTAACCCTTTTACTTCTAGTGCAAAAATTACACTAGATTCTGGTGGAAATCCAGATGCAATATTCGTGCTAAAGGCAACTAGAGATCTTACGTTTAGCGGTAATTGCCCTGCCACTCCCAAACCCTGTCCCCCCGACAGTGGAGTTACAGTAACTCTTAATGAAGTTAACCCGAATAATGTATTTTGGGTTATTAATGGCTCACTACAAATCCAAAATGGGAGTCACAACTTACACGGTAATTTTATCGGCAACAATGGCACTGTCACTATTGGCAAGAATACCCAAATAACAGGTCGAATATTAGGATTTGGAGCTAGGACTGCCCAGGCTATTGGGGATGGGGCAATAATTACAGCAATTACTTCGGATGGGCAGCCGTCCTTAGTCCCAGTTTTGCAGATTCATAGTCCAGAGGGAACGCCATCTGCTAATAGGGAACCGGACACAAGAGGGGATATTCAGGATGAATGGCTACAAGTAGCTGAAGATGACACTACTGTTAATGCTGTTTTTGTTTCAGGCAACAGCCCTAGTCGCCCAGACGAAGAATCAGCGGGGTTGCAAAATTTTGTGCGTTTGCTAGAAAACTGGGACGATAGAACACTCAATATTAAGGGCAGCTTTATTCAGTTTAAACGCAGTGCTTATGCTACAGGCCCGTTCGCAACTGTTTTGGTTGATAAGTCCAATGCCAATGATGGCACTCTCAGCATTTTTGGATACGATGTCACTCAATATAGAACGGATAAGGGAATACTGCCTTACTACAAAGCCCCAAATCGGCAGTGGAGCTATGATGTAGGGCTTTTGTCTCAGTCTCCTGACCTTTTTGCTCAAAAGTACACTCAACAGCCTGTAAATCCTGCGGATGAGTTTTTTAGAGAAGTAAGTCGGGATGATCCTTGGGTTGAAACGCTGCTGTGTGCTGCTACCCAAGACTCACAAAATAACTATACCTATGCTGTTGATGCAAGTGAACGCCCTACTGAATGTCCAGCTTTGACGGCTTATAATGATTCACTGGGTTCAGATTCAATAAATGGTGATGCACCATGAGCGCACACAACCAAAAGCAAACCGCTCAGTCTAGTCAATTCGGTTTCACTATTATTGAGTCATTGATAGCGATCGCTGTAGTTGGGATTCTGATGACTGCGATCGCTCCTGTAATTGTCCTCTCAGTTGGCAACCGCGTTCAAGCTAGACGGGTGGAATTAGCAACCGAAGCTAGTAGAAGTTACGTTGATAGTGTTAGGAGTAGAGCAATTGAGGCTCCAAAGCATGCAGTTTTGCTTAATGAAATTTCGACTACACCACCCAACCAGTTCAATCCCCAGCGGATTGCATTTGCCAGCGTTGCTGCTCCCACAAGTGTAGGAAATTTGAGATGTACCCAAGCAATTACAGCAACCTATCCATACTGCCAAAATGACGCGACATCAAGTTTATACTGCTTTGACCTTGATGGAGATGGCTGTAGCAGTACAAGTTTTAAAGACATGATAGTTCAGGCTTTTCGGAGTGTTAGTCCCAAAGGTATCAGGAGCGCTACGAATACGGAGCAAGGCTACCTTTTAGGAGTGCGAGTTTACCGAGCAGATGCTTTTAGTGATACCACTTCTTTAGTCAAAAGTTCTCCAGATACCAAAAGAACGCAGGCAACTTTTACGGGTGGGCTTGGCTCTAGCAAAGCACCTTTACTAGAAACGACGACAGAGATTAGCACTGAGCAACCAAAATTTCAGGACTTCTGCGATCGCCTTGGCGGTTGTATAAAAGATAACTAAATGCATCGCAAATTACTAGATTGCTCAGTGTGTGTCAATAAAAAAGTAACCAATAACATGATGGACACACTCAAATTATTTTTAACCACTCACTTAAAGCCTCATCCAACTCAGATCGGCGGCTTCACCCTAATTGAATTACTGGTAGGTATGATCCTTGCCGGCTTAGTTATCACACCTTTAATGTCGTTCATGACTAATATTCTGGACACGTCCCGTAGGGAAGAAGCGAAGGCAACTTCCGAGCAAGAGGTTCAGTCAGCGGTTGATTACATTGCTCAAGACTTAAAACAAGCAGTTTATATATACAATGCTGCGGGATTAAATAATAACAACTTAAATACATACCCTGGCATTTCTGGGATTAAAAACCAAATTCCACCTGAAGCTTTAGTTCCTGGTTGTACTAATAATCCTCCAAATGATATCTGTCTACCTGTTCTTGTCTTTTGGAAGCGCGATATTAGAGAGGTCGTTTCTAGAGGAGCTACTACAAATAATACCTTTGATACATTTGTTTACTCATTAGTTGCCTATTATTTAATTAAAGGTAATGATCCTGATGAAACTTGGTCTAAAGCCGCTCGCCTTGGCAGATTTCAAATTACAGATGCAGTTAAAGAGCCGACTAATGTAGATATCTATATTGAAGCTCGTAGCGCTGGTTTTCAGCGATTTGACTTGAGAACGCCAGGGATTACTCTTGAGGAAAAGATGAATCGTTGGCAAAAAAAGCCTGATGAAACATACACTACTACGGTTGATACGCTAGTTGATTATATTGACACAAGCAGCCTCAATCCAAATTGCCCCACCGCTACACAACCGAATATCCAACAGGTTCCAGCAAATTTAGGAGGTGGTTTCTCTGCGTGTGTTAATTCATCTAATACTTCAGCACAAATTTATTTAAGAGGTAATGCTCTAGCGCGAATTGAGGCTGGTTCTAATTGCGTGAAGCAAAGCTATCCCGAAGGGAATCGCCAATCTAACTATTGTCCAACTACAAGTATTCAAATCCAAGGGCGTGGGTTACTAAATGCTAATTGATTTAATTATTCGGACTTATAACTAAGCCAGGAAATCAAATAATAGTATGGAAAAGACTATCTTATTAAAATTGCAACAACTTGATTTAATAACGACTAAAAAATCTCATAGATGTCGGTTGCTTAACCTAAAAGTATCTGCATCTCATGCTGGGTTTACCCTGATAGAACTTGTAGTTGTGACGATGATGATCGGGATTTTAGCCGCGATCGCCGCACCGAATTGGATTACCTTTACCAACCAGCGACGAGTTAATGCTGCTAATGATGCAGTTTTGAGCGCACTACAATCAGCTCAACAAGAAGCAAAAAGAAAGAAACTCAGCTACAGTGTCAGCTTTAAAACTGACAACCAGGTTCCCCAGATTGCCATTCATCCCAGTTCTGTCGCAGCTTCTAAACTCAGTAATGATACCTGGAAGCCTTTAGGCGCAGATTTAGCACTTAAACCAGGGCAATTTTTGCTAGGTACAAACCTCGTTGCAGTAAACACTGCTGATTATGCTCTGATCTATGGTTCAAGTTCGCCACAAACAATTACATTTAATTACATGGGGAATCTACCGCTCCCACCTTACACAAACCTTGGTAGCAACAACCAGGGTTTAATTGTTACTGTAGCTGTACCTAAATCTAGTGATTCTATAGAGGTGCTTGAAGCAACCAGTCGATGCGTCAAAGTAAAAACTCTTTTAGGGGCAATGCAAACAGGGAAACAAGATGAATGTAACGCCAATTAATCT
>JBGTCQ010000251.1:0-32901 GCA_041748755.1 Chroococcidiopsidaceae cyanobacterium | reverse complement strand
AGGGTCATAAATAGCGTTACGCCTTCCTGCTGACTCAGTGCTGAGAGCGCTTGAGACAAATCGAGAGGCAACTCTAGCAACTGAGTAGCTCCCCGGTAGCTTTGTTCATGAGGACGGGGGCGATTACTCTCTATTTCCAGTGGTGATAGATTCTGTAACTGCGATCGCCAGTAAGATAGTTGCGACTCTAGCACTTCCCCTTGTAACCACTCCCGCTGCCAGTTGGCAAAATCAGCATATTGAATCGGCAGTTCAGGCAAAGGAGAAGGTTTGCCCGTACTGAAGGCAGCATATAGTAGTCCCAGTTCTCGAATCAGTAGCGCTTGAGACCACTCATCAAAAACAATATGGTGCAGAGTAATCGTCAGTACATACTCTAAACCGCTTAATTGTATCAGTGTCAGACGTAGCAAAGATCCTTGAGCTAGGTTAAATGGCTGCTGTATTTCCTGCACGATCAATTGTTGTGCATGATCTTCTCGTTCTGTAACAGGCAAATGCTGTAAATCAATTAACGGCAGGCAAACTCTTAAGTCAGACGCAATTACCTGCACAGGTTGTCCTTCTACGATTCCGAATGTAGTACGCAATACTTCATGACGACGCACAATCTTACTGAAGCTCTCTGCCAAGGCAGCTAAATTGAGAACACCTGTAAGGCGAATTACGGTTGGCACGTTGTAAGAAGTACCAGGAAATAACTGATTGAGAAACCAAAGCCGCTGTTGGGCAAATGATGCAGGAAAGACAAAAACTTCTTCAGAGTTATGGTTTGTTCCTACTAAAGTCATTAATAAATCTACTTGCATAATTCACTTACTCTTTTTAACTGAGGTGAAGTATAAGTTACTCTACATTTAGACAGATAGAAGTTAAATTATCTGTGATTTGCTCTCTGACAAAAACTCTATTAACACAATTGCGAAGATCCACGCAAATTAATCGCTTCTCATAATGTGTAACACTACTTCAATCTGGGATTTACCACCCAAAACCCTTAAATTAAACAGTGATGAAATTCATGTATGGCGTACCTCTCTAAATATAGATGCTTGTAGTATTCATGGCTTACACCAGAAACTCTCGGCGGATGAACAGCAAAGGGCAGCGCTATTTCATTTCCAGAAAGATCGAGAACACTTTATTGTTGCCCGTGGTTTGCTGAGGGAAATTCTTAGTCGCTATCTCAATCAAAAACCCAATGACATATCTTTTTACTACAACCAACATGGCAAACCAGAACTGCACACATACAGACAAGAGCCACTGCACTTTAACGTATCGCATTCCCACGGACTTGCTTTGTATGTAGTGACAAATTGCCCTGTTGGTGTTGATCTCGAATGCATTCGCACTGATTTTCCCTATCAGGAAGTTGCCGAAAAATTCTTCTCACCTCAAGAAAATGCCATGCTGCGATCGCTCCCCCCTAATATCCAACCTAAAGCATTTTTTACCTGCTGGACTCGCAAAGAAGCATACATCAAAGCAACAGGTAAAGGTCTATCAATTCCCCTCAATCAATTTGAAGTTTCTTTACTACCAGGAGAACCAGCAGTATTGTTAAGTATCCAAGGTGATATTGAAGCAGCTAGCCATTGGTTACTGCAAGATTTGAATCCTAGCCCCAATTATGTCGCAGCGCTGGCTGTACAAAAACACAATTGGCAACTCAAATATTGGACATGGGCACCATTATAGACTCATGCTTTGCTCTTTTTTTGTGTGGGTTGTGTTGCCAAAAATATTTAAAGACATAAATAATTTGGTTTGGTAATATTATTGTGGATATTTGATTAACTGAGAGTGTTTCCCACCTGTTGATTATTTAGTTTTTAGTTAGAGTTATATTTACTACAACTTATCAAAAAAAGATGGTTTTACTATCCTTACTTATGTAGGACTACCAGCGCCGAAACGGAGCCTACACTATCTGTTGTGTTGCAAAGCTCTTCTGCCGTCCGGTGAGATTGGTTGTTAAGTTTGTAATATCTCCGCTCAAAATCCCCTGTCTTAGGGTTATCTCGTTATGCACAGCCAAAAGCAACAATTTAAAGACACGGTTACCCTAACCTCACCTGAACCAGTTTATTCCTCAAGTCCTCTTTTAGGGGTAAGTCTGGCAGAATTAACCGCTTGGGTACAACAACAAGGGCAACCAGCTTATCGAGGTCGTCAGCTGTACGATTGGATTTATCACAAAGGCGGGCGATCGCTCACTGATATCTCTGTCTTTCCCAAACAATGGCGTTCCACCCTAGCAGAAGTTTCGATTGGTCGTTCAACTCTGCATTATCGCTCTGTCGCCTCTGATGGCACGGTAAAATACCTCCTGCGACTAGCAGACGGTCAAATTATTGAAACCGTCGGTATCCCTACCCAAAAGCGCTTAACTGTCTGCGTTTCTAGCCAGGTGGGTTGTCCGATGGCTTGCGACTTTTGTGCTACAGGCAAAGGAGGCTTCAGCCGCAATCTGGTCCCCCATGAAATTATCGATCAGGTTTTAACTGTCCAAGAAGACTTCCAGCGGCGTGTCAGCCACGTTGTCTTTATGGGCATGGGTGAGCCGTTGTTAAATACTACCAATGTCGTGGCAGCGATCAAATCTTTGAATGAAGATGTGGGTATTTCTCAAAGGTCAATGACTTTATCCACAGTAGGCATCCGCGATCGCATCCACCAGCTAGCTCAATATCAACTACAAGTTACCCTTGCTGTTAGCCTCCACGCCTCTAATCAAACCCTGCGCGAAAAACTTATTCCCAGCGCTCACCCCTATCCCTTAAAAGACCTGCTAGCAGAATGCCGAGAATATGTGCAGCTAACTAGTCGCCGCATCACTTTTGAATATGTCCTTCTAGGCGGGGTCAATGACTTGCCAGAACACGCAACTCAATTATCTCAACTGCTACGTGGTTTTCAGAGTCACGTTAACTTAATTCCTTACAATCCCATCCGTGAGGCGGATTACCAACGACCTAACTCTGTCCGTATCCAGACTTTTGTGAACGTCCTGAAGCAGCAACAGATTGCTGTGAGTGTCCGCTACTCCCGCGGCTTGGAAGCGGATGCGGCTTGTGGCCAACTCCGGGCAACGAAATTATAGCGCTAGGGTAGATCCCAGGGGCATAAGCTTCTATAACTCTGCCTGTACGAGAACACATTACCATCAGGTAGTCGCAGCTTGGGCATTGTGTCCGAGTTATGTCACTGCTTGAAATGTAGTGACGTTCAGCCTCACTACCACAGTTGGGACACCGAATTTTTTGAATTATCTGCATTTTAAAACCTCTCGCTCTCATGCTTTTTTGGGAAATAGTGCAAATTGAAAATAGAAACTAGCAAAATTTACAGTACTCAACAAATTGTATTTAATGCAACATTTTTTAAAGAAGTTGACGATGAAAAACGTTGTTTAAGATGCTTAACTTAATTATCTCAATATTTAGAGGGAGCTGCCATGTAACTTTGGAGGTATAGATTCACAGTTTTTTTCTTGTTTCTGCTCCTTTTTTCAATGATCCCCATTATGAATGCTTTGAAACTGCGTTGTACCCAAGCAAGTTTACTGAGCATTTGGCTAAAGCTTACAGGCTGGATAAGCTTTAGAAGAAAGCCTGGTTGAAGCAATAAGTCAAAACCCAATTTGACTCCAATTAGAGAAGTAACCGCAAATTTTTAAGGTTTATTTAAGAATTGACCTACTAGATTAGATTGCCCAATAGTAACAAAGTTGCAAAAAAATGCCAATCTTAAGTGCAATCAGCATTTGCTATCCCGAAAGGGGGCATATTGTCTGTAGTTGAATGCTTTTAGTTATGATCGTAGGGGAGCTGATACTAAGATCTTGCACCAAGCCTCGGCGAATAGAATTCGCGGCTTTACAAACCAAGTCCGCCTGCGCGGACTAAGACCAAATCAAAGGTTTTGAACCTGCGGAGGCAGGTTTCGCGGAGCCGGAGACGCTCCGCCTCCGGTCTGTGTAGCGGCGGTTTAAACCGCCAGATGCAAGATATGAGTTTAATTACTGCCACTACTCGCCCTTGTAGCACTCATCCACATCTTCTCCTTAAACTTCGTCTAAAGACGGATGAAAATAATCGTAGATTTCTTGAGCCAAACGAGGTCCAATACCAGGAGCCTTAGCTAGCTGTTCTGAAGTGGCTTGTCGGATATAGTCAACCGAGCGAAAATGCGCCAAAAGTTGTTTTTGCCGCTGGTATCCCAGCCCCGGAATTTCCTCTAAACGCGATCGCCGCAGCTGATCACTTCGTTGCTGCCGATGGAAAGTTACCGCAAATCGATGTGCCTCATCCCGCAAGCGTCGCACCAGCTGTACTCCTGGTTGTTCTGGCTCGGTCTGGAGGGGCAGCGATTCACCAGGTAGAAAAATTTCTTCTCGCTGCTTGGCAAGGCTAACTACTCGCAATTCCATTAAATTCATCTCTTGCAAAACTTTGATAACAGATGAGAGTTGACCCTTACCACCGTCAATCATCACTAGATCGGGCCAATCAGGATTTCCAACTCGCTGTAATTGTGGATCTTGAGCATATTTACGGAAGCGACGTTGAATAACTTCAGCAAGACTGGCAAAATCATCCGAGTGACCAGCAGTAACAGTAGGATTCTTAATTTTGTAGCGGCGATAGTGCTGCTTGGCTGGGTTGCCGTCAATGAATACTACCTGAGACGCTACTGCATTCGCACCTTGAATATGAGAAATGTCGTAGCCTTCAATGCGGTGAGGCAAGTCAGGTAAGTCGAGAATCGTAGCTAAATCCTCCATTGCTTGAGCGTTGCGATCGCCTAACTTCTGCATCCGAGTTAATTCATGCTGAGCATTACGCTCTACCATTTCAATTAGTTCTGCCTTTGCCTGTCGCTGGGGAGCCACAATAGTAACTTTCCGCCCCTTGCGCTCACTTAAAACGAGCGCCAACATTTCCCCATCGGGTAACTCATGCTGCACCAAAATCTCAGCTGGAATTTCAACAGAGTCAGCTGTTTGGTAATGTTCCTCTAACACTCGCTGTAAAATTGCTCCAGGTTCTGCCGCATGAACATCGGCAACAAATCCCAGTCGCCCCACAAGTTGCCCAGCACGAATTTGGAACAACTGAATGCAGGCGTGTTGCTCCGAAGCTGCGAGTGCAATTGCATCCCGTGACACCGTATCATCTGGCAAAGACACTTTTTGATCTGCATTCAACGACTTCAGCCCAGCAATCTGATCTCGAATCCGCGCTGCCGATTCAAAGTTCAACGCTTCAGCAGACTTGTGCATTTGCTCTGTCAAAATATCAATCAATTCCTGAGTTCGACCCTGAAACACCATCGCTACCTTTTGTACGGTCTTGCGGTATTCCTCTGGCGAAATCAACTGTTGACACACACCCGGACAACGACCCAGATCGTAGTTTAGACAAGGGCGGTCTTTGAACAACGGTTGAGGTCGCTGCCGCAACGCGAAGAGCCGCTTAGATAACCGCAATATGTTCCGCAGCAGCCATGAATCAGTATAAGGTCCATAAAACTTATCTTCTTTCTTACCCTGTCGTCGATTTCGGGTGATGAATACTCTGGGATAATCTTCTGACCAAGTAACACAGACATAAGGATATTTTTTATCGTCCTTCAGCAGTACGTTGAAATATGGCTGGTGCTGCTTAATCAAGTTGGCTTCTAGAGCCAGAGCTTCCGCTTCTGTATCCGTGACGATAAACTCAATTTCTGCTACCTGCTTCACCATCATGGCGATCCGATCGCTCAATTTCTGAGAGTCACGAAAATATGAACGCACACGCGATCGCAACTTCCGGGATTTACCTATATATATGATCCGATCTGCGGAATCGCGCATGAAGTAGACCCCTGGCTCCGGTGGAATCTCCTTCAAACGGCTTTCTAGGCGTTCTGGGTCTTTAACCAGTAGCAGTGTTTTAGTCGCTGGTGTCACCTCTGGCAAAGTTTGGATATCTGTCATATTGGTATAATGCTTAACAGTGGCCATCCTTATTTTTGGCACGTCTTGGAGGCATGCTGTAAGTAAAATGGATCTATGCTTGTTACAGGAACTTCTACTTCCATTATTCATTCAAGCCTTTATAGCAAGCAATATCAGCCAAATCTATCAACTGAGAAAACTCTGACTTTTAATATAGGCAGGCAGAGATCACGCTTCTGCTATTTTAGTATTTTTACGTATAACATTTTCTTAAATGTGTGATATAATACAAAGACCTCAGTATTTATAAAGTTGGAATCAAGTTTTGGCTTTTGCAGATGAACTTATAGAAATCAAGGCAGTTTTTTTATTAACTAAGCTTAGATTAGTTTTACGAGCCTAAAACAAAAAAATTCCTACTTTACTTGCTATTTTAAATGAAAGTCGTAGCCATGAACTTAGAAGAGTTTAAAAACAATTATCGAGAGAGGCTTGGGTCCAGCCTTAACGACCTTCAAACAGCGGTTTTGTTAGCAGAACAGCTACAAAATAGAATTATCGTTATTGGTCAAGATTTACAAAATCTTAGCCAGATAGTAGAAGAATTTATTGCTGAACAAAAGGCTGAATAAACTAAAATTTAGGTTGTCAAACCGCGCAGTTCGTCTTCAACAGCTTGCCTTAAATCATTAAGATTCACTGGCTTAACGAAGTAGCGACGTGCTCCCAAGCTAAGAGCGCGTTGTTTATCAGCCTTAAAAGCAAATGCAGAAACAATAATTACAGGGGTGTGCTGCCAGTCTGGTGATTGTTGAATTTGTTCAAGTAGGGTGTAACCATCAATGTCTGGTAACTTCAAGTCTAGCAAAGTTAATTGCGGCTGGAAGTCAGCTAGCGCCTCAAAAAAGCTAGAACCACTAGATATACTGAGAACCTGATACCCACAAAAAACAATATAATCTTGCAACATCTGGCGATTCAGGTCGTTATCCTCGACTAGCAAAATTCGCTTAGGGGTATCTTCTTGGGAAATCCTATCTGTATCTAATATTGGGCTGCGTAGCTCACTGCTCACGGGTTTATTCTTTCTACAAGTTATTAAAAGCAACAATTAAAACTACGTTTCAAGGAACATAGCTAAACTAGCATGACTCAACCAAAAGTTATCTATATTTAAAGCTAGTGTGAAGTTGCAGACAAACTAAACCTGTTTAGGCACGAGTTCATTTCTGGGTTTACGAAGAATGCCAATGTTCTGTGGTGTCTTAAGTAATCAACTAGAATTCAGAACTAGGGCAATTCTATCAACAGCAGTTTCCAACACAGCTGGATCGTGTACTAAGGCAAACCGGACGTAACCTTCACCAGATTTACCAAACCCAACGCCAGGTGAAGCAGCAACTCCAGTTGTTTCTACCAAATGGGTGCAAAATTTCACAGAATCTTGGTCCCAGGGTTTAGGCAGCTTTGCCCAGACATACATCGTAGCCTCTGGGGTAGTGGCCTGCCAGCCAATACGATGCAAAGCGCTAATGAATGCATCTCGCCGCTGTCGGAACGTAGCAACGGCAGCCTTGACACATATTTGAGGGCCATTGAGGGCGGCGATCGCTCCATTCAAAATTCCTTGGTACTGGTTGAAATCAACTGCTGCTTTCACCTGCCGTAAAGCCTGAATTAACTCGGCATTGCCAATAGCGTAGCCAATGCGGAAGCCTCCCATGTTGTAGGACTTAGAAAGGGTGAAGAACTCAATTGAGACACTTTTATCTGGATCGGCTTGCAGAATTGAGGGAACAGCTGTATCGCTAAATACTAAGTCAACATAAGGAAAGTCGTGAACTAGTACAAGGTTGTATTGTTGACAAAAAGCAACAGCTGCTTTAAAAAAATCCATTGGTGCCAGAGCGGCAGTAGGATTGTGAGGATAGCTCAACACCATCATCCGCGACTGGGCCAATACTGGTGCTGGGATATCTGCCAAGACTGGCAAAAATCCGTTTTCTGCTCGTAGTGGCATCGGGTAAATTTGACCACTGGCTAAGTAGACTCCCCCAGCATGGGATGGGTAGCCCGGATCGAGCAACAGGGCAAAATCTCCTGGATTTAGGATGGCTATTGGTAAATGGGCTGTGCCTTCTTGGGAACCAATTAGGGGCAACACCTCGGTTTCTGGATCGACGGCAATGCCAAATTTTTGGGTGTACCAGTTGGCTGCTGCTTTGCGGAAGGCTTTGGTGCCGTGAAACAGTAAGTAGCCGTGGGTACTGGGGTCAATTAAAGACTGCGCGATCGCCTCAATAACGTGTTTTTCAGTCGGCAAGTCAGAAGACCCCAGTGACAAGTCAATTAAGTCCTGTCCCGCAGCCTTTGTCGCCTTTGCCCGATCCATGTCGGCAAACACATTAGCTTGGAGAAATTCTAAACGCTTGGCAAATTGCATTTTTTTTAGTCCTTAGTCCTTAGTTTTTAGGCATGACTAATGACTATTAACTACTTAAAGTGAGTATCTAATATGTTTGCTAATTGCTGTTTGCCGATTGCTCCTTCTGAGGATTCTAGCACCTGTGTTCCCTGAAATAGCCGTAGTGCGGGTACACCTTCTACCTGGTACTGCTTAACAGTAGCAGGGTTTGGATCGACTTCCATTTTAACGACTTTGAGGCGATCGCTGTAAGTAGCGGCAGCCCAATCTATCAATGGCGACATTAATCGACAAGGACCACACCAAGAAGCCCAAAAATACACCAATACTGACTGACTGGCTTGCAAAACTTCCGTTTCAAACTCAGTATCTGTAATTTGAGTAACGCTGCTCATATGAAAAATCCATCAATCAACGTGTATTAAATGTTAAAGCATCAATATTTTGCCGTGTTTTGTTATCTTGAGGCAAACTATTCACGCGCCACCTCTAGTAAGTGGGAATGGTCAACTAATGACTAATGATTCTTGCGTTGCCATTTGACTTGAGTTTTATGATGCAGAAACTAAAGCCCTGATAGACTCCCTGGAATATTACCGAATTAGATATTCGGCGCTTGGTATTGCCTATCAAGGCTTGTAGTAGCAGGGCAATCAGGTTTACAGTTGATCCAACTGCGATCGCAAACGTTCTAAATCATCGTCAACTGGTTGAGTTGATTTTGATTTAGTTGTTTGCTCAGCAGGTGGTAATGATGCCTGATTTTGAGAACTGGCAGAACCCAGCGTCATCTGCGCTTTTAAGGCTGCCAATTCATCATCAACATCGCTGCCAGCTTCCAATGAGGCAAATTGGCTTTCTAAATCACTACCTACCAATTCTGCTGCTGCTCCCGCACGAGCTTCTTGCATCAAAACTTTTTCTTCCATCCGCTCGAAGGCACCCATTGCACTGCTAGTTCCCAGCCTCCCTACAGTGCTTTGCAGTTGCTCTTGAGCTTTAGCAGCACTAATCCGGGCCTTGAGCATATCCTTTTTAGTCTTAGCTTCAGAAATCTTACTTTCTAAAGCAATTAGGCTACGCTTGAGAGTATCAATCTGACCGACTTGCTGATCCAGTTGAGCTTTAAGCGTATTCGCAGTTTCGGCATAACTCTTCTTGCGCTCTAGTGCTTGCCGAGCTAGATTTTCATCACCTTTAGTCAGCGCTAGCCTGGCTTTGCGATCCCACTCATTTGCTTGATTTTGGGCCTGATTGGACTGTTGCTCACTGCGTTTTTGAGCAGCAATAGCTTGGGCAACGCCTTGACGTAACTGCACCAAGTCTTCCTGCATCTCCAAAAGAGCCTGCTCTAGCATTTTTTCGGGGTCTTCAGCCTTACTGACCATATCGTTCAGGTTGGATTTGACAACTCGGCCAATGCGATCAAATAATCCCATAACTGTGTTTTTCCTTTTGCGTTTTACAAAGTTAAGCGTTCGCTGTGCTGCTGGCTATGAACTGCCTAGTTCAATTTAATGGAGTGAGCTCATCTCATAAATTCCCTACTCTTAAGATAAGCTCATTCCCAGGTTGCCGTTCTAAGTTTGAGGCTTAAGAGAATTTAGGTGATTTCAATTTAGCTGTAAGTAATGACATCCACATCCACACTTTACGCAACTAGATGCTATTCTTACTCTTCTAGAGTAGAATTTTTGGTAGTGGCTGAGGAACTGTCTGGTAGCTGACCAAGGTTTTCTTTACCACTTAGGAGCTGCGTCTTCATTGCTACCAATTCTGCGTCAATATCATTGCTAGCTTCAAGAGAAGCAAATTTCTTTTGCAGATCGTCGGTTCCAAGTTCAGCGATCGCTTCTGATTGAGCTTCAAGTTGTAAAACTTTTTCTTCCATCCGCTCGAAGGCACCCAAGGAATTGCTGGTGTTGACTCCGCCCAGCATTTCATTAAGTCTTACGGAGGCTTGAGCAGAACGCGCCCGCGCAATGTACATATCTTTCTTTGTTCTCGCCTCGCCTATTTTACTTTCTAGCGTCTGCATGTCCTTTTTAAGCCTGCCCACAATGCTATTTTGTTGCTCAATCTGGGCTGTCATCGCCGTCGCAGTCTCCTGATATGATTTCCGCTTGGTTAGCGCTTCTCGTGCCAAGGCATCATTACCTTGTTGCAGAGCCATTTGGGCGCGTTGATACCATTGATCTGCTGTGGATTGAGCTTGGTGTGCTTGCCTTTCTGTACGTTTTTGGGTAGCGATCGCCGCCGCCACAGCCTGCCGCAGTTGAATCAAATTCTCCTGCATATCTGTAACAGTTTGTTCCAGAATCTTTTCTGGATCTTCTGCTTGACCAATTAAAGCGTTAAGGTTGGCGCGAATTACACGCAGGATGCGGTCAATCAGTCCCATCACGGCTCTCCATTTTGGTAGAAAGGCTACTTACAGTGGTTACTCCCGCCACTGGTTCAGCTACCTTTTCTGGGGGGAGCAGACCCAGTTGAGGTATTAAACTCAATGGTATCGTACCTTTTCTGCAAGAAGGGAGTGAGAAGTGGAGAGTAGAGAAATTATTTTGCTCAATGTTACTGCCATAAGCACTACGCGCTCTAGTGTCACACCTGTTCAAAATGCAATGGTCATATAGGCAAAATGGATTATATAAGCATCAGGCAGTTGGCAGTTCTTAATAAAATGTCTTTTAAATCACTCAATCACATTTTAAGCGCTCTAGAACAGCAAAGTAGGTGGCAGGAGCAGCCATTTCAGCGCTTGCTCAAGTGTTGGACTGAGACAGTTGGAATAGCCGTTGCCGCTCATACTCGTCCCCTTTCGATGCAGCGAGACGTTTTATGGGTGGCAACTTCTAGCTCTGCTTGGGCGCAGAATTTAACTTTTGAGCGCCAACGCATTTTGCAAAAATTAAACCCGCAGCTGCCTAGCCCTTTGGCAGATATTCGTTTTTCTACTGCTCAGTGGCAACGTCCTAAAGACCCTAACCAAACTGCTGATCAGCCAAAAACTGGTTTATGGCGCGAACATCCTAGCTCCGTGATAAGTATACCTAGTGTACCCAACAGCCTTGAGCCTAATTCCCCCAACCCAAATACTACTTTTCAGCAGTGGGCTAAGGTAATGCAAGCGCGATCGCAAGGCTTACCTCTTTGCCCCCAGTGCCACTGTCCTACTCCCTCCGGCGAACTCCAACGCTGGGCAATCTGCTCAATCTGTGCTGCTAAACAATGGTAAAGCGTTTTGGATGAAAGACGCACTTTCACAAATCCTGAAGTCCCACAGCACCAGATCTGACTGACTCACCTTGTTGAATTAAAACCCAAGTGTGTTGATGAATACATAATTAATAAACCTGTCTGATTATCGAATAAATTTAAATGCATTTACCCTAACAATTTAAGGAAGATAAAAATGCCTGCAAATAAATCAAAGTTTCTCATTCCTGCTGTTGGCGCTGCTGTAGTAGCAGGAGGCGTAGCTACATATTTGTACTTCAAAGGAGCTTTTGGAGGTGCGTCAAGTCCTCTTGCTAGCGCCAAAATAGTGCCAGATGAAGCATTGATGGCAACATTTATCTCCACTGATTCTCGATTTTGGACACAATTACAACAGTTTGGTACTCCTGAAGCCCAAAAGTTGATTGAAAAAGGATTGCAGGATTTTAATCAGCAGATGCTGGCTGAATCCAATATTGATTATGAAAAAGATATCAAGCCTTGGGTTGGTAGTGTCATGGTTGCTGTCTTACCATCAAACCCAGGAAAACCTGCACAGGCTACACCAAAATCAGCACAAGAACCAAATGTGTTGATGATAGTAGGAATTAAAGATAAAGTCAGCGCTTTGAGTTTTGCTAACAAGTTGAAGGCAGACAAAGGAGTTAAAAGCAACGAAATTGCATATCAGGGTCAGAAAATTACAGAAACTACAGGCAAGGGTACAAGCTACAGCGCTGTGTTGAATGACTATTTGGTGTTTGCTCCTGCACAGAAAGCTGTAGAACAAGCAATTGACACGTTCAACGGAGAGCCTTCGTTTGCAAGTATTGAGGGTATATATAGCACTCTTACAAGGGGTGTGAACGTAAAAAACCCGATCGCTCAAATCTACCTACCTGACTATGCAGGTGCGATGCAGCAATTGATAGCCACTAATCCTAATGCGGCTCAACTTTCGCCCGAAACTTTGGCGCAGTTGCAGCAGGTGAAGTCTGTAGTAGCGGGTGTTGGTATTGATGATGCGGGGTTACGGATGAAGGCGATCGCTAAACTAGATCCAGAGGCAATCCAGGCAGAGTATAAACAGTCTTCTGGCAAGATGGCGACTTTATTTCCGGCTGAGGCGATCGCCCTTGTTACAGGACAGGGAATCAGTCGTAGTTGGTCCGCTTTTGGAGAGCAGACAAAAACTAATGCTCAACTCCAACAAGGGCTTGACGGAGCGAGGCAGCAACTTAAAACCGCTAATATTGACCTGGATAAAGATATCTTTGGCTGGATGGATGGGGAATTTGCCTTTGCTGCAATTCCATCTAATCAAGGGCTTCTGGCTCCTGTAGGGTTTGGGGGAGTTCTGGTAGTTGATACCAGTAATCGCGCCACAGCCGAAGCAACTTTGAGTAAACTCGATGCGATCGCTAAAAATAACTTTATTAACGTAGTGCCGAGAAACATTGGCAATAAAACTGTAACCGAATGGCAAGTGCCGCTAGGAGCTTTATTAGGGCATGGTTGGCTAGATCAAGACACGGTGTTTATCGCTCTTGGTGGTCCCATAGTTGATGCGATCGCTACTCCTCCCAGGCAAACGCTCAACAACAGTGAAACCTTCAAAACTATCACTAGCTCTTTGCAAAAGCCAAACGGAGGCTACTTTTACCTTGACATGGACAAAACCATGTCCATCACTCGCAATTTAGCTCAAGCACAAAACAGTGCCATTCCGCCTGAAGCCAACACTATTTTGGATTCAATTCGCGGAGTTGGCATAACTAATATCAGCTTTGATAAATCAACCACTCAAGTAGAAATGTTATTAGCACTCAAACCTAGAACTACCAAATAGTTCTGCTTGTATAGTAAGCAAAAAATAGCTTCTCACCCCTAGTTAGGTGTAGGGTGTTGAGAGAACCCTAGTCTCCAGCTGCGATCTTTTAGTTATGACTACCGTTGTAAATACTGCTCCTGGATTAGCTTCTCGCTTGGTTAATAAAGTGCTGGCAATCAAGCCTTTAGCAAGTTTAGCCAAACACCAAGCACGTCAGATGATGATTCACCGCGCTGAGAAAATTGGAGTGCCTTGGACAAAGGAAGTAGAGGCACTGCGATCGCATGATTGGGAACCCCATCTGGCGCATGTCCAAAATCCTCAACTTACCTACCCAGACTACTACTGCCGCTCATTCCACGCCTACGATGACGGCAATCTCAACTGGGAAGCCGCTCTAGAAGTAGAGGTTGCTGCTTACGCTGTTCATGCTGGAATTTGTCCTGAGGATGGAGTGCAAGGCGATCCCAAGTTGCGCCAAAGTTACCACGACATCCTTCAAAGTCAAATTGCTACTCAGCCGCAAGACATCCTAGACTTAGGATGCAGTGTGGGCATGAGTACGTTTGCCCTCCAGAAAATTTATCCACAGGCTAAGATTACTGGCTTGGACTTGTCGCCCTATTTTCTGTCCGTTGCCGACTACCGCTCCCAACAACGTAATGTTCAAATTAACTGGCTTCACGCAGCAGCTGAATCTACTGGGTTAGCAGATAACTCGTTTGATTTAGTCTCCACTTTTTTGATGTGTCACGAATTACCCCAGTCGGCAACTCGGCAGATTTTCCATGAAGCGCGATGTTTGCTGCGTCCCGGTGGATATTTAACGTTGATGGATATGAACCCCCAGTCAGAGATTTATGCCAAAATGCCGCCCTACATTTTGACGTTACTAAAAAGTACTGAGCCGTATCTGGATGAGTATTTCGCCTTAGATATTAAACAGGCGCTAACCGCAGCTGGTTTTACTGCTCCCACTATTACTTGCAATAGCCCCCGCCATCGAACTGTAATTGCCCAGATGGCATAGTAACTAAGTGGGTGTACAACTTGTGGTATGGGCAGTTGTGCCACCACTTTTACTTCTCGTTTACTACTATCGCCGTATTTCCCCTACGCTACCCCTGCTGAGGCTGTTACTAATCTTTGTCATCGGGGTTTTATCAGGCTTTGTTGCCCTGGCTTGGGAGTGGGGGTTTGAGTATTTAGGAAACTGGTTTGTAAATTGGCATCAAATTACCCAGTCTTTAGCCGGAGTCGCCCTACGCCAGCTAGTAGAAGTTGGTCCTATTGAAGAAGGCTGTAAGTTGGGTAGTGTTGTCTTATTGCAATACTGGAATCGCCACGCAAACGAGTATCAGCGTTTCACCTTATCCCGCCCCAATAATGTATTCCTATTTACAATAGCTGTTGCTCTGGGATTTACTGCTGAGGAAAACTGGGTTTATCTTGCCAGCGGAACTGGATCAATTTTTGACAGATTAATTGGTACTCCAGTCCATGCGCTGTTTTCTGCACCTTGGGGTTATGCCCTTGGAATAGCTAGTCACACATTAATTCGTTCCGGTAGGTACAGGGGAATTATTGCTAGGGCTTGGCTAAATGCTGTGATTTGTCATGCTCTGGTAAATGTTCTATCCAGCACTCCGCGTTATTCCCCGCCGCTACACTTGCTCAGCTATGGTTTATTTCCATTTCTACTTTGGATGTTCTGGCGGCTGGAGCAACTGTTGCGAAAACTTCAGAGAAAACCTCCAATTGTCCTAATTTCTGGTACACCCATCTATAGATACTGGCAGATGGGTTTAGCGCTATTTGCACTCATTTTGGGCGGTAATGCCATTTTTGGCATTTTCCTCCTAGCAAGAAGTTTTAGCGCTTTGAATATATCTCAGCTATTTTACCCAGATGTTTTATGGTTTTTAGGTAGCAGCTTTGTGTTTAATCTAATTCCAGGACTTATGGCTTGGGGAATTTATCAATATTTACGCCATTCAGCACGTCGATATTTTTAAAATTTGAATCGTCAATAGAATTCTTGCGAAGTAACTGGCTAATAGAATTCGCGGCTATATAAATGTAGACGCTTTGCGGCTTGCCGGAGGCTAGTCCACCTGCGCGGAATAATAAGTAATTTGGCCATGTTAACCTGCGGAAACAGGCTTTGTTTATAATGTTACCCAAAAGCATTATGCAACGTTTTGAATCCCATATAAATATTCATTAATTCCAATTTGTGTAGCTGAAATAGCTACTTCTACACGCCTTTTAATTAGCATATAAGCTTCATTATTTCCTGTTATTACTCTGATAATTTCATCATAATTTGTACACTGATGTCTCATTTCGTTCTGCTGTCTTGGCAAAGCTTTCAGATGGTAGTGGGGTAGTGTTCTAACAAAACAACTTACTTTTATTTCAACACTCATAGCATACTCCTCAGCAGTAACTTTACTTTGTCTATATAATTCAGCAGGATTTGCTATAAGTAGTTTTACAGTTTCTAAGTTAGCTTTTAAACTATTACTGAGAACCGTCGGTTTTAAATGAGCAGGGATAGCTTGCCAAACTTGCTGCCACCAAGCACGTTCAAATGTTAGATTGTCTAATTGTTGCTGTAATTGCACCTCTACTTCATGTAGTTGAACACGAAGTTTTGTCAGTTGTTCTAATATGCTTTGAGTAATATCTTTGCGGCTGGAAAGTTCAATTTTAACAGCATCTTTGATGATAGAGATAGTAGTAAAAGCATCCAAAAAAGAAATAAATGCTCCAAGTTTTTCTGTACGATTTGTCCAAAAATGCACGTTCTCTGAAAAAGTTGATACTTGATTAAGAATATCTGAAGGATTCTTGAGATATTGTTCAACTAGAACTTGCAGTGGTTTGGGCATCTGTTGTAGATGAACAGTTTCTTGTAAAAGTAAAATAACTCTACGAAACTTGATATCACCTTCACGACGAAAAGTATCTAATTGCTTTTGGATATCAAATATTTGTGTCTGAAGGTTAGCTGCGAGCCTCACTTGGTCATTTGACTGTTTTTCCAGTCGCTGAAGTTCTTGTCCTGTCTCAGCCTGTATTTTGTTTAGCCATGTCTGGACACTTGTAACGATACTGCTGACAGTTTCGTCTGTAATCCGTCTCAAAGTGGGTTCAATAGCACTTGGTTTAGCACCTTGGACAATGGTTAAAGTTTGTCTTTTAACCGCTTTGATTTTTGCTGCCGCGCAATAAGGACGACTATGACCACGTAGAGTTTCAGTATTACTATCCCACAGATAGTGAAATGATCGATTTATTTGTTCAAGGGTTTGGTGAGCAAGCTGGTGTAACTTTTCGAGAGCTGGGACAGGACGTAGATTTTGGATTTCAAATGCATTAGCCGTTTTGGAGATTGCATCCTCAGTAAGTGATATAGAGGCTAGCTCTGGCGGTGTTTGCACAAGTAGTAAATATATGGATTCTCCAATTCTGGAAACTGTAGCCCATTCGTGATGCTTAACAAACAGTGTACTTACTTCAGTTAGTCCCCGTTTGTAATAGAACTCCCAGAGTGCAGGGGTACATCCTATCTCTTGTACAAGCGTATTCAAACCTAATGGTAATGAGATTAACTCTTCTGTCAATCGTTGACACTTTTGGAAACACTGACTCCATGTTTCGTATAGCTGCCAATAAGCTGTAGATGACCATTCTTCAAGCTCATTTATAGCCAATCTAAGCTTAGATTGAAGACCTTTTAACTTCTCAATTTCCCGCTGCAAGTTTATTGGTTCTTTAAGAGCTTGTTGTTTTTTCCGCTGTAAATCGGCAAGATAATTTGAATGTTGAATGAACAACTGTACGACTGAATTAGCATCAGTCATTTTTGTAGCCACATTGTCAGAGTAATCGAGTGCCGTCTGAGCTTCAGAAATCCATGGAGCTACAGTATCTTGCAACCAGGTTGCTAGACCAAATACTCCACATTTAAGAGGAAACAAACCAAGTTCACTAGCTAGCTTAGTAGCTGCATGAACGTCTTTCTCAAAGTTTTGTACTGAGCTATTTGTAGCTATGTGAAGCTTGAGACGCTCCAACAAATCAACAACTGCTGGTTTATAATCCACTAAAGACGCAGATGCAGACATAGCATCTAATTCAGCATTTAGAGATTCGACCTCGCGCCATGCCGCCTCGGCTTTTACGTGGGTAGTTACTTGCTCTGTATAAGCTGATTCCAGGGTTATCTTGTGATTTTGCTTCCATTCGAGTACTTCCTCGGTTCTCATGTAAGCCGTGAATCGTTCTGATAGCAGCGAGTCGATGGCGGAAGAATTGTTCATTGTCGAGCCATTGAGAGAAATGATTATTTAGAAATGGTGGAAGAACCTTAAACAAGTAAATTGACGATGTTGAATAAAAGCACATCCTTATTAGGATTGTCGGCTCATTTCTCAAGCAACGTCATCCGAGTTATTACTGGAAGAACACAGGTTCTGCGGACACTTCATATTCGGCTGCTTCTCTAACTTAAAATCCAAAATTGGATAAGTTTTTATTAGTAAAATGTTTAATTGTTCAGCACACCTCTTGAAATAGTTTGTGTGCGTAAAATCCAGGCAAGCTATACGCCCTAGAGTAACGGTATTGCCAGTCCCCATTAAATGTTAAAAACGCCTTTAGGATGTTACCCAAAGACGTTCTAACCGTTAAACTGGAAGAGTTCAGTATAGTTGCCCGTATATATAGCAATCCCATTTAAAAAGTTAGCAGCAAGCGATCACTTTCACTCTCGACTAAGTAAGCTTCACCAGCTTGGATGAAGCGGCTGCTCAAGAAAGACTTACGAGTGTTAACTCCCTTAATTTGGAGTCATGTCAATGCTTACGGAACGTTCCGGTTAAATGTGCATGAGCGTCTGTAGCTTGACACTGCTTGAGATCTGCAAGCGCAATAATTTTTCTAGAATCTCTAGATAGAAAGTTCAGCCTACATGGCACTTTGTTGCAGCTTCGCCACTTTTATCCTACTTGCTGCTGTGCTGACTACGCTTGACTCTGATTGAGTGCAGTACACTTCACAAGAGTTATTAGGACTTTCGATCAATTTGACTTTGTGCAGCTCGGCTCCTATTTCCTGAATAGGATCTAGCAGTAAACTAGAAATATGGACTGCAATGTTTTCAGCTGTCGGAACTACATCAGCAAAATAAAGAATATCTTTATTTAAAAAGGTGTGATCGAATGGCTCAATTACTAGTTCTTCAATCACCTGCTGCAAACCACCTAAATCAACAATCATTCCCGTGCGCGAGTCAATTTCCCCTTTAACCGTTATTTCTAAGTGGTAATTGTGACCGTGACCATTAGGACGAGCGCATTTGCCGTAAATTTCCAAGTTTTCTTCATAACTGAGATCAGGATGAGCCAAGCGATGCGCGGCACTAAAATGAGTGCTAACAGTGAGATAGGCTTCCATTGAGTTTCCTTGATAATCTGCCCAAAGTTCAGGATGTTCAAATAACTGTACGCGGACTAGAGGTAAGTGGGGCGCAAGCCGCTGCCAGATAATTCGAGCAATGTTTTCCGTTGTAGGCAGGGTTTGTTGAAATTCTTGCCAAGTGTCGTTGAGATAGGAAAAGTCTAACTGACTGGTAATTTGTTGGCTAATTACTTGCTTGACTTCAGACAAGTTCTGCACCATACCGTATATATCTAGCTCCCCAACAATAGAGACAAACAGCACATAATTGTGTCCATGTCCGGGTGCGCGGGTGCAAAGACCAAATCGCTGAATATTTTCTGCTTCACTCAGTTCTGGTAACCAATATCGGTGACTGGCTGAAAACTGAGCGCGACGATTGACAATACATTGCATGAAGACACTGGGGACAATATTTAAGAAATCTTAACTTGAGCTGCCTTTAGAATAAACTAATTCCTGTAACCATTTCAGTAGGCTTGACAAAGGGAAAGATAAATTGCACTATCTGTGGAAATCCAAGACTCAGAGACTATTGCTCCTCTAATGAACTATTCTCTCGTTTCTTCTAGGTAATGCTAGGCGTATGCATTAAATGAAACTTGCGCTTCGCTATGCAGTCCAGCAGCAATTCGAAATAGTTCTTGACCTATATGTAGATAGTGTTCATCGTAGTTGAGTGGGAAGTAACCCAACTCATCAAGCCCATCTCCAATTTGATTAAGACAGTAATACAGGTGAACTGCGGTTCCAGCTACACTGGGGGGATTGGGCAGAGAACGAAAAATCATTTGAGCCTGCTTGAGCCAGTCACGACAGGTTTCTATGTAATCCTGAAATTCATCAAGTAATTCATCATCAAACGGATCAGCTGCTAGTTTCTCAATTTGCTCTTCTAAAGAATTGAGAATCTGACACAACAGATGATTGACTGGCTGATAAACCTGATGCAGCCATTGCTCCAGTTGCTGATCAGCATCTCGTCCCGTTTGTCGTGAGGCACGATATTGGTTTTGAGCATCTGTTGCTCGCTGTTGCCGTCCCCGATGAACTACCCGATGGGGACTAGATTGCTGATCGTAATACTGCCGACTATGAGCATCCCCCAATACTTCATAGGCCGCATTAATCCGAATAATTTGTTCGTGGTCGGCTGTTTCCTGGTTACTATCAGGATGAAACTGCTTCACCAAGCGGCGATACGCTTGCTTAATCTCCGCTTGGCTGGCACTAGGATTGACTTTTAGAGTGTCGTAGTGATTAGAATTTGCCATTCCACCACTTTAGCGTTAAGTAACAGTGGCGGCTACTCGCGGCTCCAGGTCTTGGAACAAGGGCGTACTTAAATAGCGTTCTCCGTAGCTAGGCTGAATCATTACAATCAAGCGACCCGCGTTTTCTGGACGCTGAGCAACACGAATTGCTGCACATAACGCCGCACCAGTGGAAATTCCCGATAGGAGACCTTCTTCTCGCCCCAAACGTCTACCGTAGGCGATCGCCTCTTCATCGGTAACGGTAATCACTTCATCAATCAACTCAACTTTCAGGACTTGAGGAATAAACCCAGCACCAATGCCTTGAAGTTTATGTGGTCCCGGCCGTCCTCCAGACAAAACTGGGCTGTTGGCAGGTTCAACTGCGATTACTTTAAAACTCGGCTTCCGGGGTTTGATTACTTCTGCCACACCAGTTATTGTTCCCCCAGTGCCGACCCCAGCAACCATAATATCCACCTGCCCATCTGTATCCTCCCAAATTTCTTCAGCTGTTGTTTGCCGATGAATCTGGGGATTAGCTGGATTGCGAAACTGTTGCAACATATAAGCATGCGGCGTTTTATCAACTATGGCTTGCGCCTGTCGAATCGCACCACCCATGCCCTCAATTCCCGGTGTCAATTCTAGTTCGGCTCCATAAGCCCGTAACATCGCCCGTCGCTCACTACTCATGGTATCCGGCATCGCCAAAATTAACCGATACCCCTTCGCTGACGCTGCCATTGCTAAGGCAATTCCTGTATTTCCTGAAGTAGGTTCGACCAAAATCGTCTTGCCAGGAGTAATCAGTCCCTCCAATTCTGCCGCATTAATCATGCTGACACCAATCCGATCTTTAACCGAGGCAGATGGATTCATGCTCTCAAGTTTCACTACAATTCGAGCAACGCAACCTTCGGCTTGAGGAATGCGGTTTAGTTGCACCAGCGGAGTACGACCAACTAGCGCTGTAATGTCATGGGCAATATGCATAGCTTTTATTAGTTGTTAGTTGTTGTTTTTAGAAGTCACAAGTCAAGATTTAGAGGCTCTAAATTTTGCCTCCTCAGTCCTAACCCCTACCTATCCTCTAGACTTTAGCCTCAGATGTAGTACATTATGTCCAACTGCCGTTTGGCAGCTCTCTGCTCACAAAGAGCCTGAAGCGTGTACTTTTGTAAGACTAAGTTAGCTGCCTGATGTGCTTCCTGCCAAATTTCCTGAACTACGGTACTCTCTACTGTTTTATGATTAGCTTCTTCAGAAGACCTAGAGTCTAACCCCTCTAAGCAGTTTAAAACCTCTAGAAGCGTAATTTTCCAGGGTTCTCGCGCCAAGATATAGCCGCCCTTTGCCCCACGTTGGCTTTTAACCAAACCTCCACGCCTCAACGTCGCTAGCAGCTGTTCCAGATAGCGGTCTGGGATATTTTGTTGTGTCGCAATCTGCCGAATTTGTAGCGGTTCGCCTTCATTGTATTGAGTTGCGAGTTCTAACAGGGCAAGAAGCGCATATTCACATTTACACGAGAGTTCCACAAGTCATATTTAGCATGATAGGCTCTCCTTTGATTATACTACGGTTCTCCACTGGGGTTTGATAGTTTGGGTTAACACAAAAAAGCCCCGCTTAATAGCGGGACTGTATAGCCTTTACACGCAAAATTAACTCGACAACAGCCTAGAAATTGAAAGTTGTTCTGAGTGTACCGATGACTACGTCTTCGTTATCATCACTTTGACCGGGAGACGTTAACCAAATAACACCAGGTGTTATTGAGATGTTATCCGTCAACTGATACTTATAGAAACCTTCGATGTGAAGACCGTAGTCATTATCAAAGCTGCCACCTCCCACTCCAGGAGCGTCAAGACCTGTTAGGGTAGGTTCTACACCTGCGAAGATACCCAAGAGGTTCCCTTCCTTACCTAAATCGGGGAAAGCAACCCCACCGCCAAAAGTCCAGATTTCGGCACTTCCTAAACCAATAAGGATGGTGTCCGTATAAGTGCCAAAAGCACTAATTGATATCTTGTCACTCAGTCGGAAAGCAGCCTCAAGTCCATAGGAATTAGTTACGAGAGGAGTTTGGATACCTGTAAGTAAACTTGGATTGTTGGCAAGAGCAGTACCAACGATTGGCCCAACAGATTGGTTGCTGGTACCAAGAGAACCACCAATATCAAAGATACCGTCACCCACGTTGTGATAACCGTGGACATAGGTTGCCCCGATGCCAAAGCGATCGCTGATGTTAAAATTTAGCTGTGCTAAAGCAGCGTAGTCACCGTTTCCTAAACCAAAATTTACACCAGGTTCACTGGCATTATCTGCTAGGTAACCCAAGGTTAGTGAACTCGGTCTGAAAATGCCACCGCCACCAAAGGCAAGGTTGACTGCTGCACCTGCACCACCACCAATTCGGTAAATTGGGTTTTCTTGAGCAAAGGTAGAAAGGGCACCTCTACCGCCGTCGAAATCTTCAAAGTATGGGTTGGTAGTAGCAGCGTAGTCGCTGTGAATCCCCCCAGTGGCAGCAATGTAACCCCGCGAATTCCCAAATATCGGGAAGTCATACGCTATCCAATCAATGAAGACATCGTTAGCTACGTCGGGTGATACGTTAAATGTTTGAGTACCCTCAAATGTTCCAAATGCACCTGCTGCCGCAGGGTTAAAATCATCACCACTAAGAGGGTTGAAACTAAATAGTTGCGCATTACCAGTTGACAACCGGGTATGCAGTACGTCTGAACCCCTAAAGCTGGTCTGGAAGTCTAAACGCACGCGGTCTTGGAATACAGTGTTATCTTCAACATTGTCTCCAAAAGTATCTGTAACCGCTGCAATCACTTCACCAACTAGCTTGGTTGTAGTCGAAAACTGATTTGCTTCCAGTTCTGCTGTCACTGCCTCAACTGCATCCACCCGACCACGCAGCGTTGCTAGTTCAGCAGCAAATTCTTCTTGTAGCCGTTGCAGTGTAGCTAAGTCTTCTCTTGTCACTAGGTCAGCCGTAGCCGCAGCAATTAGCTCATTTACGCGGTCTAAACAGGCATTAAGACCAGCGGCAAACTCGTAGCGTGTCATCGCTCGGTTGCCACGATACGTGCCATCTGGATAACCAGCAATACATCCATAGCGCTCTACTAGGGATTGCAAAGCTTGGAACGCCCAGTCTGTAGGTTGAACGTCAGACAGTTGAGAAACCGAGGTAACTTGAGCAATTGAGTTATTTGCCTTACCCTCGTTACTGTAGCGGTTGATTTGATCTAAAGCGTTGACCGATGTCTGTGCTGGGGTTGCAGCAGGAGTTACCTGTGCGGGTGTTGTAACCGCTTGAGCTATTGATACTTCTGACTTTTCAGAAATAAGTTGCTCTTTTTGATTTAAAACGGTTGGGGTAAGATTTTCCTTCTCACCCAGCGTCGCCTGCTCTAAAGTAATTGCAGATGCCGCTATCGGAGTTGCCGGACTATGATTGGCAATCTCTAACTGCTCTGACGCACTAACAGGATCAGCTGTAGTTGCTACGACGACATTCGGTGCTTCCTCCGGCTCTACAGCCGGAGACTTGATAGCTTCAACAGTCATTGATGTTGTAGCCGCCGCCATAACTGAAGACGAAACGACTAAAACCGCTCCCAGAATAGCTGGACTAATCACCAGGGATTTCCACAAGATTTTAGACATGATTCCTCTTATCCTCACACCTATTTTTAGATAAAGAGATTTGCTGTACCCATCATAATAATGAGTCAGTTTAGTTTACTACCACCTATGGAGGAGGTACAGCTATACAAAGTGTAACACCACTTTAATGCTTGATTAAGTTTAAATTAACAAAATTTTGCACTAATTGGAGCGGCAGAACGTTAATGGATCTATTTTCACTGTACTGCGGATTACCAGTTGAACTTGACAGCAAATCTCAAAGCATTAGGTTTAACAATTCTATAACGACTTGTTCGACCTGGACAGCGGCAGAAAAGATAAATACGCCACATGTCTGGATGTCATTGCGATCGCATTCTTCGATGCACAAGAAAAGTTATTCATTCTTGCTTGTGTTGGAGCAATGTAAATGAGGTACACAAAAGGTTGATCCTTCGACCAACGACAAAATTGCAAACTCCAAGTCGTAGCCGAAGGACGCACGGGTTGCCAATTCCCTTTCGGCAAAATTCGTCTGAATCATACATTGGTGAACTCAGATTTTGCGGCAGGTAACTTGAGGTGAGAAAAAAGGGTGTGAAAACCTAACGAATATCAAGCTGGTTGGAAACCATCCTTGCGCACACGCAAGAACCACTCACCAGCAGCTAGATAGCCTTCAAGTTCTGCTGAGTCTGTTTTTGTAAGTTCAAGGACATTCAAGGGATGTTCCAACTCTGGTGTTAATAATAGAAAAAATTATATTTTGGAAATGCTAAATTTTTAGATAAATTAGAGTATTTAAATAAAAGATCATCCGGTTTTAATTTTAATTTAAATACATATTCTTTTATTTAAATACTTTTATATTTAATTACTTAATAATTAGTTTTACGTCGTTAAATCAGGAATTTAAAATAACAAATCGTTAAAATTATTAAATAAATTCGCAATTACACTTAAATTATAAAATACCTTGTTTGCTGCTCAGTAGTTTGCTTTACATTGCTTAACAATTAAGCTTCATTGCTCACTGAGCGAAAAAACAAAACTACGTTAACAACGAGGCAACTTATGATAGAGAAAATTTTGCTGGCTGTTTCTGGATTGGGACATGCGGAAGAAATGCTCAAAACTTTGAAAGAACTGCCATCGATTCAAAAGGTAGCCGTCACTGTCTTGCACGTCGTTCCTGCCCAAGCTACCGCCGAAGTTATGACAGCTAAGTGGGAACAAGGAGGTAAAATTCTTGCTGAAGCAATTCAGTCTTTGAATTTAGATCCAAGCCAAGTTTCTTCAATTCTGCGACAAGGCGAACCTAAGAATGTGGTTTGTCAGGTAGCCGAAGAAATCGATGCTGATTTGATCATTATGGGTTCACGAGGGCTAAAGCGGCTACAGTCGATTTTAGCGAACTCGGTCAGTCAGTATGTTTTCCAGTTGTCCTCTCGCCCGATGTTATTAGTAAAAGACGATATCTACGTTAAAAGAATTAACCGGATTATGGTGGCAGTGAACGGTTCTGATGCTGCAAAACAGTGCTTAAAGTTGGCACTGTTTCTTCTGCAAGATATTAAGGGAGGTCAGTTAATTTTGGTACACGTCAATAAAGATTTGAGTGGCAAGCCCAGTGAAGCGTCATCAACATCGACAGCTATAGAAAAAGATCCCGTTCTTGCTTCCGCGATCGCAGAGGCAAAAAAACAAGGTGTCCAGCCTCGCTGTGTAACAAGTAATGGCAATCCCAGTACAGAAATTTGCCGTTTGGCAGAGGAAATGAATGTCGACCTGTTAGTGCTGGGTTCTCCCGATCGTCGTCCCTCAGTTGCTAAAAGTTTCGTCGATTTAGATCGACTGTTGGGCGCTTCTTTATCAGATTACGTCCGAGTCAATGCCCAATGCCCAGTATTATTGGCTCGTACAGCTGATTAACAGCAAGAAACCCCTATACCATGCTGTATAGGGGTTTCTTTGGCACAAACTACTAAAAATCTTTAATCTTTTTTACCTTCGCGGCTAGCAGTTTGAATGTACAGAATTAACAGGAACACAGTGGGGACAAGTACGAACAGGATGCTCGCAATAAACCCTAAATCATTAACTTGCATTGAAAGAAAGCCTCTCTCGGATTTCGAGTCAACAACTTTAGGATATCATCATCGACACTACAAAAGTGGGTTTTAAAGGTATATTGATTGCCGTAAAGAAAGATGTTTGTCCTATAAGTTGTGCGAGTAGAGACAAAACACATGCTACCTCTCTACTGAATAATAGCTATATTTTCTATAAAACCCGTGCCACTACACTGTACCTTTGCTCGTTCAAAGTACACATATATTTAAGGAGTCAAATTAGTTAGGGCTTTGTTACGACATTTACTGGTCCATTTACCAATGTTTGACAAGCAAGTCGGTAGTTTTGCGGCTTTTTCTTCAGTTTCTGGTTTTCTACTTGTGTCCGGGGCGAAAGATTTTCTATGCCTTCAACTACCTCAACAATACACGTACCACACTGACCGTAACCCCCACAATTCATCATCTTGCCTACAAAGGTATAAATGTCAATGTTATTTTGAAGGGCTTGTAACCTGAGATTAGCCCCATCTGCCGCAACGACTTCATGATTTTCTTTAACAAATTTAATGTTAGCCATTTCTGTTCCTTGTTGACCGTTGATGATTTTGTTAGCCATTGTCTGTTAGAAGCGATCGCCGCGAGTTGAGGTGTGCGATTACTTATGCTGAGTCGCTTACCATGTTGTAAAACACTGCACGCGCTTTTAGGAGTTCAAGGCTATTCGTAGCCTCTAACCTCTATCCTGATAATTGACTCGTTGTGCTCCTTGTTAATTATGTTAATTTATTACGAAGTATTAAAAATATTGAGGAAACCTCCGTTCTGGAGTTCAAAGGCATGAATATTGATGCTGAGAGCGCTTACTATTCATTTGCTAGAAGTCTCAAAAATCCGCTTCTGTTCAGTCGCAATGCTAAAGCCCTGCTCTTCGATTTAAATCAGAATATAGTGACTGCTACTGTCTAAAATCACATTTACTTAACCGCCTGCTAGTGGGTATTGGATAGCCTTGGCAACTAAATTAAAAATCACACGATACAGCTACTCTTCCGGCGATCGCTAACACAAGAGACGACAAAATTTATCAGACCTTCTGGGCTACTCCAAATCAGTTCGGCGACCGTACTGGTAAACGTAGCTTCGATGTCACTACAGAGGGTAAAACTGTGATGAATTATGATATCTATGCAGAAAGCGGTAGTGACCGGAACGCTACAATGGTTTACATCCAAGGTATCCAGGTCGCAGAAGTAAACAATGCCTCAATTGCGGGTACTAAGGTACTGCGGATGTAGTTGCAGGGAAAGGGGAATCTTTATTGCTCCTTCCTTAGTCCATCAACTTCTTTTCAAATTTCAGTGTGGATGAAAGCAGATATAAGTTTAGCTGGATTAGCACTACTAGAAGCGTAGGCGTAAGCCAGTCGTTGGACATCGCTCTTATCTGCCCAGTAATTTACCAGGCTCCAGAGGATAATTAGCGTCTAAGTACACACAAAATTTACAAGTTAAACTATGTTGGACTTCCTCAACCCCATTTTAAATCGGCATCCAGAGCGCATCAAAGCAAATGTCGAAATCTACACCTGGCAAACTTGCCCTTTTTGTATCCGCGCCAAATTGTTGCTCTGGTGGAAAGGTGCCAACTACACGGAATATAAAATTGACGGCGATGAATCAGCCAGAAACCTGATGGCTGAACGTGCTAATGGTCGTCGAAGTGTGCCCCAAATTTTCATTAATAACCAGCACCTCGGCGGTTGCGATGATATTTATAAGTTAGACCAACAAGGTCAGCTTGAGCCTCTGCTAGTACAGCCTGACTAAACTCGTGAGTATTGAATCGCCACCGATAATCGACGACTCAAGATATCTCATTCATCAGCAATGGATGAGTCGCGCTCTAGCACTCGCCCACTCAGCAGGTGAAGCTGGGGAAGTTCCAGTCGCAGCAGTCATCGTTGACGCAACTGGTAACTTGATTGCAGAAGCCGAAAATCGGCGCGAACGCGACAAAGACCCCACAGCGCATGCAGAAATTCTGGCTCTGCGGGCAGCGGGCTATGCTTTGCAAAACTGGCACCTAAATCAATGTACCCTTTACGTCACCTTAGAGCCTTGCCCGATGTGTGCTGGGGCAATTGTACAAGCACGGCTTGGTCTTTTAGTTTATGGAGCAGATGACCCAAAAACTGGTGCTATCCGTACAGTTGCTAATATTCCTGATAGCGCCTGTTCCTATCACCGCCTAGCGGTACTAGGCGGCATTTTAGAGTCAGCGTGTCGTCAACAACTGCAAACCTGGTTTGCCAAACGGCGGCTTTTTCGTAAAATTAGAAAACATACTTAATTGCATGACGCTGCTCGAAGTGTCCTTTCTAAGAAGACAAGCCGCACAAGAGAATTTACGGTGGTAAGAAAGCTTTGAGAACTTTTGTTCCTTATAGTCCCTAGCCACCGATATGATGCAGCTCGACACCTACTCAGATCCTCTGGAAACTTCAACGATTACCAAGGTGGCTCCTGTTACTTCTCATGTTTCGCCTTGGGTAGCAAGGCTAGCCTATTCCTTAGGACGGCAACTTGTCATACCGTTGTATTTTGGACGGATTGAAATAACTGGGCAGGAAAATCTACCTATCAGTGGCCCGGTTATCCTGGCTCCTACCCATCGTTCCCGTTGGGATGCATTGCTTGTCCCCTATGCCACTGGTCGGGGTGTCACAGGTCGAGACTTACGGTTTATGGTGTCAGCAAATGAGTCTAGAGGAATTCAAGGTTGGTTTGTCCGGCGCTTGGGAGGGTTTGCTGTAGATACTGACCACCCGGCGATCGCCACTCTGCGGCATGGAGTCGAGTTACTTCAGCAGGGAGAAATGCAGGTGATCTTTCCCGAAGGCAATATCTTTCGGGATGGTTACTTACACCCGCTAAAGCCTGGGCTGGCTCGTTTAGCTCTGAGTGCAGAATCAAGCCATCCAGGGCTGGGGGTGAATATTGTACCCATTAGTATTTGTTACAGCCAACCTTTCCCGCAGTGGGGCTGCGATGTCAAAATTTGCATCGGTTCTCCCCTCCGGGTAGCAGATTACAACGTAGGCTCTGTAAAACAGAATGCAAAACAACTGACAGCTGATTTGGCAGCGGCACTTACACAGTTGAGAGGACAGCCAGAATTGGAACCACCAAAATTCTAAAGCGCAACAAGGTTGAGGTATTGCTTTTATTTACATCCTGGTTAGTCACTGTGGAAGGCGGTCGGTGGCAAATTAGGGAACTAATAGCTTAGAAATCAAGTCTATCCTCAGGAAAACCTTGGATTTTTTATCACTGCACTTTGCTGAAGAGAGCGGGAATTGGGAGAATTTACGCGATCGCCCCATATTGATTTAATCCAGCCACATAGCATTCTTAGTATCCACTGGTTTTGTGAAAGACTCAATCGGAGTTAAGATACCCGAAGTTTCAATTAGCCTTATGTTCTCTATAGCGCCCTAAGTTACTCCATGATTTTTGCTGGAACTGTTCGCTTCCTCCGCCATACGTGCCTAACGTTTCTACCAGTTATGGCAACCCTGACATTAATCCCACCAGTCAATGCTCAGACACCTGTCCCAAATCTTCCAGACAGTCCCAATCAAGCACAACCGCTTGATCCGACAAATCCAAATGTTATTCGTCCCGTAACTCAAGATAACAGCCTTTTGAGTGTGGTAGGGGGACAGCGTTTGATGTCAGAGGCGAATAGTGCGGTTTCTGCTCAAAACTATACCTTGGCTGCTAACAAATTTCAGGAAGCTCGTCAGGTTTTCAATCAAATATCTAATTTCTATCAAGAGCTAGCTTCTAGCTTTTCTGGAATAGATAATCGCCTTGCCGATAGCCAAAGGAAAAAGGCACTAGAAACTGCACAAATGCGAGATGATGCAACCTATCAGCTAGCACTAGTACACCGAGCGCAAAATAACTCGGAATTGGCTGTGCCTTTGCTAGTTCAGATTATCCGCAGTCAGAACCCGACACGGGACTTGGGTAAAAAAGCCTACCAGCAGTTATTTGAACTGGGCTTTGTAGATGCCCCTTTTCCAAGAGGTGGGGCAAATTCCGGCGGTTCAGGAAGTGGTAATACTCCTAGCAGTTCGCCTCAGCGTAGCGAATCCGAAGGCGTTAGCGACCCAACTCCGCCAACCTCCTCAACAAAATAGTTAAATTAGAAAAGAGTGCAGCAGCTTTTAAGGGATTGTGATGATTAGCCCCCAACAGGTTGAGGAAATGATTAAGGCGCAAATGCCGGATGCTCAAGTTCAGGTACAAGACTTAACCGGCGGTGGTGACCACTATCAGGTGACAGTGGTTTCATCCCAGTTTGAGGGGAAGGGATTGGTGCAACAGCACCAGCTAATTTATGGTGCGTTGCAGCAAGCCGTGTCCTCAGAAGCTATCCATGCCTTGGCGCTGAAGACTTACACTCCCCAAGCTTGGCAGGCAGCCGATCAAGTGGTCTAAGCGAACTCATAGTAAATCCAAACTAGCAAGTACACTAGACATAGATAGAAAAACAAAGACTTATGACTCCAGAACTTAAAGAGCGAATTGACAATTTGGTACACCAGAACAAGATTTTGGTTTTCATGAAGGGTACAAAGCTGATGCCTCAGTGTGGTTTTTCTAACAATGTTGTGCAGATGCTAAATACGTTGGGAGTACCCTTCGAGACAGTGGATATTCTGGAAAACCCCGAAATCCGGCAAGGAGTCAAAGAATATTCAAATTGGCCCACAATTCCCCAGGTTTATATTGATGGTCAATTTGTTGGCGGATCAGACGTACTGATTGAAATGTACCAGAAGGGCGAATTACAGCAGATGGTGGAAGTGGCTCTCGCTTCTTGAATTTAAGTTTTTTGCAAATAAAAACCCTCTCAGATTATGGTTTTAGCCAATGATCGAGAGGGTTTTATTTTATTAATAAATTACTTAGAAATAAATCTTTAAAAAATAACGTTGTATGGTTTCACACTGATGACAATCGGCAGTTACCTCGTTAATAGTAGTCCGATTCTGGTTCAGGTTGCGGTACTTCAAAGTTAAATGGATCATAGAGGAAACGCGTTGCTTCCTCCTCCAAGCGGTGGATAAGATAGGCTTCAATCGCGTTGCTATGTCGCAGAGCGGCTAAATAGCCATCTAAATACAGACGAAGTTCATCATTTCGATAACCTCGATTCCACATCTCGACGAGGGCGTCAGAGACTCTTTGGTAATAGCGGATTGTTTGAGTGTCTTGAAGCATAAGTAAGTAGAAAATGCGAAGTTTGAATGGGAAAAGATTTAATTGTAAAGTGTAAGTTCATATTTTAGCGTTTATTATCCTATTTTTAGTTTGTATCTTTCATTCTTTGATGTCAATTAGGATTATTCGATTGCTTTGGCTTCAGCAACCAAAACTATTGTCAAATATGGCTAATGCTCCCTATAAATTTGAGTCCTCACTTCTACAAACTGCGGTAGAATGACTAAATCCCTTTCTTTTTAGTTCTTCATCAAGCTACTATCACGAGGACTACAATCAGTTTTGTTTAAATTACAATAAGCGGAATTAAAGTCAGTATTTCTTTGCTTGGTAATGTTTGCGATCGCCCAAAGTGCATGTGATACGTTTAGATTATTTCTATTTTAATAGAGAAGAGTGCCAGTATAATGTACCTGCCGGGCTATTTTGATTGTATTTTTCTCACCTAAGGTGAGTGCGGCAAAATTATCGCAATATCGTAAGATTTGGGTATAACGTTGTTCAAGCAGTAACAGAGTATTAAGATTTAATGTAACAAAAACTTAATAAAATATTCGACTTTACCTAAGTGTTGAGTCATCTGATCAAAACAAGTAATAGCACTGGGAGCAGGTCTGTTGAAGTTAGGGTAGCTATAGTTACAAAACCTTGAAACAGGCTTTGTTACTTTTGGAGTCAGGAACGCAAAGGAAAATTGCCACTGTGGGCTCGGTTTGTATCGAAATAGTTGAGGGAAATCCGCATCTGCGATCGCTGCTCAGTTGGCACTTACAACAAGTGGGCTACCGAGTAAATCAAGCTGCCAGCCTTTATCAAGCGCGGGAAGTATTTTTAACACGCCAGCCAATGCTTGTCATCCTTGACTCTCAACTGCCTGACGGTGATGGAATTGATTTTTGTCGCTGGTTGCAGCGACAACAGCCCTTGATTTTAATGCTATCTACCCGTAATAGTGAAGCTGATATCGTTGCTGGGTTAAGAGCGGGGGCAGATGACTACCTGACAAAACCCTTTGGGATGCAGGAGTTTCTAGCACGAGTCGAGGCACTGATTCGACGTAACCGCACACCCGTTGCACCAGCATATCTCGATTATGGCGATCTTCAAATCGATTTAGTGCAACGCCGCGTCTGTTTTCAAAGGGAATTTATTGATTTAACACCTCAAGAATTCAGTCTCCTTTATGTTTTGGCTCAAGCTGGTGGTTTACCCCTAAGCCGCTTAGAATTGCTACGCCGCGCTTGGCCTGACGCTATCGACAACCCACGTACCATTGATACTCACGTCCTGTCGCTGCGTAAAAAAGTTGAAATTGACCCGCGACAACCGAGTTTAATTCAAACTGTGCGTAATGTGGGTTATCGATTCAACACGGAAATTCTCAGCGATAATATTACCCAGCCAGCTGAAGTTTACCCTCACCAAAGATCAGCTGCCGAAATTAGAAATCTTCAGCGGTCAGCGCTCAGTAGTCAGCTTTAAAGTAATTACTGCTATAAACTGGGTAAAGTGAGGACAGCTAGAGGAGATATTTACTAGATCAGTGATCCTCTGCTTCAAAGTCGTCGGATTCTAAAAACTTCTCACTATCTTTAGCACTTACAGCATATTCTTTAGCTTTGATTGCAAACGGAAAAGGAAACGGCAGGGAAACATCATTTGCAAAGTAGGGCCAACGACTTCTAAGACTGTGGACAAAGTGAGCTAGCTTGTCGCAGTCGATTTCTGGGTTAT
>JBGTCQ010000250.1:0-9425 GCA_041748755.1 Chroococcidiopsidaceae cyanobacterium | reverse complement strand
CACACACTTTATAACTTCTTCTCTAATAGCTTCTGGTTTGGGGCTTCTTCTCGCCATTGCTACCTACAACACTTGAATTTCCTTAAGCTTGATAGCTTACCCTAACTCTATCTAGCTAACTTTGCTACTCTAGTTTTTTTCGACATTCAGCTTTTGAAGGATTTTTCAAGCGGTTTGGTGAGTTCTGGTATTTAGAAATCACCCCAACTTACTTTTTCACTTCAGATGGTTATCGCAGAAGTAAGTATTTTGATAAAAATTTGCAGGGAATTAAGCGTCTAGAGAAACATCCTGCTGTTTTTGGGCAACTGGTGATGTGGGCAAGTTTTCTTAAGGAAGACCAGCAAATGGATATGCTTAAGCTCAAATATCCTTTTCTTGAGTTTGAGGAGTTGGAAGCTCTTGAAATGGATGTTGGAATTGATGATGCTCGCTGGCTGAAAAATGAAGCTGAAGAAGATGCCAACTTGCTCATTCAAGACTCCATCGACGATCTCCCACTCTTCATGCAAAGCAATGAAACTTGATTTTTTACAAGAACCAGAATTAGAATTTGGCAATGGCGGTCGCCATATCGACATTCGCTTTGGCATGAGATGGAACCAGCCGTTTGATTGCGGTAGTGCCTCTTCTCCTAAAGATGTCAAATTAGGCATTGTTGGTACTCCTGAAACAGTTGAGGGAGTCCAAGGTTGGCTAGAAACTTGCAGAGCGGGAATTGCAGCAAAGGAGAGTAAAAAGCATTACTTGTTTCCGGAGTTCCCTGGATTTGGTGGAGAAGAGAACCTGCCTCTATTTTGGACTACAGACTCTGCCTTTAATCGTACGATTCCGACAAAGGATCTTGAGGAGCTTCGTAAAGAGCCTGATTTAAATGAACGGGTTAAAAAAGCAGTTGCGTTCTTTTTTGATGAATTGCAGTATTTAGCTCAAAAGATTGATCCGGGAATTGTCATCTGTGCAGTGCCGGATAGCATTCTGGAATTGATGGAATCTAACAATGAGGCAGAAAGCGATACTACAGAAGTAGCCGCTACCACGGAGCAGCGGGAATCTAAGCTAGATTTCCGGGATTTACTCAAGGCAAGGGCAATGCAGGAAAAGCAACCCACTCAGCTTATTTTGCCAGCGACTTATGATGCAACCAAACGCCGGCGGCGGCGAGGGAAAATAGATCAAACAGAGAGCTTACAGGATGATGCCACCCGTGCCTGGAATTTTTACACGGCTCTGTATTACAAGGCGATCGGCACTCCGTGGCGACTAGTGCGCGATCCTCGTGATTTGACAACTTGTTACATGGGTATCAGCTTCTATAAAACGCTAGATCAGTCCAAGTTATTTACTAGCACTGCTCAGATCTTTAATGAGCGGGGCGATGGAGTCATTCTCAAAGGTGGGGCGGCGAAACTGACGAAGGATGACAAAAAGCCCTATCTACAATCCGAAGATGCTTTCAAGCTACTGAGTGATGTGTTAACAGCATATCGAAGAGAACATCAAACCCTGCCAGCCAGGATTGTTTTGCATAAATCTTCAAAGTTTGTGTTGGAGGAGGTAGATGGGTTTAGGGTAGCACTTGAACAACATAATATCGGTACAGCAGACTTTCTGAGTTTGAGCAAGTCGTCTACCCGGTTGTTCCGCTATGGCAACTACCCACCGCTGCGGGGGACGCTGTTGAGTATGGATGAGCAGACGCATATTCTCTACACCCGTGGCAGCGTTGATTTTTTTGCTACCTATCCCGGCAAGTATCCGCCGCGTTCGCTTCAGTTTCGGTGTGAGCGGGTTGAGCAAACACCTAAATACCTCGCCGGAGAAATCTTAGCGCTAACGAAGATGAACTGGAATAATACTCAATTTGATCGCTTCGACCCTATCACTATCCGGGCGGCTCGGCAGGTTGGAGATGTCCTGAAGTATCTTGGAGAGAATGATCACTACGAGCCTTACTACCGCTTCTATATGTAAGTTCAAGGGAGTCCTAAATTCGGAAGCCACCTAGCCCTGCACACTAGAGCCAAGCGCTCAAATGTCTCGCTAGGGCAGTTATCACTATGGTGAGTAGATGTGCAGATGAAGTCTCGATGCCTATCTTCTCTTGACTACGCCCTTGATGTTGGCATCTAATATATCTAAATCTGCTGCTGGGTAGGCAAAAGCTTGATTGCCTCTATAGGGTTGCCTCCTGGGGAGTTGTCCATGCCGCTCCTGATAATTCGCATTGGCAAACATTTCGATTTTGAGGCGTTGGTCTGCATTGATGGCTACGCCTAAATATCTAGCTCTGTCCTGAATAAACCAAAATTCACGCTCTTTAGGAGGATTGGTTTTCTTGGGATAAGTGCGGACAGTTGTTGTGGATAGACGTGCTTCTAGGGAGCCAATTTTCTCGGATAAGGCAACGACTGTGGAATACAAATGTTTATCTTGATTCGTCGCTAGATATTTATCCAGGTGTGACGGTAGCTGCTTCCCCAGATACTCATCCACGCTTGCCTTGATTCGTTGGTCAAAGCGACCGCCCAACATATTTGCGTCTAGGTTATCCAGCTTGCCATCCAGGTAAAGTTGAATGAATTGGGTGAGTGTCGCGGTCGCGGTCGTCCCCTGCTCCTGGCAGCGACGCATGAAAGCAGACCACAGTTCTTCGTCGCAGTTAAACGATGCCAGCTTTTTGTTGCGCCCTGTATTACTCATGTCTTGGTATATATCTAGGTAAAATTTAGGTAAGCAAGCGCTTTTATTAATATCAAGGTTATACCTAGATGGTATCATGGTAAAAGGATTCCAGGTTTTAGGGTTCCATGTAAAGACTTACGCTTATCTAGCGTGCCATTTCAAATCAGCTATTATTCACTGTGTTTTCTGTTGTAAATCAAGCAAACTATACTGTCCGAGGAGACTTGGAAGAGTGGGATAGAGTCGCACAAGAGAATGTCAATCAAGCACTTTTTGCGCTATACGCCGACTCGCAAATTCGGAGAAGAATTGAACAAAATGCTAGAGTTATATCGTTTATTCAGGTAGAAGCGCTGACTGCACCTGAAGACTTTAGAGGTGTCCGTGACGACCAAGATAATTTGCAAGCTGGAGCCATAGTCATTGATATGGACGATCATCTGTTTGTAGAATACATAGCCACTGCGCCTTGGAATGTAACAGGAGACTCGCCTAGAGCGGTTAGGAAAGCTGCAACAGCATTGATGGCTGAACTAGCTAAAGAAAGCAACGGCAACGGGCATTATGGTCGGATTATTCTTAATGCCATACCCGATGCGGTCGAGTTTTATCAGAAAATAGGTTTTGTGGAAACAGGAGAAGGTTCGCTCCTTGCGCCCGAAATGGAGTTAACTGCCGCCGCAGCTAGGCGACTGATGAATAGGCGCTTATAAACTAAGAGTAAAAACGATCATGACTCCCGCAGAAAAAAAGTACGAGCAAGAGTTAGAAGAACTAGAGTTTAAAGCTGGTGGCGTATTTGCCATATCGACACCCTCTGGACATAAAAAGAGGTGGGAACGAAAAAAAGAATTGGTGCGACGAGAAATATCTGCGGCTAGAACTCCTGAAGATAAAAAGCGCTTGTCACAAAAGCTTGTTGAGCTAGAGCACACGGAAAAAGAACTTGGTGAAAAACTAGCAGAACTATACGATAACCTTTCAAATCAGCCGTGAGTCGCGCTCTTTGCTGTCCAGACAACTGAGAGTAAAAAATGTCTAAACATCTAAGTGTCTAAACATTTAAAAATCTAAATGTCTATATTTGAAGTACAATTGCCAGTAGCAGTTAGCTTGTGGCAGTAATGATAGTAACCGTTGCTTCGTTTAAGGGCGGAGTGGGCAAGACTACGACAGCCCTGCACCTAGCCACCTACTTCCAAACTAAGGCGGCTACCTTACTGGTTGACGGCGACCTTAACCGGAGCGCTTTAGATTGGGCTAGTCGTGGCAATCTACCGTTTAAAGTTGTGGATGAGAAGCAGGGAGTACGCTTTGCAAGGCAGTACGAACACATTATTATTGATACTCCGGCTCGACCCGCTTCTGAAGAATTGAAAACTATTGCTGAGGGGTGCGATCTGCTTGTATTGCCTACCAGCCCCGATGCTTTAGCAATGGGAGCAATGCTGCAAATGGTAGACAATTTAAAAGGATTAGACACTAACTACAAAATTCTGATCACCCTGGTTCCTCCACACCCCAGCCGTGTTGGGGAAGAGGCAAAGCAATCCTTAATTAATGCTGGTCTACCAGTTTTCAGAACTGGAATTAGACGATTGGCTGTATTCCAACACGCAGCTTTGAAGGGAGTTCCAGTGAATCAAGTTAAAGGCGATTCCTATGCGGGTATTGCGTGGAGATGCTACTGCGAAGTTGGAAAGGAGATCCTGCTATGACCAAGAAAAGTGGCAGTCGGTTTGACGATCTATTCGGCGCGGCTCGAAGTGGCAGTAAAGAGCAAGAGGAATTAGCAGAGCCAACAAAAAAAAAGCCAGTTCGCAAAAGCAAGAGTACCGATTCGGACTACATTCGCACAACAGTTTATTTGCCAAAGCAGCTACATAAGCAACTCAAAACAGCTGCGGCGGACGAAGAAAGAGAGATGAGCGACATTGTGGCAGAGTCAATCGCCAAATATCTTGAAGAGCGCAAGGTAAAACAATAGCATTTAGATGTTTAAGTGTTTAGATGTTTAAGTGTTTAGATATAATTTTATTACTTTAATACACTGCTTGGAGTGGCTTTTTTGTTACTTCAAACCACTTAGGAGAATATTAGGTTTTCATTTCTTCGCTGTGAGCTATTGCTCATGACGGCTAACCTGATAATACCTTCACGATTTGTAGGACTTTGGTGGCAATCGTAAAAAGCTTGCAACAACTCCCCTAAATTCACTAAGGGCATTGTAAAGATTATGGATTAAACTAAAAATAGTACCAATGTTCTATACTAAACCTCTGAAAAGTAAATTATCTCCTTAGTAGCATCAGAAGTGAGAATGCTCCAATCCCCTCAAGCTTCTAACACACAGACGAAAGGCTTCAAAGTTCTGTCAATCGACGGAGGTGGCATTAAAGGGCTTTACTCAGCCAGAATCCTGGAACAGTTTGAACAGAGATTTGATTGTCACATTGCTGACTACTTTGACCTCATCTGTGGAACCTCAACGGGAGGCTTGATCGCCCTTGGTCTATCTCTGAAAATTCCCGTCAGTGAGATTAGCAACCTCTACTACAAGCGAGGCAAGCAAATATTTAGAAAACGAGGCAATATCCCCAGCCTGCTCAAGCAGATATTCTTGGGCAGTAAATATGATAACAAGGAGCTTGAAAAAGCTCTGCAAGAAATGTTTGGCGATTGCACTTTGGCAGATTCCCACTGTTTGTTATGCATTCCTGCCTTTTCCTTAACAGATGGCAGACCATTCATCTTCAAGTACGACCACCCCGAAGGCGACCTCAGCAGGGATAGCAAAACCAAGTACGTCGATGTCGCTCTAGCAACAAGTGCGGCACCCACCTATCTGCCGATTATCACTATTGAAAACTACGACCACAGACAATTTACCGATGGTGGTGTGTACGCTAATAATCCAACCCTCATTGGGGTAACAGAGGCTTTCAGGTACTTTGTGGGCAAAGATAAGAAGTTTCAGCAGCTAATGGTCATGTCAATTGGTTCACTAGAACCAAATCCTGGCAGACGGTTTGTTGCCAAGCACGGTCGCTCGGTGCTGGACTGGAACAAAGATTTGATTGCAACTTTTTTTGAGGGACAGGCATATATCACCAGTTACTTTGTTGAAACACTCGCCCAACACTGTGATTCCCCGTTTGAGTACATCAGAATTCCAGGTGCTGCTCTTTCTCCCGAACAGTCACAAATTATCAATTTGGATAACACTTCAACAGAAGCCCTAAACATCATGTCGGGCAAAGGGAGAGACCAAGGGTTGTTCTTTGAAAAACGTCCTGAAGTTACCAAGTTCTTTGCATCTCAAAAGCATTACATCATAAGGTAAGCCGATGGCGGATTGTCATAAACTATTCCTTGAATTCAACTCCATCATCGAATTGAAACCGAACCGTAAAGCATTCTTGCGGACATCCCGTGATGCTGTGCGTGACAGAATCAGAAATTATTTTTGGGCAAAAGCTAATGGCTTTTTCCCTAAGTTTCGTGGTCAAGGTTCATTCATGATGAACGTCATTATCCTTCCTGGTGACGGAGAATTTGATATTGATGATGGCATTTACTTTCGCGTTGATAAAGAACCCATTCATAGGGTTGATACTTTTCATCGCTGGATCTGTGAAGCCGTCGATGGGCATACCAAACAGGAACCGATTGATAAGCAAACCTGCGTCAGGATTGTCTATGCAGGGCAATACCATCTCGATCTCCCCATTTACTACATCATCGAAGGGCAGTACCCACGACTGGCGCATAAAAGCAAGGGCTGGATCGAGAGCGATCCTAGAGAATTCATCAAATGGTTCCAGAAGAAAACCGATGACAAGGGACAATTGCGGCGGGTAGTCCGCTATCTCAAAGCCTGGAGTGATTATAAGGCTGGATCTCTACCAAGTGGACTTATCCTCTCCATCCTGGCAACGAGAAACATTCACTTTAACGCAAGAGATGATATCGCCCTTTACAGTACCCTAATCGGTATCAAGAACTCGTTGGCTCTAAGCTTTACCTGCTACCGCCCTACAACACCCATCTATGAGGATTTGCTGCAAAACTACAGCCAAGCCAATAAGGACTATTTCAAGAACCAGCTCACCAGTCTGCTCTGCTCTGCTGAGAAAGCTTTAGACAACAAAACCAGCCTGAAAGAAGCCTGTAAAGAGTGGCAAAAGCATTTTGGTGATAGATTCCCGTGCCAGTTAGTGGAAGATAAGGCAGATAGCCTTCTTAATGCAGCTTTCACAGCGTCGAGCCTAACCTTCCCTAATCAACCTGTTATCCCGAAGAAACCAGGGGGATTTGCGTGAGCGACATATGGTTTTTCAGGGATTTGCAGCGACTAGCAAAGGAGCGGGAAGCGATTTGCCTCCTTGAAGATAGTGTTGATTGGCTAACAGGAACTAACTGGATTCTTGATACTAGCAGGTTAGCTGTTGAAGCTATCATCCAATCTCACGATTACGATTATGCCGTCAAAATGGTGTACCCAGCTCTCTTTCCGGCAGTTCCTCCCACAATATATCCCCAAAATCTTGAGGAAAGATGGTCAAGTCATCAGTATACCAGTGGCGCTTTATGTTTGGAATGGCGAGCGGACACATGGCATCCTGACGTAATGGGAGCGCAAGTTTTGGAAAGCGCATACACCCTTTTAAGCACTGAAAATCCTCGTGGAACAGGTGAGCAACACATCGTCCCATCCCAGCATGAGCTTCCCCCAGGTCAAGCACTACGCGAAAGTTTTATTCGTGTTTATGCCGACAAAGACCTCAACGCCTATCTAGCTAGGTTATCGCCCGTTGCTAAAGGTTCTATTGAGTTCTCAGAGCAATGGCAAAGCCAATCTTGCTTGGTGCTGCTGCACAGTGTTCAACCAGATGGACTGCCAGCATGGAACGACACACTGATCCCCAAAAAATTAAACAACGCTGCCAAGAATCAAGGTGCTTTCTATAAAACAGCGCTTCCTTCAGAAGCGCTGGCTACAGTCAAGACACTGCAAGACCTGGAAGCAATTCTTGAGCAGGCAGGCTACGGAATTGCTGCGTTAACAAGAGAACATAGCATTTGGGCAGAAAAAGCCGCAGGAGGGCTATTTGGCGTTCTCCTCATAGATGCCGCAGATAATTTCCATTTCTTCATCAAAATTGCCGTCAGTGAGAGTAAGGTCTGGGAAGTCACCCTACTACAATCTAGCCTTGACACAATAAATCCACGCCTGCCGTCAAAATTACACGAACTGTCTAGTAAATGTGTCGGAATTGTAGGTTTAGGCTCTGTTGGTAGTAAAGTGGCTTCCTCACTAGCTCGTACAGGTGTCGGCAAATTTTATTTAGTCGATGAGGATATATTTCTCTCAGAAAACATTTGCCGCAACGATCTTGACTGGCGGAATGTTGGAGAACATAAGGTTTATGCTGTTGCTGAGATTATCTCCTACATTACCGCCACTGCCCAAGTTGATGTTGCAACGCTTAGTCTGGGAGGGCAGGAATCCAGTGCCGCTCTGGATTGTGTTCTGCGTCGGTTAAGCCAGTGTGACCTCCTGATTGATGCCACAGCTAACCCAAGAGTTTTTAATCTCCTTGCTTACATCGCCAAAACCTACGCTAAACCCCTGATCTGGGCAGAAGTATTCGCTGGCGGCATCGGCAGCATGATCGCCCGAAGCCGCCCTGGACAAGATCCCGATCCACAGGCAACGAAAGCAGCGTTTCATCAGTATTTATCTATGCAAGATGTGGCACTTCCAGGAACTGCAACCGAGCAATACATTCTAGAAAGTACGGAAGGGGAAGTTTTGGAAGCTTCGGATGCCGAAGTCAGCATTACGGCAGGTCATCTCACCCGTCTGGCAATTGATACTCTCTTAGCGAGAGAACCATCCTTGTTCCCATATTCAATTTATGTCATCGGCTTTCAGCAGGCATGGATTTTTAAGGCTCCGTTCCACACCATTCCTATTGACACGAGCCAGGTAGTCCATCTCGAAAGCGGCAATCCTGTATCCCCTGATGTAGACTCTGAAGGAATTGATTTTCTTAGGGAATTGCTGGAGAAAATGCAGGATGCAGATAGTCCTTCCTGAGAAAATCGTCCAAAAATTAATTAAGGCTCTGCAAAGAGCAGGAAGCAAGGAGATCGGTGGCATCTTAATGGGAGAACATATTTCAGATGGTGTTTACCGTGTAAAAGACCTCACCATCCAAGCGCAAAGTGGCACAATCATCTCTTTCCTGCGTCTGCCCGTAGCAATTCTCAATCCTTTACAGAACTTTTTTTGCAAGACAGGGTATGACTTTACTCGCTTCAACTACCTGGGAGAATGGCATTCTCATCCATCATTTACCTTAGAACCAAGTAGCACGGATTGCAGAACAATGTGGGAGATCGTTGAAGACCCAAGTGTAGGAGCAAATTTTGCCATCTTGATGATCGTCCGGCTCCAGACTATGCAACAACTGGAAGGAACTGTTAATGTTTTTCTTCCAAGCTATAAGACGTTCAAAGGAACATTAAGCCAAGAGAAACCATAACCTTAGCCGCTTTGACAACCTATTTCAGATGTTTAAATGTTTAAATTCTTGGCTCAATAGGGATTCCAGGGAGATGGAATGGGGGGAGGAACCCCTGCTGCTAAGATACCTACATAGAGTCAGTCCTAGCCTGAGATGCTTAACCTTGCCAACCTGATTGACGATGCCAAATGCTACGAAACCGTACGC
>JBGTCQ010000249.1:0-59316 GCA_041748755.1 Chroococcidiopsidaceae cyanobacterium | reverse complement strand
CATGGTATTAATTGCATATTTGATTCTAGAGTTAATGGAAATTCCAGCGTTTTATGGAAATTGATTATTAGATAAGTTTCGCTATTTACAATTGGAGTTAAGCCGCCGCTGTTCAATCGTTCACTGGAGCTACGATTTACTGCCGAATACGCTACTCTGATTTAGAATGAAGTTTTGTGTCCAGATTCAACACTTCTGGGCTGCAAATAGTCGATAGAATTGAGCTTAAAGCGGATATCAGCGTAGAAATCAACACATTATGCAAATCGATTTATTAGAGAAAATAACCACTGGTTCAGAACAGAGACTTATCTTATCTGGAGTGAGTTGGCAGCAGTATGAAACCCTACGCTTAACCTTGGATAATTTTCCAGGGCTACGGATGACTTACCTCGAAGGAATGCTAGAAATCATGACCCCCTCTCCTGAGCATGAGATGTCGAAGACGGTAATCGCCCGCTTGGTGGAGAGGTACGCTGATGAAATGGAAATTAACCTCAATGGGCTAGGGTCAACAACATTTCGTAAACAAGCAAAAGCGAGGGGATTAGAGCCAGATGAGTGCTACTGTGTGGGCGAAGTTAAGGAAATTCCTGATATTGCTATAGAAGTAACAATTTCCAGTGGCGGCATTGATAAGCTGGCTGTTTACCAGGGGTTAGGTGTGCCAGAAGTCTGGTTTTGGCAAGGAGGAAAATTTTCACTTTACCGCTTGCGGGAGCAGGGTTATGAAGTAATCGCCAAAAGTGAATTTATCCCTGAATTGGATTTATCTCTTTTGGCTCGTTATGTAAGACCATCTGACCAGTTTCAAGCCGTTAAAGACTTTCTTAACGCTGTCCGTTCGCAACAACAAAGCAATCAAAACCAGTAAGCCAGTAACTGTAGACGGTGTCTATTCAGCATTGAGATTATGCGATAATAATCCGTCTGTCATACACTGATCGCCCTCAATGCTTGCACCACAAACGCCCACTGAACTTGTTGCTGCCCTGGAGGAACCAGTTGATCTGAACTTCCAGCTGCCCGATCCTGAAGATGAGCAAATTCTAGAGCATGAATTTCAGCGACAGTTGGATACGGCTTGGCAAGTGTGCGATCGCTTTGATTTGCAAACTGAAATTTGGCGGGGACGAATTTTACGAGCAGTGCGCGATCGCGAAAAAAAACAAGGTGATGCCCGTGGCAGTGGTTTTCTTAACTGGCTTAAACAACGAGAAATCAGCAAAAGTCAGGCGTATTCCATGATTCAGCTAGCTAATAGTGCTGATACGCTGATGGAACAAGGACACCTCGACCCAGCAAGTGTGAGATGCTTTAGTAAAAGAGCGTTTATTGAAACGGCTAAAGCTGAACCTGAAATCCAACAGCTAGTTACTGACGCTGCCCGCAAGGGCGATCGCATCACCCGACGTGAGGTACGTTCCTTGGCTGATGAGTGGACGGCTATGTCCTCAGACTTGTTGCCTGATACAGTCAAAGCCAAGGCAGCTGATCATTCCCTTCCCAGCCGTTACCTCGCACCACTAGTGCGGGAAATGGAAAAATTACCAGAATCTCATCAAATAGTGTTGCGGCGGGAAGTGGCGGAAAATCCTGATGTTGATACGCTTAAACAAGTAACTACAGAGGCGCGTTACCTAGCAAAGTATCTGGATGCTGCTACTAATGTCCAAGCCCTTAACAACGATTCCCTAGACTTAGAAAAGGCGCTAGAGGAAGCTTTGCGATTGAACTGTATCAACATAGCAGCTGACTTAGTTAATCAAGCCTCCCAGATGGAACAAACTATTGCCAAACTCTACACAACCTGGAAAAGAATTGGCAGTCTAGCAGATCGATTGTATGTGGATACGGGTGCAAGTACACCCAATCTACGGTTACTCTTGGGTTGCCTGGAACACCTTGCTGGTGAAGTTATGGAAATAAATCTAGGTGCTGATAGCGGTACTATCCGCCTCCAAATTCAGGAAGACACATCAGTTAATTGATGCTATTTACTTTTTGCGCCATTTTTGAAATTGCTTCCCCAAATAACCAAGACTGAAGTAGTGCCGATAAGCTTTTGCCGCTTCTTTACCCACCACAAGTAAACCCAGCCAAAACAAAACTTCTGCTACAACAGCTAGTACCGGAACTATTAGCGCTTTTTGAGTAATTGAGAGCGGTAATAATGGCACAATCAAGACAATTGCTAACCAAGGTAAAAACGATACAACAATCAAAAATAAACCTAGCTTTTGCATCTTGCCCTTCAATTTTTCATCCCAGTCGTGGCAATGCCGCGAATAAATTGGCGTTGACCGATGAGAAATAAGACTAGTACAGGTATAGTAGCGATCGCCACTGCTGCCATGAGCAAAGGCCAGTTATTTGTAAATTGCTCCTGAAACTCTGCTAAAGCTAGCTGCACAGTCCTTAACTCTGGTCGAGTAGTAAAGACCAAGGGCTTAAATAAATCATTCCATTCCCCGATAAACGTAAATAAAAACAGCGTCACTAATGCTGGACGCGATAGAGGCAGCATAACTCGCCATAAAATTTGCAGCCGATTCGCCCCGTCGAGGGCAGCTGCCTCCTCTAATTCCATTGGAACGGTTAAAAAATACTGCCGCAGCAAGAAAATTCCAAAGCCATTCACAGCCGTAGGTAAAATCAACGCCCCATAGGTATTAATCAAGTGTCCCCACTTGAGAACCAAAAACACAGGAATCACCAACAGCTGAAATGGAATCACCAGCGTTGCCAAAATAATTAGCAACAGAACTTGCCGCCCCTGGAATTTCAGTCGGGCAAGGGCATAGCCTGCTAATGCAGAGGTGACAATTTGAAAAGCAGTTACCCCAAGCGCTACCAAAGTCGAATTGGCAAAAGCTAGAAGGAACTTGCCTCGCAGCCAAGCGTCCTTATAATTAACCAAAGTTAAGCGATTACTCTTACCAAGTTCAATTGCACCAGGGGGAGCAAAGGAGGTAAAGAAGACAATGCCCAAAGGCAATATTACTACTACTGCCCCCAGCAGTAGCACAACTAGAACCCATTCCCCAAACCTGGATGCAACACTGTCTTTGAGATGTCTTTTAGGCATTTATACGATTTAACTCTATAATCTTAAAATCAGGGATGATATTCTGCCAATTAGAAAATATTGCGTGATTAAATGTAATAAATATCAGCGGGATTTGTTAAGTTAAGTTTAATTCTGCACGCTCATTAACGAAAGTTATACAGTAGACCGTCATATCAGTTGATTTACGCAAACAGGAGACAACCGACCTATGCAGCAACTTGCTGCCACCTCCGAACTTGATTTCCACAGCGAAACCTACAAAGATGCCTACAGCCGCATCAATGCGATCGTGATTGAAGGGGAACAAGAAGCCCATGAAAATTACATCCGCCTTGGCGATATGCTGCCAGAACTTAAGGATGATCTGATTCGCTTATCTAAGATGGAGAGTCGCCACAAGAAAGGATTTGAAGCTTGTGGTCGCAATCTCCAGGTAACACCGGATCTGCAATTTGCCAAGTTGTTCTTTGCTGGGTTGCACCAAAATTTCCAACAAGCAGCAGCTGAAGAGAGGGTTGTTACTTGCTTGCTGATTCAGTCGCTGATTATTGAGTGCTTTGCGATCGCCGCTTACAACATCTATATTCCCGTCGCTGATGACTTCGCCCGCAAGATCACTGAAGGCGTTGTTAAAGACGAATACAGCCATCTCAACTTCGGTGAAGTTTGGCTGAAAGACCACTTTGAAGACTCAAAAGCCGAACTAGAGCAAGCCAACCGCCAGAACCTTCCTCTAGTTTGGCAGATGCTTAATCGAGTGGCGGATGATGCTCACACCTTGGCGATGGAAAAAGAAGCTTTAGTTGAAGACTTTATGATTCAGTATGGCGAAGCCCTTAGCAATATTGGATTCACCACCCGTGACATTATGCGGATGTCAGCATACGGATTGACTGCTGTGTAACCAAAGTAGGGGCAATTCATATCTGCCTAAAGTAAACCCCCAAAGGGTATTGCCCCTATTACAACGGTCAGTTCCGCAGAAAATTGAGAGTAGCAAGCAAATCACGCACAAGAGAACCGCTCAGCAATATGGCTGACTGGTTGGTAGTTTTGTGTAATATTTTTAAAGCTAAGTTACTAATCTCATCTCCTTACTCAATAACCTGAACCTCAGGCTCTTATAAAAATAATTTATGTTTGGTCTAATCGGTCACCTTACCAGTTTGGAACACGCTCAATCTGTTGCTAAAGAGTTGGGCTACCCGGAATATGCAGATCAAGGGCTAGATTTTTGGTGTAGTGCTCCACCCCAAATAGTCGATACTATTACCGTTACCAGCATCACTGGGCAAAAAATTGAAGGTCGGTATGTGGAATCATGCTTTCTACCAGAAATGCTAGCCACTCGCAGAATTAAGGCAGCGACACGGAAAATTTTGAATGCAATGGCTCATGCTCAAAAGCATGGAATCAATATCACGGCTTTAGGTGGCTTCTCCTCAATTATTTTCGAGAACTTCAACTTGCATCAAAACAGGCAAGTCCGCAATATTAAGCTGGAATTTGACCGCTTTACAACTGGCAACACTCACACGGCTTATATTCTTTGCCGCCAAGTGGAACAAGCGTCGAAACAACTGGGAATTGAAATCTCAAAAGCAACTGTTGCTGTGTGTGGTGCTACAGGTGACATTGGTAGTGCAGTTTGCCGCTGGCTTGAGGCGCGGACAGATGTGGCGGAACTACTGCTGATTGCCCGTAATCAAGAACGACTGCAAGAGTTGCAAGCGGAACTGGGTCGAGGCAAGATTGTAGGACTGGAAGAAGCGCTGCCGCAGGCTGATATTATAGTCTGGGTTGCCAGTATGCCCAAGGGAGTTGAAATTGACCCAGATGTATTAAAAAAACCCTGTTTGCTGATTGATGGCGGCTATCCGAAGAACCTGGCAAACAAAATTAAACATTCAGGTGTACATGTCCTCAATGGTGGCATTGTTGAGCATTCACTTGATATTGACTGGCGGATTATGAAAATTGTCAACATGGATGTTCCAGCCCGTCAGCTATTTGCTTGTTTTGCCGAGTCAATGCTGCTGGAATTTGAAAATTTGTATACCAACTTTTCATGGGGACGAAATCAGATTACCGTCGAAAAAATGGTTCAAATTGGTCAAGTATCCGTAAAACACGGATTTCGCCCACTGCTGGTTTAACCTATTAGTTCCCTAATCTCTTAATATGGCAACTACTGAGCGCAAACCGCTACTGTTAGACTTTGAAAAGCCCTTGATAGAGCTAGAGTTGCGAATTGAGCAGATTCGTGAACTGGCGGCAGAGACTGGCGTGGATGTTTCTGGTGAGATTCGGCAGTTGGAAGTACGCGCGGGGGAATTACGTCAGGAAATTTTTAGTGGTCTGTCACCATCGCAGCGCCTGCAACTTGCTCGTCATCCCCGCCGTCCGAGTACACTCGATTACATTCAGGCGATTAGTGATGAATGGATGGAACTGCATGGCGATCGCAAAGGATTAGACGATCCAGCTTTAGTTGGTGGTGTGGCGCGGGTTGCGGGGCGACCAGTGGTGATGCTGGGTAATCAAAAAGGGCGCGATACCAAAGACAATATTGCGCGTAACTTTGGCATGGCGAGTCCTGGAGGATACCGCAAGGCGATGCGGTTGATGGAACACGCCAACCGTTTTGGGATGCCAGTTTTGACTTTTATCGACACGCCAGGAGCTTTGCCTACAGTAGCAGCTGAACAACAAGGTATTGGGGAGGCGATCGCCTATAATCTGCGAGAGATGTTCCGCCTGGATGTCCCAATTATCTGCACTGTCATTGGTGAGGCTTTTTCTGGTGGGGCGATCGGTATTGGCGTGGGCGATCGCCTATTGATGTTTGAACATGCTGTATATACCGTTATTACTCCAGAAGGCTGTGCTGCTATTGTGTGGAAAGATGCTACCAAAGCTCCCCAAGCCGCAGTTGCCCTTAAAATTACTGCTTGGGATCTCAAAAACTTAGGAATTCTAGACCATTTATTGCCGGAACCCCTTGGTGGCGCTCATTCTGACCCGCTTGCGGCAGCAACGATCCTCAAACAGGCACTAGTGCAGAATTTAGAGGAATTGACTCAGCTAAGCAGCCAAGAGCGTCGGCAAATGCGGTATCAAAAGTTTCGCAACATCGGCGTTTTTAACGAATCTACATAGAAGGGGCACTTAAGATAGAGAAATCCCGTTAACGCAATTATTTATAGCAGGACTTACGCACTTGGCTCCAGAAAATTCATTTCCTGGCTTAAAGCTGAAGTCAGTTAAAACTAACTTTGAGTGCTCAATTAACCCGTTTAAACGGGTTTTCGCTTTAAGCCGGAACTTGACACGGCAACTGCATAAGTCCTGTATAGTCAAATTCTGGGGACAGCTCATTAATTGAGTTTAAGTTTTGTTCCTTATAGGATACATAGAAGTAGGATTTTACCCGTAATTACCACGTTGCCTTCTTAAAAGTCAAATGCGAGAGTAAGCTAGTTATTATGATAATTCCTCTATCAGTGGTAAGAAGTTTAAATAATTGGACGCTGCGATCTTGAGTAGAGAAAATCGGAACTCATGATTGCAACCGCGTAACTGCTATTTGTCCTGATGAGTCAATCCTGAATTTTGGGACACTGAACCTGTCTATATCAAGTTTGAGCGCTCAGTATGTTGACTCCAGAAGTTGACTCCAGAACTTGTCGCCCAGTCGATTCTGATATCGTGTTATTACCAGAACAAGCCGTCGTTGAGGAGTTGACCATTATGCCTAGTGCTGGTGTCCTTTAATTGGTCAATCACTCCAAACCTTAACCGAGAATGTATTATGACTATTGCTTCTAGCAACGGTTCTACTCGCCCTCACTCACCTTTAATGCACGACAGTACAGACGCTATCAACCGCCTCCCTACAAGACCAGACCGCAATACTCAAAACGGTCGAGAACCAAACTTGCAGCCGCCCTCGGAAGAACTTGAGGAACCGATGATTGAGGCTGTGCGGACGTTGCTGCTGGGTGTGGGAGAAGATCCCCAGCGTGAGGGACTGCTGAAAACACCCAAGCGCGTAGCCGAGGCGATGCGGTTTCTCACCAGTGGTTACAACCAGTCTCTAGAAGAACTTGTGAACGATGCCATCTTTGATGAAGGTCATAACGAGATGGTACTTGTCAGAGATATCAATTTCTTCAGCTTATGCGAACACCATATGCTGCCGTTCATGGGCAAAGCTCACGTTGCCTATATTCCTAATCAGAAAGTAGTGGGACTGAGTAAACTTGCCCGAATTGTCGAAATGTATGCGCGGCGGTTGCAAGTGCAGGAACGACTGACACGCCAAATTGCTGAGGCGGTTCAGACTATTCTAGAGCCGCAAGGGGTTGCAGTTGTCATGGAAGCTTCTCATATGTGCATGGTGATGCGTGGTGTCCAAAAACCTGGTTCTTGGACAGTTACGAGTGCAATGGTGGGTGTGTTCCAAGATGAGCAAAAAACCCGTGAAGAGTTCTTCAACTTGATTCGTCATCAATCTAATTTCTTTTAGGGAGTAGGGAGTAATGCATGAGTGAAGAAGTGAAGAGTAAGCGATCACTTTTTTTACTCAAGATTCAACACTTAGCACTCACAACTATTTCTAGCTTTTAGCTGCTCAAACAACTGGGCAACTTTAGTTAAATCCTTGTCACCAGGCGCACGTTCTACCCCACTGGATAAATCAATGCCATTTGGCTGCACTTGATTGAGCGCATCTAACACATTGTTTGGTGTCAGTCCCCCAGCTAGTAACCAAGGGCAGCTTGGTTGAAACTGCTGTAAACTAGCCCAGTCCAAGGTTTTGCCAGTACCACCCATTTGCTGCGGATGATAGGCATCCAGTAGTAGCGTATCCACCCAGTTGGTATAAACATCTGCCTGAAGCAGCGCTGGAAAACTCCGCACCCTCAGAGCTTTGATAATTTCTATGTTGGGTAGAAAAGAGCGTAGCTGGTGACAAAATTCAGGTGATTCGTCTCCGTGCAACTGTACGCCTGTCAATCCACAAGTAGTAACTATTTGGCAGATTTCCGCTGGAATGGAGTTGACAAATACACCAATCTGGTCAACTTTTTTTGGCAGCTGTGCCACTACTGCCAATATTTGGTTGGGATTAACGTAGCGGGGGGAGGCTGGTACACAGATAAAGCCGAGGGCAGTAGCTCCTAGAGTGGCGATCGCGCACCCTTGTTCTGGTTGAGTAATCCCACAAATTTTAATCCGCATTGAAATTTGTATCAAAAAGTAAAGTAAGTGTTAACTCTTAAAACATATACTAGGCCTATGGTCAGCAATTTTGATAATCCTTGATGTTGATATCCATTTTTTTGGGAGTAAGAACCTTGATTGAATTAATGTTACTAGCACAAACAGCAGTCCAACCGACTGTACCTGATACAGTTACGTGGAGTTTTACAGGGACAGCAGTCATTGTTGGTCTTTCTCTACTATTTCTTTTGATTATTCCCCGGACGATTCGCTTTCCCCATACTGGGCCTAAGATGACTTTACCCTTTCCAGAGGTGTTCAATAATCCCAGCGTTGGTGCTTTCCTTGCTTCAATGAGTGCTGGTCACTTATTCGGCATTCCTATCGTTTTGGGACTAAACAACATTGGGGTTCTGAAGTAGCCCACCTTCGGTAGCGCTCTTGTTTTGATGCGGTTATCCGTATATAGGAGCAATCCGCTTAGCTGTTGATGGCGGCTATGTGGCTTGCTCCTTAAATTTAGGGTATTTGCTGATGGGGCAGCAATTTTTTGGCATTAGGTACAGCATTTAGCTTAAAGCCAAGTACGGTTAGCGCGAAAGAGTACCAGTCTTAATTATTCGCACAGTTATTTATTCTAGAAATTAGAGTGACTCAGATCATTTTTGGATAAAACACAAGTAACATTTAGTCTTTCCATTAAAAATCTTTTTTAGGAAAATTCCATGCAGACAGGTTTAAGAATTGGGTCTTTATTTGGAATTCCGCTGTTTTTAGACCCGTTGTGGTTTGTGATTCTAGCGTTTGCAACCATTAACTTTGGATTGGCTTACTTGCAATGGGGGACTGTTCTAGGTTGGAGCGCTGGGGTAGTGATGGCACTGCTACTGTTTGGCTCAGTATTATTGCATGAACTTGGTCACAGTTTAGTAGCGCGATCGCAGGGCATCAAAGTTAACTCGATTACACTGTTTCTGTTTGGCGGTATCGCTGCAATTGAAGAGGAATCGAAAAGCCCAGGACAAGCCTTTCAAGTAGCGATCGCCGGACCAGCTGTAAGTATTGGACTGTTTGGGCTACTTACTGGGCTAGCTTATGTCTTGCCCGCGTCCAGTTTAGCCAGTGTCTTGGTAGGTGAGTTGGGAAAAATTAATTTGGTGCTGGCACTGTTTAACTTGATTCCTGGTTTGCCTTTGGATGGAGGACAAGTATTGAAAGCAGCGGTGTGGAAAGTTACGGGAAATCGCTTTCAGGCGGTACACTGGGCGGCTCGTGCGGGGCAAATCTTGGGGTGGTTAGCGATCGCTACGGGGATGGCAATAGATTGGTTCACAGGGCAATTGGTAACTGGTTTGTGGATTGTGTTCTTAGGATGGTTTGGCATCCGCAATGCTAGCACCTATGACCGCGTAACTACTCTGCAAGAAACTTTGCTACAACTAACTGCCACCGATACGATGAACCCTGATTTTCGCGTTGTGGATGCAGATCAGACACTGCGATCATTTGCCGACTTGTACCTTCTAGAAACGGCGCAGCCAGTTTATTTTGCGGCTTCTGACGGACGTTATCGAGGCATGGTTTCAGTTGACGATTTGCGGTTGGTAGAACGCAGTCAGTGGGAAACTCAGACTCTGCACAACATTTTGCACCCATTAACAGAAATTCCTACTGTTACTGAGTCAACTTCCCTAGTTGAAGTAGTTAACCAACTAGAACAGTTACCTCGGATTACAGTTCTTTCCCCAGCTGGTGCTGTGGCTGGATTGATTGATCGTGGCGATATTGTGCGGACATTAGCCCAAAAATTAAAACTGCGGATCACGGATGCAGAGATTAAGCGCGTCAAAGAGGAAGGCAGTTATCCACCAGGTTTGGAACTGGGGGCGATCGCTAAATCAACAAAAGCTTGACAAAAGGGGCTTTGTTGTTAATTAACCTTTTCAAAAAAGCGAGTTAGAAAAAGCTAGACAATGATAAATCTCGCCTCATGAGGCGGATATCTTACCTACCTCCGTTTTAGTAGCAGGTTAGGCATCTGCTTAACCTGTCGCCCCTGTACCAAGTGTTCCCTTAACGCTTGCGAGTCCTTAGTGAAATCACTTTAACAAGATTTAAAACTAAGATGAGTGCACCAAAGATGATAACAATGTCAAGAAAGAACTGTAGCCACAGAATTTGAGTTGTATTTTCCCAGACAGAGTAAAGATGAGTTTGCCAACGAAGGGGCGGCTTATAACTCAGTGGTTCTTCTAACATGAAAGCATACCCACTTTGATTTTGTACTACGAACCCTAAAGGCCAACCAATCTGAACCTGAACCAAGTCAGCCTCACTGTAAATCGGTACGGGAAACAAAACTGAAGCAAGGACAAACAGCACACTTAAGATTAGTACAAATATATATACACCATCCACGACTAAGATTCTCCTGCAAGCAACAACGTCATATTCAATAAAAGCTATGGCTATCGTAGATTGCAAGGATTCATAGTTAATAACTCTATGAGTCCTTGTAATTAGGCTACTACTTCTATCGTTAAGTTAGCTCACAAAAGCATTTATTCAAAAAGTTACTACCTAGCCCAGTCGAAGGTTCCGGGTATGGGATCAAGATTCCAGAAACCGTAAATATTTACAGGAGCCTGGGTTTGAAATGAACACCAAGTTGTAAAGCAAGTGGAGGGGTTACGAGCGCCTAACTGAGCTGAAAGAGCACCGTTGTCTCTTGTAGCTGGACCATTAGGAGTGCGGATGTAATTGGTATACATGATCCAAGGTTGGATACCCCTAGCTTCGGCAGACCCAATCGTATAAGCTATTACGTAGCTCAGATCCCCAAATTGGGTATCAAGGTAAGGTCTAGGTAGGTTAGTATCCCAGAACGTAATCCACGGAGTATATTGTCCAGTTTGCTCCAACGTTAGATACGTACCAGTTCCGTAGGTGCTTTCTGAACTATAGTTTAAAAAAAAGTCATGCTCGTAAGTGGAATTAACTGCCTGAGCAAATGCAGTAAGCCTTGTCGCTCCACCCCAATAAAACTTGTTTTCTACGTAGCGCTCTCCAGCATAGGCACTAGGATAAACTTTAACTGTGCCGTTAGTAGGCACCCAAGTATTGGGAGTAAAATTAGTGTTTCCAGCACTTTGAGCAATTTCATACTTAGTAACACTTTTCGGTAGCCCGAACAATAATGATGAAGAGAGGTTGTTAGATGCCAGTAGAGAAGAATTAGGTTGTGAAAAAAGAGAGGATATTCGCGTGTTAGTCGAATTCTGGAATGATTGCGGTGGGGATTGTTTTAAAGGAAGTTTTTGCGGTGCTTGGCTGCGGATTTCTAGTTTGTCAATTTGAGGAGATTCTCTCAGCTTAGTGATACCAGTAGCATCTCCCGATACTTGCATTCCTCTAATGACAAGTTGAGGACAGGTATTTTTTTTCAACAACCTTTTGCTGGTAAAGAGTTTTGCACTCTCTGTTCCACATTTCGGCGAGAAGCAGCTTCAACTTCAATAGTTTTTGGGTCTTTTTCGGGTGCTGAAGTAGGAGTCTCCGGTTCATTCTGGAGATCCTGTAGCATAATTTCATAAGACTTCCAATATTCATTAGTGATTGTAGTAGCATCCAATTCCTCGTTACCACCTACGTAAAGCTCACTGGTGTAGGTTTGGTCACCTGTCGCATATTCACGTTGGATGTACTCTACCTTGACCCCTCGACCTCGTACTTCTGATAATGCTGCATCAAGCTTGGTGGGAACTTTGAACCTTATCCTAGCTTTTTCCAAACCTGGTGCTCTTTCCAAACCTGGTGTTGGTGTCTGTTGAGTGTTGCTCTGGGCATATACTACTCCTGAAGGGAATGAGGCTAATCCGGTTAGTGCCGCAATTGATATAGTTAATGACACAAGCTTGTTGTTTGTCATTCTGAAATCACTCCTTCGTTAATAACTTCATGGGCTTGACACCGTTGTAGCCTACAAAAATACTAGCTGGCATCCGTGTTGCGCCACAAATCATCTGGCGATGGTAAGTCTGACTATCAATTTCCATTAATACAGCTTTTTCTGTTGGAGGAAAAGACCATCCCATTTGCTGGATGAACAGGTTATTAAACTGAAATTGCAGAAGTGCGCGGGTTTGCTAAAAGTCAATTGTCACAAATACTGTTAAACGTTAATTTACACAAGTTATGAAAAACTCAACCAACTAAACAAATCTGCTGCCGATAGTTGCCAATCTCGTAGCACATCCAGGACTGGTAAAATATCTTGTCCTTCCTTCAATTCTGGTAACTGGTTAGGTTGAAATATAGTCACAGATTCATCTTCGGGATCTACGAACCAACCTAGCTTTGTTGCCTGCTTAAGACAAAAGCTAATTTTGCTAATGACCCGATTGGGACGCTGTTCTGGAGAAAGAATTTCAATAGTCCAATCTGGAGGAATTTTAAACTTATTAGCAATCCTGCCATTAGGAAGTAAAGGAATGTGTTGCCATTCAAAAACAGCGATATCTGGCACTACTGAACTGCCACCAAATGTGCAGCGTAACTCCGTAAGCGCATAAGCTAACTTCTGTGGTTTAGCAACCTGATTAATAGCAGATGCCAACTCAACTTGAATTATGCTGTGTTCTCCTTGAGGCATAGGTTTTTGGTAGATTTTACCGTCGATATACTCACTCGCTGGTTTGGTTTCTGGCAATTGTAAGAACTCTGCTAGAGAAATTTTTGTAGAGTGAGTTGATAAAGCCATAAGTCACACCTCTTGGAATAATCTCGGTGAACAAATAATCAGTAGAAAGTACAATTTCAATTCCCTACTTCTAAATATGATTCATTTATCCTCAACCACAACGTTTTGAGGTACTCCTTGGGTGAATGCAGTGATGTTATCTAGAGTAGTGTTAAGAATCCGCTCTCTTGCCTCGCGGGTATTGAAGGCGCTGTGGGGCGTGACGATGACATTGGGTAAGCGCAGCAGAACTAGGTCAGCTAGCAGAGTTTCTAGCTCGTGTTGTTTGCGGTCAACAGTGCGTAGTAGTTTGCTTGCCTTACGCAATACGAGTTCCTCTGGCAGCACATCTAGACCTACAGCCGCTACTTTGCCTTCGGCGATCGCATGCAGCAATGCCTGGATGTCAACCACACTGCCTCTGGTAGTATTAATCAAAATTACGCCGGATTTCATCAGGGTGAACTGCTCAGTAGAAAGCAGGTGATGCGTCTTCTCGTTAGCTGGGACGTGCAGCGTAACGATATCAGCAGTTGCTAAGAGTTCCTCCATTTCCGCATAACGAAACCCCAACTTAGACGCTAACTCCTGTTTCGGCTTTGGCTCGTATGCCACAACCTCCATCCGGAATCCCTTAGCAATTTCAATGACGCACTGCCCAATGCTGCCAGTGCCAATAACACCCAACGTTTTGCCACGCAGATCGAAGCCTTGAAGTCCTTTGAATGAAAAATCCCCTTTGCGGGTGCGCTCAGCTGCCTCAATTAGATTGTGGCTAATCGCTAGCAGCAAGCCAAATGTGTGTTCAGCGACGGTATGTTCTCCGTAGTTTGGCACATTACACACTGTTACACCCTGCTCTTGGCAATAGTCTATATCAATCTGTTCAAAGCCAGTTGAGCGAGTGGCAATTAGCTGCAACTGGTTGAACTGTTTGAGAATTTCAACGCTGAGGTCGGAATAGATGAAGGTCGAAATCGCCTGAGCGTCGGCGTACTGAGCGGCATTGTCAACCGTCAGCGGCTCATCCATGTACTCAACTTCAGCGATCGCGCGAAATTTCTCGAATATCTCGCGCTCCCAATTCTCAATCTCAAACACAACAATCTTCATGGCATCTCCTGTTGCATAGCTGTTATGGACTCCCATTCAAACTGCGAGAGGGGTTGCACAGCCAGCTGAACACCAAAGCAATCTCTAGCTGCCGCAATTAATGACTCTGTTACAGTTTGAAACAAAGCTTCTCCCCTTTGGCTATGAGGCAGTTGAATTGGGTTAAACGATTCAGCACTAAAAACCTGGTTAAACAACTCAGCATCCGGTTCTAAAAGCATTGAACCGTGTTGCAAAATAGCTTTGCCGCGTCGTAGTTGGGCGCTACCAATGAATTTTGAATTATCAGCTAAAACCAAATCTGCACCCGTAGCAGTGCCAAAACAGTTGGGATTGTGAATATAACCCCGCCCCGCTGAACCGTAGTGTAACTCCACACCCAAGCGTAGCCAACCTTGAATCAAAAACTCACAAATTTTCTGATACACCTGGATGCGATCGCCACTCAATCCGGATGTCACCACAGCATATGTTAAATCTCCTTGGTGTAGTACCGCCCTGCCACCCGTAGGACGACGCACCAACTCCAAGGTGCCAAGATATGTTAGCTGCTGCCAATGTTCAGGGTAATTAGATTGATAGTGTCCGAGTGAAATTGCTGGTGGCGACCAAGTGTAAAACCGTAAAGTTGCAGGATGCAGGCCTAGCTGGTGTTGTTTCAGTAACCAACTATCGATCGCCATTTGCACCTTACCTGGTGCTTCCAGCAGCGGAATCAGCCGCCAAACCAGATTTGTCATTTACCGGTAGTCAGTTGTTCTTTTGAATATGGCAATTAACTAATGACTAATGACTATTGGCCAAATTTAGACTGTAAAGCATCGTCATTTTCATCCGCGATCGTTGCTACTACGGTAATAATGCGGGAAATTTCACCAGGAGACAGTTCCGCCAGGGTGCGTGTCGATAACACAACTACTTGGTCATTCATAATGCCGAAACAAGCTTCAAACGTACCAGACCAATTCTTCTCCAGCAACTGCCGCATCAATCTTGGTTCATCCTTAGCAGGCAGCTGAAGTACAGAAGCCCAAACTGTCAAAGTGTCCTCATCAGTCAGCCCCGTAAGTTGGACGAATACCTCAACGCTACCGTACTTAAACTTCCAGAGATAGGCTGAATCAGTCTGGCTGACCATCGCGCTTTCGTCTTGATCCAAACTGGCGATGACCGTTTGAATTAGCTCTATATGGTTAATGCCGTTCGCTTCGATTAGCTCGTCGCTAGATGGATTTACGTCTGGATTGGACTGGTAGTTCGTCATAGAGTTTGTCTAACGTTGAGTGTCTAGACCCACTTTATCTCCAGTAGGCATAATTCTGGGCAGCTGATTATTTTAACTTTAGGTTAAAAAACAAGAGCGATCGCCTAAAACTTTTCTGGAAAATTCCCCCAACTGGTGAGATATTTTTTAGTAAGCTATCTAGTGCGATCGCTCTACAGCATCTTAGAGACTAAACCGCCGTCTTCTGCTTGTCACCACGATTTAAGCCATTTAAAAACATCGGGACAAACTTTTCCATCAATGCCATCGGGTCACGTTGCATAGCTCTTTGTAGCACATCAATTCGGGTCATTTGCAGGTCAGGCGCAAATAGAGTTTGTGGTAAACGCTCCATCAGGTACTGGGGACGTTGCCAAATCGGCATTGTATTTGCTACTTCCAGCAGGTTGCCTACACGGCGCAGTTCTGCTCCCAACGTAATATCCAACCCTGCTTCAAACGCCGCCTGTTCAATTGCCGTGTATTTCCGCTTTGCCTGTTCCACTTTTTGTTGATGTTCTAGGCTTTTCCGAGCGATTTCTGTCAGCAAACGGGTACCCCAACGTACATGACCAGCTTCTTCTGGCAGAATACGTTCAATCGTTTCACGGATTTTGATATTCTCTTCTGTTTGCGGGGCTTGCTTAAGGGCATAAATGTGGGCAGAGAAATAACTCACAACCGCGTTTTTCGGTCACATTAATTGCAGCGAGGGCAGAAATGATGCCGTCCTCTAGGTTGCGTGTTGGCTCAAAAAATTCTCGGTCTACAAGACGATCAAATTCATCTATGTAGGAAGCTCCAGGCGGCGTACCAATGTCAGCACCCAAATCCACTAATAAATCAGTCAACCACATGGCATGACGCGCTTCATCGGATATGTGGCGAGACAGATCCCGAACCAATTCCTTTGGCTTGCCATTCAGTAGTTCAATCAAATCAGTGAGGTCTTTGCAACTGCGTTGCTCACTATAACGATAGCGGTTTAGGGTGAGTAGATTAAGTTCGCGATCGAGGACAACTATTTTTAGAATATCTCTAGCACTCAAAGCATTTTGCAATTTCCGAGGGTAAGCAACTGTCATAATTATTGAGTTTTATAAACTATTATTTTGATCGTAACTCAGTTTTTTAACGTGCAACTTAACTTTTGTAGAACTCACGCAGCTTATGGAGGCTATCTAACCAATACCAAACGTAAAAAACACAAAGAAAAAAATATATTTGTGTCCCCGTAATTTGCTAATGAAATTACATTATTAACTGCGTAAGTCCTAACTTCAAGAATGACTTTTGCTAGGTCACAGTTATCGGTCAAGCGGGTTTATGAGCAATCAAATATTTACTCATGAAATGAGTTTCGCTTGTAATACTCTGAAAGCCTACTGTTTCTAAACGCTCCACTAAATCATCAGTGATGTAATGCTTGTAGTAAGGTTCATGGAATGTTTCGTGGAAGCTCTCCATCACAGGGAGCATCTCTGGAGAATCACTGACTTGAATCGAGTCACAGATAATAAACACTCCCCCTGGTTGAGTGACTCTGAAGCATTGTTCGATCACCTGCTGACGCGCCGCTGCTGGAAGCTCATGGAACAGAAAAACGCAAGTTACGGCATGGAAATAGTTATCTAAATAAGGTAACTCTTCAGCATTAGCTTGTAAGAGTTGCGGCAATTCTCCTGGAATTTGTGACAAGTTTTGATTTGCCTTACGCAAGTACGCTGGTGACAAATCTGTCCCAAATAGGGATGCTTGAGGCAAAGTAGAGCGAATTAATTTCAAGGTACGACCCGTTCCGCAAGCCACATCTAAAACACGTATTTGGCGGGGTGAAATCGACTCAAAAGCTTTAAGTCCTTGCTTTAAAGGAGCGAGAATTCGCCGCCGCATCACATCAGCTGAACCACCAAATAGAATCTCAACTTGCAAGTCATACAGATTGGCTGACGAATCACTCAAGTAGCCATCTGTCTGATGATGGAAATTTTGCAAATAATAGCTGGGATAACCATCTTGAGCCACTTCTGGGGAAAAATCTTGATATTTCTTTTTGTTAGCCCGCTCCCAAATTTGCAGCATATCCAGCCAAATAACTGGATAGTAGCGGAAAAATTCTGACCAAGGATTATCAAACAGTAAGCTATGAGGATATATGCCCTGTTCAGCATCCTGCCAGTCAGCTTCGATCAGTTGATTCAGCCTATTATTAAGTTTTAGGAGAAGTTCGGGTGCGAGAGGTCTTCTCTTCACCTCAACAGCAGGAGAAATTAAGTTCAGCAACTGTGTACTGATAACTTTATGAGCTAGACCAAAATAACTTTTGCTCTGCTGGAAAGTTTGATATGTCAGTTTGGTTAAAGTGTCAGACATTGGAATGGTAGGATTCTATATTTTAATGATTCTTATTTACTGTAAATAATTGTAACGAAGAAATCATATACCTGTAGTAAGTAATAACAGGCTGAATTTACAAATGTATATGTGCTGATTGACACAAAAAAACCACCTAGCTAGGTGGCGAGGCAGTATTTTAATAGCAATACCTACGGCGGGGTTAACGCTACTCAATTAACAGTCGTAGTAGAGACCAAACTCGTAAGGGTGAGGACGCAGACGCATCGGGTTGATCTCCTTATCGAGTTTGTACGAAATCCAGTTTTGAATGAAGTCTTCTGTGAAAACGCCACTCTCTGTCAAGAAATCGTGGTCTTTTTCCAAATTCTCCAGCGCTCCTTCCAGGGAACCAGGCGTTGAAGGTATCTTACTTAATTCCTCTGGGCTAAGCTCATAGATATCCACATCCAGGGGTTCACCAGGGTCAGTCTGGTTTTTAATTCCATTTAGACCCGCACAGAGCATCGCGGAAAAAGCTAAGTAGGGGTTGGAACTGGGATCGGGGCAACGAAACTCTAGCCGCTTCGCCTTGGGATTGCCACCAGATAGAGGAATGCGGATGGAAGCAGAGCGATTCCCCGCAGAGTAAGCCAAGTTTACTGGTGCTTCATAACCAGGTACTAGCCGTTTGTAGGAATTGATAGTAGGGTTGGTAAAAGCCAAAATTGAAGGCGCATGCTTGAGTAAGCCGCCAATGAAATACAACGCCATTTGACTCAAGTCGGCATACTTATCACCCGCGAATAGTGGTTGTCCATCCTTCCAGATAGACATGTGCGTGTGCATGCCAGTACCGTTGTCGCCAAACATTGGCTTTGGCATAAACGTAGCAGTCTTGCCATATTTTTTGGCGACATTCTTGACGACGTATTTATAAGTCATCACGTAGTCGGCTGCATGCACCAAGGGAGCAAAACGCAGTCCCAACTCGCACTGTCCGCCCGATGCTACCTCATGGTGGTGCTTTTCAATCGGCACACCGCATTTACCCATTGTCAGCAGCATTTCGCTGCGGATGTTTTGCAAGCTATCGGTTGGCGCAACTGGGAAGTAACCCTGTTTGTTGCCGATTTTATAACCGAGGTTGCCGCTGGGTTCGTCCTTGCCAGAATTCCAATTCCCTTCTATGGAATCTATGAAGTAATAGCCCTCATGACCTGTCTGGTTAAAGCGGGCATTATCAAACACAAAAAACTCTGGTTCTGGTCCACAAAAGACCGTATCACCAATACCACTGGCAATTAGGTAGTCGATCGCCTTTTGGGCAATGGAGCGGGGGTCGCGGTCATAAAGTTCTCCTGTGCGGGGTTCTATAATGCTACAGATCATGCTCAGGGTTGGCACTTCCATAAAGGGGTCGACCCAAGCAGTCGTTGGGTCAGGTACCATCGCCATATCTGAAGCGTTAATGGCCTTCCAACCCCGAATACTGGAGCCGTCGAAGGCCACACCTTCAGTAAAGGAATCTTCGTCAATTAGACTACGGTGGAACGTGCAGTGTTGCCAGATGCCTAGCATGTCAACGAATTTGAGATCGATTAGCTCGATGTCTTGGTCTTGAATCATCTTCAAGACTTCTTGTGCGGTTTCAGGCATGGATGGCTCCTTATCAATAAATTTGCTTGAATTTACCAAGAATATTCAGAGGTTGCTGCCAGGGTAGTTGGCAGCTGGAACATATCACTATTTGAATCATCGTAAAGAGAGGCTTGGAAGAATTATTGTAGCTTCTTATACAAAATATCGGTTTAACACTTTCTAGTAGCCTTTCCTCGACAAGCTGATTGAGTCAGGAAAAGACTCCTTGATCTCACAGGGGTCAAATTTGGCTTAAAATCCTTAAATAGCGAATGTACCTCCGACTTTAAGGTTTCAGGCGGTACACAAAAAAATATCAAATCACAGATAGGAAAAACTGGGAGAAGGATTTTATGCGGGATGCAGTAACAAACTTAATTGGCACTTACGACGTTGCGGGTCGATATTTTGACCAGAATGCGATCGATAAGATGAAGTCTTATTTTGAGACAGGGACGGCCAGAGTTAAGGCAGCAGCGGCGATCAATATTAATGCTGCTGAGATTGTGAAAAGTTCTGGAAGAAGGCTGTTTGATGAACTGCCGGAACTGATTCGTCCGGGAGGAAATGCTTACACGACACGGCGCTATGCTGCCTGTCTGCGGGATATGGATTATTACTTACGCTACGCTACCTATGCAATGGTTGCTGGCAGTATGGATGTGTTAGATGAGCGGGTGCTGCAAGGCTTACGGGAAACTTACAATTCTTTAGGGGTACCAATTGGTCCGACGATTCAAGGCATCCAGATTATGAAGGGGATTGTTAAGGAACAAGTCGCGGCAACGGGGGTTGATAATACTAACTTTGTGGATGAGCCGTTTGATTATATGACTCGCGAATTGAGTGAGGAAGATATTTAGTTTGACCTTTATAGGACAAGGGGAGGGGGAGATAAGGGGACAAGGAGAAAGAATGCATTGCACCTCCCAAGAGTCAATTGGTTTGAAGCCCCTAGATTTACGCGGTATTTTGAGAGGAATTATTCCCCTCAAAAACCGCTTATCTATGGGGTTCTCCCCTTGTCCCTCCATCCCCTTGTCCCCTTGTCCTCTTCGTTCACAGGTTGAGTTAACTGAGTTGCTGATAGAGATTGTACAAGACTGAGATTTAAAGGAGGTTGACTAATCGTTTGAGCATAGGCTGCACTTAGGTAGGGGCGATAGTTTGGTACTTTGGCAACATAAGTTTGGCAGAAAGCCACACTCAAAACATTCATGTAGCGACGGGCGATCGCGGGGTTTGGACCGATGACCTGGGGAGGTAGGATAAACGGGTTTCTGGTTGGATCTGTTTCGCCAATTGTAGAAAAGTGGGTTCCACCTTCAATCACAGCAAGATATTTCTCGGCAGTAGCCAGCCAGGTAAAGGGTAGAATCTGTTCTGATAAGGCTGGTGCAACTGTATCACCACCGCCACTGACAATCATTACTGGCACTTGAATTTTGCTAAGGCTATCCCCAAACACACTGCTAGTTAGCGGGTTAATTGCGATCGCCGCTTTGACTCTTGAATCAGACAAAGTATACTGAGTACGAGGCAGTTGCAGCACTTGACATTGGAGCAGCAGCGACGCATTCCAAGAATCATCCAGATCCTCGCAGTCTTTTTGCAGTTGGTCAAAATTAAGCGTAGCACCCGCCAAAGCTAGCGCCGTGTAACCGCCGAATGATTGACCAATTACCCCAACTTGTTGCATGTTGAGTTGAAAGCTGGGATTAGAGGCATCGAGGCGTTGTAGCTCATCCAGCAAATATTTTACATCCAGTGGTCGGTTAATAAATTCATTCGGTTGTTCCTCTTTATAGGATCGACCAGCCAGCAGCGATCGCACTTGTTCGGCATTGCTACCTGGATGATCGGGGACAGCAACGGCAAAGCCATAGGTCGCCAGATGAGCAGCTAAATACTCAAAGCTGGTGCGATCGCTGCCTAAACCGTGGGAGATTACAATCACTGGCGCTGGCGTTGTAGTCTGGGGAAGGTAAATATCGGCAAGAAAGCGGCGATCGCGTCTTTTGTCATCCAGCGGTATGGTTCGTTTATTCCAGGTAAACCTTCCCCGTTGTCGTAAGTCTGGTTGAGATAAGTTAACTGGAGGTTGGGTAGTTGCTTCCGTAGCTGACTGCTGCTTGACAAGCGCGATCGCTTGATTTGTTTGATTAACCAGTCCTTGTAGCTCTTCAACAATTTGGAGACTACGCGCCAAATCAATCCGAATGCTGGAAGTCGGAAACTTCCGCAATACATTTAGCAGTGTTAACCCTTCTGGATCAGCCGCTGCTAAGATCAACGCCGATCTTAGGGCATAGAACCCTGGTTGACGCGATTCTGTTTGAATCACTTGTCCCAGTCGTTCCAGCAACGTCTCTCCGAGTGGAGTATAGAAAAACTGCGAAGTCGCAACTACATCCAGATCAACACGCGCTAACAAAACACGTCGTAACTGAGCTAGTTGTTGTGGATTAAGGTACTTAGTGTATAAACCTAAGTTGTCTACAAGTTTGCCTTCTTTGGCGTAGACTTCCAGAGCAGCAACGGAAATAGAGCGCTCCAAAGCCGCATAAGAAGCATAAATTCGTTCAGCTGCCAGGGTAGGATTGGTGCCAGTTGTTGGTAGTAGCCATCCACAGCAACCCAAAATTAACCCCAGCCAATTTAATTGCTTGCCTGTGGGATGAAGGACTAGATTCCGCTTGAGCCTGACGCTGGTGGACAAAGCAAGAAGAAGGCGATTCATTAGTTATAACGATATGTGAGTTGCAAAGAAGCGATCGCTCGACAATAATCGCAATCCGCCTCTACCCTAACTGATTATGACTGCCTGTCCAGACTTCTGCCGTCAAGGCGATCGCCATACCAGGTGCGTCATTTCTGATTACTAATCGAGGAGTACGCTTGCCAAGGTAGCATGGCTTGAGGCTGTAACTGTCAAGGGTAAACTTATTCTCCAGCCTAGATATCGACCCGTTATTTACCAGGAGTGACGATGAAACAAGTAACAATTATTGTTGAAAAGCATCCAGATGTTATACCAATTTAAATTGAATACAAGGCAGATGACTTACTCTAGAAAGAGTTGTTTAACTATTGACCAATGGTTGGTGTTACCTTGTTGAGTGAAGAATAGCTAGTCTCAAATACCCCAGCTCAAATTGGTAATCTACTGAAACACAACCGTGGAGAAAAACAAAGTGTCAACAGAAGAAATTGCAGCGTTGCTAACCATTTACTTTGATAACATGGCAGCTATGAATGCAAAGGGCTGGTTAGAGGTTTTTTCTGAAGATGCCGTCATCCATGACCCAGTTGGAGACCCCCCAAGGCTTGTGCACAATAATTCTCAGCAGTTTTTCAAAATGTTGTCTAACTTCTTTGAAAAGATGGAACTGTCAAAAGACGACATTTTCTTTGTGAAGAATGGGGCAGCAGTCAAGTGGACGATGCAGGTAGTTGCAAAAAACGGTCGCCATGCCACATCTGAGGGAATCAGTGTCTTTGAGATTAATGACATCGGCAAGATTCAAAAGGTATCGTCTTATTGGGATGAAGCAGCAATGATGATGAAAGTGAAGGGCTAATTGAGCATATCTACTAGGCAATCAATACTTTTCTGTTAAGAACAGATGGTACTTCAAGTGGCATTTCACGAGAGCAATTTTTACAGGCATATGAGCAAGCTTAATCCTACCGATTCTTTCCCAATGCGATCGCCATCGAGCCAAAAACTACCAAAATTGCCCCCAATAGTCCCAATACCGTAATACGGTCTGGTGCAATTAAATTTGGCATTAAAGACGACACCGCCCACACTGATAACAGGGTAAAAATGGGGGTTAAAGCCAGCACGGCGCTTACCCGCGATGCTTCCCAGTGCTCTAAGGCTTCCGCAAAAGCACCGTAAGCTACCAGGGTATTCAAACCACAGAAAAGCAGCATTCCCAAGTGTAAAGGATTCAATGACAAGATTATTTGGGGTGTAGCAACGGGGGTGAATATCAGCGCACAGCCGCCGTAGATCATTAGCATAATATTTGAGGATGGTAATTTTTGCAGCAGTTGTTTCTGAGCCAAAGCATAAATAGCCCATGCTGCTGCTGCCACCACCAGTAAACCGCTACCGATTAAATATGTATTTGGTGCTGTAATTAAATTCTGCAATTGCTCATGAAAAAACAGGGCAAATCCCAGAGTTAGCGTACCTAGCCCTAACCATTGATGCAGTGTATAACGTTCTTTGAAAACAGCGATCGCTCCCAAACCAAATAATACAGCAGCCAGTTGAATCAAAACTTGAGCATTAGCTGGTGAAGTGAGGGCTAATCCTTGGAGGAAAAACAGGTAATTTAGCCCTAAAAATATAGTGGCGATCGCTAGCAGTTTGACAGGCGATCGCAGTTTGTCTAGTTCAGGTAGTTGCTGCCTGACAGCTAAATAAACCGCTAGCAGTCCAAAGGCAACCAAAAACCGAAACCAAGTAACAGTGTAGACATCCAGGACTTGTAGCGTTACTGTTAAAGCAATGGGCAGAATGCCCCATAGAAACGCAGTTAACAGCGATAACCCTAGCCCTAAACGCCATCGACCTGAACTAGAGTGCAGTGGCATTATTATCTAACTAAAAAGTATTCAGCAGCAAATCACCTTGTTGATAAATCTCACGCGCATAATCTGTCCAAACTCCTTGTCCCCAGTAACGAAAACAGCTTGTTTGTAATAGAAGATTGTGCAGCAGTGCTTGACGGTAGCGATGCCTAGTTACATTGGATTCTGAATCGGTTTGCAGCAATGGATCGAGTTTTTCGTGAAACAAAGCGCTGAGTTGATTCATGGGAGTCAAGACATTTTCATAGCCTTTTACCCAACTCAAATTATTAGTCCAAGAGGCTCCATCTACATGAAAATTTGGGTTGTTTTGCTTCAATTCATCAATAGCACGGGCTACAGAATTTGTACCATTTAATCGTAATGCCTCCCAAATTTGAAATTGACCAACTGCCTGACAAGTTGGATAGTCATCAGGCTGACAACCAGCAGCCTCAATCAATTCTAAATATTCTGTACCTGTTAAGCCCACAATTCCTGACTTAGCAACGCCATCATGCACCTCATGCCAAGCCTTTTTGAATGCTGGCGGAAACTCATTCATCATTACGCCGCCATTTTCACCATCGCCAATTTGAGAAACTAAAGGTGGTATAGACTGACCTAAGTTTTGACGGGATAGTGTTTTAGCTTCATAGTAAGGCTGCATCTGACCAACTAATTTAGTATCCGAACCTTGGGTTTTAATCAATGCTGTGATACTTAGAGTTTCGCCTTGAGAATTACGCGCAACCAGACGGTGGGGCAGATGCTTGAATTGCAACGATTCACCAGTTAGCGTTTCAACAGAATGCTCTTGAACTAGTAACCAGCGATATCCTGATTCAATCAGTGCTTTCACAAATTCAAATAGCGTATCTGGATGATTTGGCAGGTGCATTTCTGGGAGAGAAAACCCCTTAACGCGGGCAAGTGCTTCCCACCCAAAAATTGCGGCAAAGTGGTGTTGCCATGCGGTTATATGCAGTTTAATATCTGGAATTGGGGTTGAGGGGACGACAGCGTGACTCCACATCGTACCCAGCCACTCTACATAAGGCTGGTAATTCGGATCGCAAGTGATTCGCTTGAGATTTTCTAAAATGTCGTCGCGTCCCATTTGGCGCAATCCCCATAAAAGATTGCCAGAGTAATCCAACATAATCCGAGGATTACAGCCTTGACTTACAAGTTCCGGAATGAAATCTGCCATGCGGCTATAGCAATAGGCAAACACACTAGCATTATGGTTGTCGCCTTCTTGGGGATGCTCAAACATATATTGCAGATTGCTGATTAGTGCGCCATCTGAACCAGCAGGAATAGTGGGCTGATGCATGTGTAATGCGATCGCAAAGGCAGCATTTATATCCTCTAACCGCATGTTCGTTGTCGGCAAAAATATCGGTTTGTTGTGTTGCACCACAGAACGAACCTCTGCTTCCCAACCAGAAATATTGGGCAATCCATCAATCAGTTCGGGTAACACAGGTAAGCCAGGTAATTCGGTTGAGAGGAGCATTGATGATGGGTGAAGAAATTAAAAACAGTTTATTGCCTTGAAGCCCTAGTCGAGTCAAAAGCAGAACCAATTCGACTCGGTGTTCATTCCTGATGCACCCAACCTTATAATTGCAACCCATTGCTCAGCCAGGGTTAAATCATTTAAGGAGTGGTTTAATGTTGGCGCTCAAACTATTTATTAACCGTTTAAACTAAAACAACTAAGTTACAACATTACCAGAAATTATATGGTAAGAGATGCAGAAGCGGATTCACTGAAGCGAGTTTTTGGATTAACTACATTAGTTATCTACGGAGTCGGTGATATTCTTGGTGCCGGGATTTATGCAGTTGTCGGAAAAATTGCGGGACTTTCCGGCTCTTCAGTTTGGATTTCTTTCCTTGTGGCTATGGTAGTCGCAGCGCTGACGGCTTTAAGTTACGCCGAACTCGGCAGCCGATTACCAAAAAGTGGAGGAGTCGCTTATTTCGTCCAAAAAGCTTTTCACACCGATTGGCTCTCTTTACTCGTAGGCTGGTTGATGTTTTGTACCTGCCTTGTTTCGATGGCTACTCTCTCGAAAGCTTTCTCAGGCTATCTCACGAATTTTGCGCCGATAATTCCGGCTTGGGCAATTATTCTAGGACTCTTCGGCGGTCTTGCTTTTATAAATTTTTGGGGAATGCGGGAGTCTTCAGCGCTGAATATTTTTTGTACGTTTCTCGAAATTTCAGGACTCTTGATCGTTATTATTGTCTCGACCCTTTTTCTTACAGGTGGAGGCGCTGGAAATGCCGCTGCAAATATTCCGGTGCCAAGCGGAGCAGAAATTGGTTGGATGTCGATCTTTCAAGGAGCAGCTCTCGCCTTTTATGCTTTCATTGGTTTTGAAGATATTGTAAATGTTTCGGAAGAAGTCAAAGATCCTGAACGAAATGTTCCGAAAGCCATTCTATTCGCACTTGGGATTGCAGCTGTAGTTTATATCCTCGTTTCCTGGCTTGCTACTCGCGTCCTCAGCCCTGCGGCTCTCGCCGCCTCAAACGCACCTCTTCTCGATGTCGTTTATCGAGCGCAACCCGGTTTTCCGCGGGCGCTCTTTACATTCATAGCGCTTTTCGCTGTTCTTAACACCGTTCTGCTCAATTTTGTCACAGCCTCGCGGCTACTCTTTGGGATGTCGCGTGAAGGACTCCTTCCGGCTTGGCTGGGGAAATTGCATCCAAGACGAGCGACTCCCTATCGAACGCTCCTAGTAATTCTGCCGATTGTAATCTTTCTCGCTTTTTCAGGTACTCTTCAATTCTTAGCAGGAACAACTGCGACTTTGATTCTGGCAATGTTCTGTCTTGTGAATCTCTCACTTCTTGTTATTAAACGCCGAGAACCACACAGGGGGTTTCAGATTCCTTTTTTCGTTCCGGTTTTAGCGCTGATTTCCAATATAGTTCTCGTAGCCTTCGCCTCCCGAGAAAGTCATATTCTGGCGCTGGTGTTTACGGGTGTGGGAATTCTGCTTGTCTTCATCCGGATTACTTTCAAGCGTAAGGGTTAAATGAGTATTTGTCCTTGAGCGTCGGACTACTTATCAATGTATTGATGGCAAGAGGCAAATGGACACTTATTCTTCGAGGCTTTAGTTAGGGGAGCGATCGCGATCGCTCCCCAAAATTCTATCCGGTTTAGACAATATTTTTGAGGATAGTAGCTGATAATCCCACTTAAACTTTGTCTTGAGATTATCTAGCTTCATCCAATTGTTTTGGCAGATTTTCTGATTCACAAATATTTAGTTACGATGACGACCTTGGGAATCGTAATCTCTAACCCAACAACGTTCCAAGCTTTGCACTCGGTAGAGATACCTAAAGTGCCGCGGGTTTAATACTAATCTGGTTGTAACACTAAATATAGGCTGGTTCAAATATTGCCATAGAGGAAACTTAATTATGCTGTCTTGTAGATTCATAGGATAAGAATTTTAGAGATTCATGGAAATACTAGCAGCCTGCATCGGATACACCAATCACTGGTCTGCTAGTTATAAACTGCCATAATGGACAGTTAATTTCCTTAGTAAGAATTACTGAATATTTTGAAAGTTTTCTCCAAGACTCTGTAATTTTACGGTTGTACTGGACTTAAATTTATGAAGCTAGTGCCGACGGGCAAATACACATTAGCTCAGGGCTTTGTTTTTTCTCCATTAATGCCAGATATGAAGTGGACTTTCCTCGGTTAATTCGTCACTGCGAGTTTTCCCACTCCAAGGTAAGGCGACGGAAGTTATAGTCAGTAGCACTGGGATGACAGCTAACGCAACTACTAATTTCGACAGGACGGGGTAGCTTAACTTTGGGATGCAGCGCTTTAAAATAGCGCGAGTCGTCTAATCGATAAGGCGTTTGTTCTTCTTTGGTTTGGGGACGGGAGAAAGTTTGGAGATATTTCCACACCAACAAGCGTGGCGGATCAATCAAAGGCTGTATTTGTGCACCGTAGTGCTGCGAGTCTTGCAAAATTTGTTTCCAGGTTTGCGTCGGTAGAACAGCTGGAGGTATGGCGATGTGACAGCTAGCGCAGTTTTCTAGGTACAGTTCTTGTCCCAGCTGGTAGTTTGAGGGAACTAAATCAACGGTTGCGATCGCATCTGATCCAGTTTGTGTTGGTTGGGCATTAGTTACTAAAGCTAGTCCCCAACCCATAACAAGACTCCACAGCAAAATTACCAGAAATAACCCGACGGGCTTTAGCCCAGAACGCCTATGTCTACGCCAACGACTTCGCATCACCCAGAAATTAATAGACATTCTCTTCACCCCAACACTTTAAGGAATCGAAATAGAGCGCAGTAGCCGTTCTACAACAGTTTTAGCTCTGCGTCCCCCAGCTGGAATAAGACGATGGCAAAGGACGTGAGGAGCCAAATACTTCACATCATCCGGAATTGCATAATCACGACCGTCGAGAAAAGCCAGCGCTTGAGTTGCTCGTTGTAGTGCCACAGTACCGCGAGGGCTGACACCAAGGGTAATTTCCTCATCCTGTCGTGTGGCTCGAACAACGTCAAGAATATACTGTTGCAAAGATTTTTCCACCTTAACTTGAGCGCAGAGTCCGCGTAATTCCAGTAATTCTGCGGGAGTAATGCATGGTTGCAAATCAGCAACGCTCAAACCATCCTGCAACCGTTGCAGCATTTGGAGTTCTTCTACCTCAGTGGGATAGCCCAAAGTCAAAGACAAACTAAAGCGATCCATCTGCGCTTCTGGTAAGGGAAATGTGCCATGATACTCAATCGGGTTCTGGGTAGCAATCACAAAAAATGGGCTGGGAACCTTACGCGAAACACCATCGACTGTTACCTGTTGCTCTTCCATCACTTCCAAAAGAGCAGACTGGGTGCGGGGTGTAGCGCGGTTAATTTCATCCGCAAGCAGAATGTTGGCAAATACTGGACCAGGGAGATATTCAAATTCGCCACTTTTAGGGTTCCACATGTTGGTACCCGTGATGTCTGATGGCAGTAAATCTGGTGTACATTGCAGGCGTTGAAACCGTCCATCAATTGAACGTGCCAGGGATTTTGCTAGCAGGGTTTTGCCCACACCAGGAACATCTTCTAACAGGGCATGACCACCAGCAAGTAGCGCGACTAATACTAAGCGTATTGCTTCGGCTTTACCAACAAGCGTCAGATTAATGTTTTGAGTCAGCTGTTCAATTCGTTCTCTCATGACTGATTTATGACTCCAAGATGAGAACGGATCTGGCTAAAACACAGTCGACTTGAATTTGTTCTTTAAGGGCTTCTAGGGAAGCAAACTTTTGTTCAGGTCGCAAAAACTTTTCTAGCTGCACCGTTAGGGTATGTCCATATAAATCTCCAGACCAATCTAACAGATGCACCTCCACTGATGGATGCGTACCATTTACTGTAGGACGATAGCCAATATTCATCACGCCTACGCCTACAAGATGCGAGTTGGATTCACCTACTTCCGAGTCCTCGTGCCTAAGCATGCCTGATTCCACGTCGTCTTCTATCAAGACTCGCACAGCATAGACACCTTGCCTGGGTAAAAACTTTTCTGGGGGCAGTTGGATATTGGCAGTGGGAAAGCCTATTGTTCTTCCCAATTGTTGTCCTTTAACAACGGAACCTGTAAGAGTGTAAGGACGACCCAGCAGCGTTTTAGCGCGTTGCAGTTCGCCTTGCTCTAAGGCTTGGCGGATTGATGAACTGCTGATGCGATGGCACAGCGTCTCCTGCAAAGAATCGTCTGCTAAATTTTGCAGGGGAACAATAGTCACCGGAATGCCGAAGCTGGCTGCGATCGCCTGCAAATCAGCGGCAGTTCCACTCCGCTGCCGCCCAAAACGAAAATCTTGCCCGACACTAATTTGCTGGGCGTGTAACTGTTGTACCAAAATCTTTTCCACAAACTCTTGAGGGCTTAAAGCAGCCAGTTCCCGATCAAAGGGCAATAGCACTAACTGTTCTACTCCGAAGCGTAGTAGCTGTTGTACTTTCTCGTTCAGGGGTGTCAGTAAAGTCCGGCGCTTCCCAGTAAAGAACTCTTGGGGATGGGGATTGAATGTAACTACTGTGCCGTATGTGGGGCGATCGCTTGCAGAGGTAAGGGATATTGGGTGAGGAGGAGTCGCCTCTATGCGATCGCTAGCTTCTAGCTGCGTCAAAACAGGCTGAATTACCCGTTGATGCCCAAGATGCACGCCATCAAAGTTTCCCAGGGCAACAGCGGTTGGAGTTAGAACTTTAGTTAGAGAGAAAGTAAGCCACACGCTTCACATTTTGACACATTACAGGGTAATTAATGGGCTAGATAGATTTGGTTACTGGGAGTTTAGCTAATTAACCAAATCTAGGTAGTATTTCCCTTTGATCATTAAGGAAAATTGAGCCGTCAGGTTTATTTGGCGAAGCCCTTGCAGCTCCTGGAGGTTCCCTCCAGGAGACCAAGGGGGCAAATACTTTGTCACAAAAAACCCGGCTTGAATTTTAACTTTTGCAATTGATTCAGCCCAGACGCATAAGTCAGGTTATATTGCAAGGGTGTTATTGTAATATAATTGTTGAGATTCGCTTGTACATCTGTGGGGATATCCTGTGGCAGATGTAGCCCTTGTGGTTCAACTTCCTCTAGTAACTCTCCTGCTAGCCAGTAGTAAGTCTTACCACGCGGATCAACCCGCTTTTCAAAAACATCAATATAGCGACGTACTCCCTGACGGGTAATAGTCACCCCAGTAATTTCTTCTAGATTCACAGCAGGTACATTAACGTTAAGCAACATAGCCTCCGTTAAGGGGAGGTGCGCTAGCTGATCAAGTAGAGTTTTAGCAAAAGTGGCAGCGCTGTGAAATTCTTTAGAGTCAAAACTGGTAAGACTCAGTGCGATACTGGGAATCCCCTCAATCACACCTTCCATAGCTGCTGATACTGTACCGGAATACAAGATATCAGTACCCAGATTTGCCCCTTGATTAATGCCTGAAAGCACAAAATCAGGGTGGCCATCTAACAATGCCCACAGCGCTAGCTTAACGCAGTCAGAGGGCGTGCCAGAACAAGCCCAGGCTTTAATAGTGGGGTGAAAAACAGATTCGACGATTTCGGCGCGGATTGGCTGGTGCAGAGTCAAACCATGTCCGGTTGCGGATCGCTCTCGATCTGGACAAACGACTGTAACATCATGGCCTGCTTCTGCTAGGCAATTAGCTAGGCTACGAACTCCCAGCGCAAAAATACCGTCATCGTTGCTAATTAATAATTTCATGAAGCGCGGGGCGATCGCCTTTAAACTGGTATGGATAAGACTGTTGATGAAAATGATGTGCATGACCAATCAGCCTAGCAATTTAGAGGCACAACTGGAAGCGTTGCGACAGGAAGCGCAACAAGTAATCGCCTTAGCCGATACCCTAGATCGCTTGGAGGAACTTAGGGTATTTTACCTCGGTAAGAAGGGTCAGCTATCAGCGCTGTTACGGAGCATGGGTCAGATGAGTGCTGAGGAACGTCCTCGAATCGGGGCGATCGCCAATACTGTCAAAGAAGCACTGCAATCAGAACTAGAACGACAGCGCACAATACTGCAAACAGCGAGAATCGAGGCCCAGCTAGAAGCTGAAACCCTGGATGTTACAATGCCTGGTGTTTATCGTCCCCTTGGCCGCGTTCACCCGCTTAACAGCACCATTGACCGAGCGCTGGATATTTTTGTTGGCTTGGGCTACAGCGTGGCTCAAGGACCAGAAATGGAGACTGACTACTACAACTTTGAGGCTTTAAATACCCCGCCTGATCACCCAGCGCGTGATATGCAGGATACCTTTTATCTGCCAGATGGTAATCTGCTGCGGACTCATACCTCATCAGTTCAAATTCGCTACATGGAAGCCGAAGAGCCACCGATTAGAATTGTCTCACCTGGTCGCTGCTATCGTCGGGATACTGTAGATGCCACTCACTCAGCGGTCTTCCATCAAGTTGAAATTTTGGCAATTGATCAAGGACTGACATTTACAGACCTTAAAGGCACGATTAAGGTGTTCCTAGAAGAAATGTTTGGCGATCAGCTAGAGATTCGCTTCCGAGCAAGCTATTTTCCCTTCACTGAGCCTTCGGCAGAGGTAGATGTGCAGTGGCAAGGACGGTGGTTAGAGGTTATGGGCTGCGGCATGGTTGATCCCAATGTATTGAAAGCTGTGGGTTATGACCCCGAAGTTTACACGGGATTTGCAGCAGGCTTTGGTGTGGAGCGATTTGCTATGGTACTACACCAAATTGATGATATTCGCCGCTTATATAGTAGCGATCTGCGCTTTTTGCAGCAATTTTAGCAAGCTTACCTCATATCTTGCACCAAGCCTCAGCGAATGGAATTCGCGGCTATACAGACCGGAGGCGGAGCGTCTCCGGCTCCGCAAAACCTGCCTCCGCAGGTTATAAAACTCTTGATTTTTGGTTAGTCCGCGTAGGCGGACTTCGTTTGTATAGCCACGGTTTCAACCGCTAGGTGCAAGATGTGAATTGCCCCACGTAAAGTCATCCAGACATCTAACAGCGGTCAGCTATAAAAGTACGACAGGCTGTATCTAAGTGCAGCCTGTCGTAGAACTAGAAATTAGCTAGACTGAGCGGTTAACAACTCGGCTGGCAAGCGCTTGAAAGCAAGACGCTCGTTTTCCACATCGACAAAGATAGTGTCGCCCTCGTTAAATTCGCCGCGTAAAATTGACTTAGCGATCGCAGTTTCCAACTCTCGCTGAATCGCTCGCTTCAGGGGACGCGCTCCAAAAACTGGGTCGTATCCTACTTCTGCCAAAAAGTCAAGAGCAGCATCAGAAAGCTTAAGTGACATTTTGCGATCAGCCAATCGCTGTTCTAGGCGCTGAACTTGGAGCCGAACAATATGCCGCAGTTCGTGTCTTTGCAGGGCATGGAAGATAATAATTTCGTCAATGCGGTTGAGGAACTCTGGACGGAAGCTACTTCGCATTGCCTCCATGACGCGGCTCCGCATCTCCTCATACTGGGAGTCATCTCCCGCCAAATCTAAGATGTACTGCGAACCGACATTGCTGGTCATGATAATAATGGAGTTTTTAAAGTCCACCGTATGACCTTGAGCATCAGTTACGCGCCCATCATCAAGAATTTGCAACATGATGTTGAACACATCTGGGTGCGCCTTTTCGATTTCGTCGAACAAAATCACGGCGTAGGGACGACGGCGAATTGCTTCAGTAAGTTGACCACCTTCGTCGTAACCCACATATCCCGGTGGCGCACCAATAAGCCTTGAAACGGCGTGTTTCTCCATGTACTCAGACATATCAATCCGCACTATGGCTTCTTCAGTGTCGAATAGATATGCAGCAAGTGCTTTTGCAAGTTCCGTTTTACCAACACCAGTGGGACCAAGGAAAATGAAACTGGCAGTCGGACGATTCGGATCAGCAAGTCCCGCGCGCGATCGCTGAATCGCATCCGCAACAGCAGTAACAGCCTCATCCTGACCAATAACTCGGCTGTGCAGTTCATCTTCCAAGTTCAGCAGTTTCTCTTTCTCAGTTTCAACTAGCTTACTGATGGGAATTCCCGTCCACTTGGAAATAACTTCCGCGATATCAGCTTCGGTGACTTCCTCCCGTAGTAAGGACTGACCACTTGTTTGTGCTTGAGCTAACTGATTTTCAGCGGCTTCCAATTGCCGATGCAAATCAGTCAACGTGCCGTATTTCAATTCAGCTGCTTTGTTGAGATCGTAGTCGCGTTCCGCTTGTTGAATCTCAACGTTTACTCTGTCGATCTCTTCTTTAAGTGACTGAATTTTGCTGATGATATCCTTTTCAGACTGCCATTGAGCATCTAGTGTCCGTTGCTCTACTTTAAGATCCGCGAGTTCTTTTTCTAGCCTTTCCAGGCGTTCTTTGGATGCTGCATTACTTTCTTTTTGGAGTGACAGCCGCTCCATTTCTAGTTGTAAAATCTTGCGGTCAATTTCATCGAGTTCTTCAGGTTTGGATGTAATCTCCATTTTCAGCCGCGCCGCTGCTTCGTCTACCAAGTCAATTGCTTTATCAGGCAGGAAGCGATCGCTGATATACCGCGCCGACAATGTTGCCGCAGCTACTAAGGAACTATCGGAAATCTTAACGCCGTGATGGACTTCATACCGCTCTTTGAGTCCGCGCAGAATCGAAATAGTGTCTTCCACGCTAGGCTGATCCACATATACCTGCTGGAAGCGCCGCTCCAGGGCTGCATCCTTTTCAAGGTACTTGCGATACTCATCCAAAGTCGTAGCACCAATACAGCGGAGTTCACCCCGCGCGAGCATTGGCTTGAGCAAGTTTCCAGCATCCATCGAGCCTTGGGTAGCCCCCGCACCTACTACAGTGTGAATTTCATCAATGAACAGCACAATTTTGCCTTGGGAATCCATAACTTCCTTCAGCACAGCTTTCAAACGCTCTTCAAATTCACCCCGGAATTTTGCCCCAGCAATCAAAGCACCCATGTCTAAAGCGATCAGCTTGCGATCTTTAAGCGATTGGGGTACATCACCAGCAATAATTCGCTGCGCTAGTCCTTCAGCGATCGCCGTTTTACCTACACCGGGTTCACCAATCAGCACTGGGTTATTCTTAGTGCGGCGGGAAAGAATTTGAATTGTGCGGCGAATTTCATCATCACGCCCAATCACGGGATCGAGCTTACCTTGGCGGGCGGCTTCTGTGAGGTCACGCCCATATTTTTCCAGTGCTTCGTATTTGCCTTCTGGATTTTGGTCGGTCACTTTTTGACTCCCACGAATTTGTTTAATAGTATTTTTTAGCCCCGCTTCGTCTAAGCCAAATTCTTGGAATAAGCCTTTGCCAAAGCGGTCATCTTTGGCATAAGCCAGCAATAGATGCTCAATCGAGATGAAATCGTCTTCAAACTCTTGGCGATATGCTTCTGCTCTATCTAAAAGCATATCCGGGCTGCGTCCTAAATATACGGAACTACCGCTGCCTGATACTTTGGGCTGACGCTGGATGAATTGTTCAGTGCGATCGCGTACTTTTTGGACGTTAACTCCAGCTTTAGTCAAGATGCTGCTGGCTAACCCTTCTTGCTCCAACAGCGACTTCATCAAATGCTCGGTTTCAATCTGCTGTTGTTGGGCTGCCTTAACAATATCTGGGGTCTGCGCGATCGCTTCCCAGGCTTTCTCTGTAAATTGATTGGGGTTGGTTGGTTGCATTCGGTGTCCCCTCTTAGTCGTGTGTAAAGTGTTAAACCCCTGAGACATCCAAGAGCAATGATGCGGCACTCTGGCTCATCCGCTGTCTCTAAGCTCATTGTAGAAAGACTTGGGCAACCTACAGGATCGGTGTTTACGTATTTGCCGAGTGGTATTTCCACCCAAAATCGCCGCTTGCATAAATCTCAAATCATCAGAGTGCGGCAGAATTATAGAAGTACAAGTAAACAGCTGTAGCTAAAGGGCGGTTGAGGCATGAGAATCGCACTTTTAAGCAGTCACCTCAACACCTGTAAAATCTTAATGCTTTAGCTATTGCTCCAGCTTAATAACAGATAGCACGTGCAATTTTGAACTCATGCAAAGAAAGCAAAAATTTCCTTACCTCGTTGGTTCAAGATGGACAGCCCAGCAAAAAATAGATGGCTGGCGACACTTTCAGGTCGTCAATCGCAAAAATCAGGCTAGCTGGGTGTTTGCGGAAATGGTTGCTGCGTGCGATCCTAATGTGCGTTTCTGGCTCAATGCCAAATTGTTAAAAAACCGCTCACATTGGCAAGCTGGCTGGCAATCACTACAAGAAATCGAGGCATTTGAGGAAGATGTTTCTTAAGAGGTAACGGTTTAAAGCCCGATTTAGGCAACGCCTACAGCTTTATAAATGTTTGCTTGTTTATAAAATTAATAATTTTTAACATAATTTGGGAGCGATCGCGTTTGTTCGTCCTTTGAGGCTGCTATTTCCCGACAGGACTAGCTTTGGATATTTATTAAAGTTAGGAATATTTTGATAAAAAACTCATTTACTACGTGTCATCGCTTGATACTAATCAGCCTTAACTCCCTATCTGTAAGGCTTTGAAGCTAAATATACCTGCAATTTGTAGATTTGATGTCTTGAAATCAGCACTGTTTGCACTCAGTCCTTTCTAGTAATAACGGTTTGCACAATCCAAGCAAAATATTTTTTTACATTTTGTCACTTATTTTATAAATTTTGTTATACAAATAGCTCAATTAAGCTCGATTAGTGTTTTAAAGTAATTAAATGAGTAGATAAGCCAATAAATAGCTTTATTAAGTAATAAGACTTACTTTAATAACCTAGATTAACTAGAACCCCCCTTTCTTTTCCCTGGCAGTTCGACAATAATGCATTAAAAGAACCAACACTCATGGCAACAAGCAGGCTATTTGAAGCGCCTGCTTCAGCCCACTATTTAACAAGCAACGATAGGAGCCAACTAAACGTGAAACTTGCAGTCTACGGAAAAGGCGGCATCGGCAAATCGACAACTAGCTGTAACATCTCCGTCGCCCTCGCCAAGCGCGGCAAGAAAGTGTTGCAAATTGGCTGCGACCCCAAACATGACAGCACCTTTACTCTCACTGGTTTCTTGATTCCCACGATTATTGACACCCTTCAAGAAAAGGATTATCACTATGAAGATGTGTGGCCTGAAGATGTTATTTACAAAGGCTACGGCGGTGTCGATTGTGTCGAAGCTGGCGGTCCTCCAGCGGGTGCAGGTTGCGGCGGCTATGTCGTAGGCGAGACAGTGAAGCTGTTGAAGGAACTCAACGCCTTCGATGAGTACGATGTGATCCTGTTTGACGTACTAGGAGACGTTGTGTGTGGCGGTTTTGCAGCACCTCTTAACTATGCAGACTACTGCCTGATTGTGACCGACAACGGTTTTGACGCGCTGTTTGCCGCTAACCGCATTGCTGCCTCAGTACGGGAGAAAGCCCGGACTCACCCGCTGCGTCTAGCTGGGTTAATTGGCAACCGCACTGCCAAGCGCGACTTGATTGAAAAATATATCGAAGCAGTGCCGATGCCAGTGCTGGAAGTCTTACCACTGATTGAGGACATTCGGGTTTCCCGCGTCAAGGGCAAAACTTTGTTTGAAATGGCAGAATCTGACCCGTCGCTCAGTTACGTCTGTGATTACTACCTCAATATTGCTGACCAGATTCTGGCGCGACCTGAGGGTGTTGTGCCGAACGACACTCCAGACCGTGAGTTGTTCTCTTTGCTGTCTGACTTCTACCTCAATCCAGCCAAACCACCTGTCACAAGCAAGGAAGAGGAACTAGACTTGATGATGGTTTAAGCAATCTAGTTCTCAGGATGAAGGATAGAGAAGATGGCTTTTTTTGATAACCTAAAAACCTTGTTAAAGCAAAAGTGGTTGCAATTTTTCCAGGTCAATCGTTCCTGGATTACCCTCCAGATGGATGTGGAATCTGTTTACACTCCCGATGGTGGCAGGCGACCACCTTCTTCCTTCATCCTGGGAGTCGTCAATGCCCTCGAACCGCAGCTAGCAGAGTTGATGTTTCCCTTCTCCAAGCTGAATCCAGATGCAGATACCCTGATTGATGTGCTGGAGTTAAATTTTGACCCGGACTTGTTGCTGGGCAACCGCTTCATCCCACAGGAACTAAGCGACGACATCGTAATTCAAGCACTGACTGAACTAGACCTGAATGAGTTGAGCGATATGTCGCTTGATGAAATGGCTGAGGAAGTGGTGCTGGTTGAAACTGATGATGTGTCTGTTATGGGGCTGAGTGCATACGAGGCGGTATTGGTTGAGGATATGGCGCTGGATGAAATGGCTGACGAAGTAGTGTTAGTCGAGACTGATGACGGCTCCATTGTGGGGCTGAGTCCAGATGAGGCGGCTGCATTAGCTGACGCTATGGTACTCGATGAACTGGGGGACCTTGAGGACTTTGAGGAAATGCCAGTCGACCAGTCGCTGGAAATGCCGAATATTCCTCAGCAGACTGAATCTGGCGATCTGCTGTCTGATGTCTGGGTTGAAGATGCTAGCTCAAATTCTGAGGCAGAAGGGACTGGCTTGAAGTCTGAGCAAGCAGGCAACGAAACACGCTTAGGAAAAGAGAAGCAATCCGAGGATGACGAAATTTCACGGTTATTTCCCAACCTTTAATTACTACCCTTGCGTCAAATTCAGAAGTTCACGGTTAAGTAACCTAGATGGTAAACCCCTGACTTGGTGCCTTCTGAGCTTTAAATAAAAAAGAGAGATTGGCTTTATGATTGCTCAACCTGAAGCTCTAAATTTTGAGTGTGAAACTGGAAATTATCATACGTTTTGCCCGATTAGCTGCGTGGCTTGGCTGTACCAGAAGATTGAAGATAGCTTCTTTTTGGTGATTGGCACAAAGACTTGTGGCTATTTCTTACAAAACGCTATGGGGGTGATGATTTTTGCTGAACCCCGTTATGCAATGGCAGAACTAGAAGAAGGAGATATTTCGGCTCAGCTGAATGATTATGACGAGTTGAAGCGGTTGTGTGATCAAATCAAGCGCGATCGCAACCCCAGTGTCATTGTCTGGATTGGTACTTGCACTACAGAAATCATCAAGATGGATTTGGAGGGCTTGGCACCCAAGCTAGAAGCCGAACTTGGTATCCCCATCGTGGTAGCTCGTGCTAACGGTCTAGATTACGCCTTTACCCAAGGGGAAGATACAGTGCTAGCGGCAATGGCTGCGCGTTGTCCCGACAAATCACCAGTAGCCGAAGCAGAGAAGAACGAACGGAATGCTATCTCCAAGCTGCTCAACTTCGGCCGCAAGAAAGAAGATGTGGCAGTAACAGAATCTGAGTATGCTGAACATCCACCTTTGGTTCTTTTCGGTTCTCTGCCTGATCCTGTTGTCACCCAGCTGACACTGGAACTAAAAAAACAAGGGATCAAAGTTTCTGGCTGGCTACCTGCGAAGCGTTACACGGAACTACCAGTTCTAGAAGAAGGCTACTATGTTTCTGGTATCAATCCCTTCCTCAGCCGCACCGCTACAACCTTGATGCGCCGCCGCAAGTGCAAACTTATCGGCGCACCCTTCCCAATTGGTCCCGATGGCACCCGCGCCTGGATTGAAAAAATCTGCTCCGTATTTGGAATTGAACCCAAAGGGCTAGATGAGCGGGAAGCACAAATTTGGGCAAGTTTGGAAGACTATTTGCAGCTGATTCGCGGCAAGTCTGTATTTTTTATGGGCGATAACTTACTAGAAATCTCCCTGGCTCGGTTCCTGGTTCGTTGCGGCATGACAGTGCTGGAAATCGGAATTCCTTACATGGATAAGCGCTATCAGGCAGCAGAGTTGAGCCTGCTGGAGAAGACTTGCCATGAGATGGGAGCGCCGCTGCCTAGAATTGTGGAGAAACCAGACAATTACAACCAGATTCAGCGGATCAAAGAACTTACTCCTGATTTGGTGATTACTGGCATGGCTCACGCGAACCCACTAGAGGCAAGGGGTATCAATACCAAGTGGTCGGTGGAATTTACCTTTGCTCAGATTCACGGCTTCACCAATGCGCGTGACATTCTGGAACTGGTAACTCGTCCCCTACGCCGTAACAACAGCCTCAAAGATCTGGGTTGGGAAAAATTGGTGAAGGAAGAAACCAAAGTTTAGGTTTCGACTGTTAATTGACTAATAAATATCTATAAGGGTGAACACAAGCACCCTTTTTTATTGGTTAAAAACCTTAAATCACGTTGGAGAAATTAACTGTCTCATTGATGGATGTGGGAATACAAAGCGTGTAGGCGATCGCCCAAGGCAGAGTTGCCGAAGGTATCGCTTGAAAAAGAATCAGCACCTTATCTTACTCCACCCCAGCTAAGTTATGACTAGTTAATAGAAACATATTAATCTTTAAAACTCAACGAACAATTAAACTATAAAGGCTGCTAAAAACAAAACACAAGCAAAGTATAATACAACAAAAATGACTGAATTACTATTTATCCAAAAGAAGTACATAGAAATACTTAAAGCAATGAATAGTAACAATACTATCCACCTAAATACCTTGCCCATAATAATGATGAAGTAGGTAGGTCGAATTAAGCACAAAATCCTTAGAGCTAAAAGCCCTTCTGAGCAGGTAGCTATTTTGAGCTTATTTCTGTATATCTACTTATAATATTAGTCTTTGTGTAAAAATTGTGACATCTAAAGTATGTTTTTTATAAAGTTTTGGTAAAGACTGTGCTATTCAACAGATTGATGACGACCTTTTATTAATTACAGAACTAGCAAACTTGATAGATGCTTAATCAGTGGTTCAATACTCTATCTGATTGAAACAGGTTGGTAACTTATAGCACCTTAACGTAGCTAAGACATGACTGAGTAAGGGTGCTAGAAACAATTTCACCTGAAGTCAGAGAAGCAATCCCTTCTTATGACTTCATCCTTGAAGCTTTATTTAGCGCCGCTTCATAAAGAATTGGTATCAAATTATATACTTTTCCCTAGTAAAGAATCATCGTAGTGCGCCAACAAATCAGCAGGATCATCATAGATTGCTTTAGCTCCCGCTAGCGCCGCATCATTAAAGCCACCACAGCGCACTGCAATAACACCAACTCCAGCGGTATCCGCAGATTGAATATCGTAGGGTGTATCACCAAGCATCAAAACTTGGTCAGGCTGCATTTGTAATTTGATTAATGCTGCTTCTACAATATCTGGTGCTGGTTTAGAAGCCTCGGCATCACTAGATGATGTTACTTCACTGATTAAGTCGTCAACAGAGGCAGATTTGAGCAAAACTTCCAATTCTTGACTCGTAGCCGAGCTAGCAATAATTAGTCGTAATCCGTCATCTTTCATTCGCTGGATTAATTGCCGAGCGCCTTTAGCTGATGCAAGTGTTGGCCCATAGCGGTTAATCATCAGTTCCTTACGCCGCTCAGAAATTGCCTTGCCATCGCCTTCATCTTTCGTTAGTCCTGGTGTCACCCGTGGCATAAGTTGATCGCCACCCATACCAATAAGTACTCGCACTTTGTCGAATGATACTTTATAACTATACGCTGCATAGGCATCAACCCAGGCTTGAGCGTGAGCATCATTGCTTAAGACAAGCGTGCCATCAACATCTAAAATTACTCCTTGCAGCGCCATTATAAAATCTCCGGTAGTAGTTAAGATTGTCATTGCTCAACCTAGCTACCAACTTTGTCTGTACGCATACCCTATTGGAGATAATTATTAAAAGCTGCTTCTACACCTTAGATATAGGTAAAATAAGTAAACTTCGAGTTTCATTTGGGCAATTTTAGTTAGGACTTACGCAGTTGAGATCTCCCAACTCCCTTAAAAAGGAGGCTATGTATTTCCGGCTTTATTGCTGTGGGTTAGGGGGGATCAATAATTCTAACTTCAAGAGCATAACTCCTATTAGTTATATTTTTCAAATTATGAGGGGATTCAAGTAATGGATAAAGCTGTGATTAAATTTTCTTCAGAAGACTGCGGCATCTGCCACAAAATGTCTTTTTACGACAAAAAGGTGAGCGAAGAACTAGGTTTGCAGTTTGTTGATGTCAAAATGCAGGATACGGTGACTTACCGCAAGTATCGCAAGATTTTATTGACTCAGTATCCTGACAAAGCGGAAATGGGATGGCCCACTTACCTGATCTGTGAGTCTCCAGAAGGAGAGTTTCAAATTTTGGGCGAGGTGAAAGGTGGCCATCCTAAAGGTGAGTTTAGAAGTCGACTACAAGCGGTTCTCACTTCTTCTGACAAAGTTAATCAGAACTAATCACTTTAAATGATTTCACCTCTAAGACAGGACCAATCATGGCAAACGTCATGACATCTTCTCGTACCTGTCCTTGAACTTTCACTTTCTGCCCTGATTTAAGTAAGTCCTTGGGAGCGCCTTTATGCACTTCGTAGGTAACACCATCGTCTGTAACCAGCGCCCAAGTGCCAGCACCCATGTCACTGCGTTGGATCGTGCCTTTAACAGTAATGCTCATACAGGTGCCTCTCCTTTTGTGGCTAAACGAGCCAGTCCATAACATAGTAAGGCGTTGGCAATTAGGAAGGTACGCGCGATCGCGCCTTCTCCCAATCCCCAAACCGCAGGCGACACTAGCGCACTCACCCCTAAACAGCTGGCTACACCTAGCGTGGAACCAATTGCAAACCATTTCCAGCCGCCAGGATGCCCTAGTAGCAACGCTATTAAAGCCAGAGGAATCAACACGCTGGCAAACAACGGATTTAATGCATGGCTGCCTTGGATTGCATTACCGAGTTCTGGAATTGAACTGCTCAAGACGCGGAAAGGCCACTGGGGAAGGTCAAAAATATAAAATCCCCGTAGGAAGAATAACCCAGAACTACCAGCAACTAAACCACTAAATAAAGACCAACTCCAGGTGAACGGGAAGTAAACCCGCAGAAACCAAGCCAGTAGATAAGAACCTAGCACCATTGCAATCTTGGGCAACAGCGCCACTGCACCCCCATCAATCCAGAAGCGGGGATTGAGATAGCCGTTATCCCTTAACCAGCGCCAGAAATCTTTGAAACTGATTTGCCCATGCATCGCTAGTTTAACTGCCGCAGCTGCATCTAACTGTCCCGCGCCGAAGTAGTTTAAGGCATCATCCTGAATCACCAGTGACGACTTCTGGAGGACACTCAGAACTTGATCTGGTTCTGCAACACCTGCTGCTTTCACCAAAGCGGCAACACCAGCAACGTGAGGCGCTGCCATGCTCGTACCTTGGAAGCCAACAAAAACTGCTTCCCCCGTTTCTGGCTGAATAGTTTCTTGGAGAATTCCACCAGCGCCAGTTCCAGCGCCGCCAGGAGCAGAGATATCTACCCCAGCGCCAAAGTTGGAGTAAGGGGCTTTTTCCCCAGCTGCATCTAGGGCAGCAACGCCGATTACGTGGGGAAAACGCGCTGGGTAAGAGGCAGCATTTTGGTTCGCATTGCCTGCTGCTGCTACTACAACCACACCTTTTTGATAGGCATAGGCGATCGCTTCTTTAAGCAGTTGGCTTTCACCACCACCACCCAAGCTCATATTAATTACATCTGCGTTGTGATCAGCGGCAAACTTAATCGCTTCCGCAATATCAGCAACTGTACCGCCACCGAACGAACTTAACACTTTCAAGGGCATCAAGCTGGCTTCGTAAGCAATTCCCGCAACACCATAGTTATTATTAGTAGACTGAGCGATCGTCCCGGCAACATGAGTGCCATGTCCGCTATCATCTTCGACTGATACCTTGTCATTAACAAAGTCATACCCAGGGACAAATTTTGTATCTTTCAAGTCCGGGACAATACTAATTCCGGTATCAATCACGGCAACAGTCACGCCGCCGCCTTTGTTTTCCTCCCATGCCGATTCAACTTTAATAGAGCGTAGATTCCACTGCTTACTGTAGTGGGGATCGTTAGGAACTTCGCGGAAGCTGTAAATGTAATTCGGTTCAATAAATTCTGTGGACTTAGCTAGCTGAGATTTCAGTGCTTTTAATGTCTTCTGATCGCCCTTGACAATATATACATTATCTGCATCCGAAAATTCACTGTTTAGTCGAGGTGCAACATTGTACTGTTGGGCGATCGCCTGAACTTGAGCCGAAATCTGGGCAGCTGGAATATCTTCCCTGAAGTCCACCACAATCGACTCGAACTTGCCCTGCGCTGCCAGCCCTTTAAAGTTAAATAAAGCAAAACCTAGCCCGATTACAAACAAGCAAATTAAGAAAAGCCTTCTCATACCGATCCATCACTGCTCAATGCCCGTTTAAAGATCAGAATAACTTATACACATTTTAGATGGGTTGATGTTGCAGATATAGTTACATACCTTCAACCAGCTAAATTCGTATTTATTGTGTAGAGGTTTGCTAGTGATGTAATTGCCCTTTCTTTTAAAGTGATTTACGTTGGCAACGCAATTACAAATTAGGGCAGGATTATGAAGGCTGTAACTAGGGTAAATTTGTGTAAAGTAATGCTTTTTCTTGCGCTACTTGCACTTATAATTATATAATGGAGATCCGTGCGTTTTTCAAAATCAAGGTGACACTTCCATTATAACATATGCAATATCACAGAAATCGCGCAATTACAACCAACCTTTTTACCTAATATACACTCAATAAAAATTAACTCTTTAAAAGTAACAATCGAAAGGTGAATAATATAGGTTAAAAGCGGAAACTGAAAAATGGCACGTGGTCTTTTATGGTTGGTGCTGCTAGCAGTGTTTATTTGGCTAGCTTGGCAAGGTAGGCATGAGTATCAGAAAGTTGAGGCTTATCGTAATTGGGCGCAACAGTTTGAGCGGGCTAAATACGATATATATGCAGTGATAGGTCAGAAAGGTAGTAATTTGACTTGGGGAAAACCGACACCACAAGGACCAATCAAGCTGGAAACTTTTTCCCTAGAAGACGTGCAATCGATTCGTCTTTTAGTAGATGAACAGCCAGTAGAAATGGAGACACCACCGAGTAAAGGTCGTGGCATTGTCTTAGAATTTGTGTTTTCACCAGTTGCCTCTGTAAGTGTTCCCTTTACAGAAGTCCCACTGGCAGCAGAGTGGGGAATGTATTTACAACAAGAGTTACAACGGTTGCAGTTAGAACAAGCTAAGTGATTTGGAGTCAACTTTAATCCTCTCTCAAATCTATCCGCTGGAGAATTACTTAGCTGCGTCAGTTCAACGCTGGGGGAGCATCACCACTTCTTCAGCTTTTGTGTTGGCAATATGTTTTAAAAATCCTCTAGGGTGAACCTTAGCTGGTAAATTACATAACAATATTATGCACAAGCGCAACCACCAAAAATATCAACGGCGATCGCTGCTAATACTATTCGGCGCTCATAACTTACGAGTAGAAAATCTAGCTGTCTTTGTTCTTTACGAAGCTGCTTCCCTCTTCTAGAGCAATTATGTTTGCTAATTTGGACTCAGTTTTGACATGCAATGCTCAAGGTCGGCTAAATTATATTAAAGTAAACAAATGTAAAGAAGCTTAACTTTTGCCTCCTCTTTACGACGAAAACTACTCGTTTCGTGTTTAATTTTGAGATTTTTATTAGAATTAGCCCATGCAGCGTTTTTTTTGGCGACGACTTTTGGTATCCATTGCCGCATTGTTCTTAGCTGGGTCGGTTTGGGCGATGTTTTCCCCTGTAGCGCTGGCTTATGACAATCCCGACTTACTACCAGATACCCCAACCCCAATTATTGACTTAGCCAAATCTCTCACAAGCGTTCAAGAAGAGCGCCTGTCCGAAGAATTAAAGGAATTTGAGGCAGAAACCGGATGGAAACTCCGGGTTTTGACTCAATATGACCGCACACCAGGTCTAGCTGTAAAAGAATTTTGGGGACTGGATGACAAAAGCGTTCTGCTCGTTGCTGATTCACGTGGCGGTAATATCCTCAATTTCAACGTCGGCGATGCGGTTTACCCACTCCTATCTCGAACATTTTGGGTAGAGTTGCAAACACGCTATGGTAATCTGTACTTCGTGCGGGAAGAAGGTGAAGATCAAGCTATCCTGCAATCATTAGGCTCAATCGAAACCTGTTTGCGTCAAGGCGGTTGCCGAGTTGTTCCAGGGCTGCCACAAGAGCAGTGGATTCTCACTTTAATTACTTCGGTGCTGGGCGGAATTATTTGTGGATTTGCAGCTCAACCCCGCCGCAAAGGACAAATTTTTGCTTGGCAATGGGCTTTAGTTTTCTCTCCCCTGTGGGGCATTTTGTTTATTGCTTTCGGCATTGGGCCAGTAGTCACTAGGACTTCGGAATGGCTGCCCTTAGTTCGCAATATCGCTGGGTTCTTCATCGGTGCTTTGGTTGCCTACTTGTCACCAGTTCTCAATCGTTCCTCTTCTGAGACATAGAGTTAGTAGCTATGTGCTAATCAGGATAAACCTATGGCGATCGCAGCGGTTGCCATTAAGTTACATCAAGATGTTGAGCGAACGTTACCAATCCGTGTCTCCTTTTAATCAGGGGCGCGGTTTTCTTTTAGGAACGCGGTGAGGACGCGGCTGCTCCTGGTCGTTGCGTATCCGGCGACTAACTTCAGCAAACATATACCGTTGCAGAAATGGATAGTCACTCACCCACAGATTTTGACTAGGAATATAAACGTCCGTTACCTGAGAAATTGTGCTTAAATCTGCTCGATTTGACAGCACAACCATTTCCGCAACCTGACCGGGGATAATAGTCTGATGTTCGCGGCGCAGTGGTGCTTGCACCTCAGTTGTAAATCCAGTTTCATCTCCGACCTCTAAGTTAAGTCGGCGCTCCCGATTTTCTAAAATTACTAGATCGCCTCTATTGTTGACTGTTTCCTCTTGTCCAATCAATTCTTCTGTAACAAACACATCCAGCACCTCACCCCGGAAGAAGCCACTATAGGGGTAGCGACGATATTTTGCATTGCGTAAACTTGCCCACAATACTGGTGCCCACAGCCAGTAGAGGGCTGCAATTGTTCCCAGTAAAAAGCTGAAAATGTTGAATCCCTGTCCAAGCAGTATTGCCAAAAGGATAACGACTACCACAGCTACGACAGAAATTAATAGCCGCCTCAAAAAATCTGGGGACTTTCCGCAGCAGTAACGGTACTGAAGACCAGTGGCAATGCGGGGGATTAGTTGTTCAAATTTCTGGCGAGTGAGGGGGACCAACATGAGTTTTGAATATGAGTTATTAACTCACAATATCTTTTCTAAACCATAAACCAGGGATTTGAGCTGGAGGGCTTTGCGAATTGCGAGTAGCACTCCTGGCATATAACAAGCGCGATCGCTTGTGTCGTGACGTAGGGTGTAGACTTGACCTGCTGCTCCAAAGATAACTTCTTGATGAGCAATCAGCCCTGGTAAACGGATGCTGTGAATCCGAATGCCCTCCTCTGCTAAACTGCCTCTAGCTCCTGGTAATTTTTCTGTTTCCTCTACAATAGCTGGGTTGTAGGTTTTACCCATTTCTGCCAACATCTGAGCGGTTTGAATTGCAGTCCCGCTAGGAGCATCGGCTTTTTGATTATGATGCAGTTCAATAATTTCAACGTGGTCAAAATACTGAGATGCTTGAATTGCCGCTTGCTGAAGCAATACCATCCCAATTGAGAAGTTGGGGATAATTAGGCAGCCAGTGCTAGCTTTGTCGGCAAATTCAGTTAAATCGTAAATTTGCGTAGGACTTAACCCAGTAGTGCCAACGACGGGGCGAATACCATAGGCGATCGCCGACCGGATATTATCATAAACTGTACTCGGATGCGTAAAATCTACCATTACTCCCGGCTGTCTTTCTGCCGCGACAAACGCCAGCATCGGTTCCATCTGGTCGGTAATTGGAATTTCCAGCGCATCTAAACCTGCTAGTTCCCCAGCATCTTTACCCTGGTGTTCAGGGCTGCGGTCAATTGCCCCTAGTAAAACCATATCCTCTGCTTGGGCTACAGCTTTGACCACTTCCCGACCCATTTTGCCCGCAGCACCATTAACAAGCACTGGGATAGGAGCTTGATTTGCCATATTTTATAGGTATTCTGATACTCGTCAAGCGCATTCTAGACTAAGAAGGGCGATCGCTGGTGTGTCTTCAGCTAATGTGATTTACCAACCCCAAGTGCCAGGACTACCCTTAAACGGGCCCACAATATCACTGGTAATCCAGCCGCCATAAAAATCGCCTGGTTGCGGCTGCACCTTCTCACCATTGACATAACAGGCATCCATTAGATGCGGGTAAAAAGCAACATAGTCTTTGATCGAAGCAAATTCGGGTGTGGGATCGGGGTAAAACCAAGCAGCCTTCTCAACTTGCTTGTCACCGACGCAGATTGTGTAGTAACCAGCGCGTCCCTTCCACTCGCAAAAGCTAGATTGCGGCGTGTGGATCAAATATTCCATTTTGATATCACTGGGAGGGAGGTAGTAGACAGGCGGATGGCTGGTTTCTAACACCCGCTTGGCTTGATGGGTATCAGCGATCGCTACCTCATTAAAAATTACCTGGATATGTTTGGTTGTATCCTCCAGGCGTGGTGGTCTAGGGTAATCCCACACTGATTCCTGACCAGGTAATGGTTGAATGTATTGGCGGTTCACCATTTTTAAATCTGTTAAATTGTAAGGTGGGTTATTGCCCACCTTAACTAACTTTCATTAGCGGAAGCTACCTGGATTTAGCGGAGAATTACTTGGCTTTGACACTCCGCCGCGTAGTTGTGTGCCAGTACCGCCATCATTTTGATCTAGGAAAGGTCTAAGGTTGATATTCTTAGACTTAGCGCCGGAATTTCTCCGACCGCCAAGAGCCTCTCGACCCATGTTTAACAACTGATCAATTTCATTAGTCTGACGACCTCTATACGTATAAACGCCATCTGTCTGCTGTCCGCTGTCTGCGACTGTGAGGTTTTCAAAGACGCGATCGCGGGTTGCAAGCGCGTCTTGACCAGGAGGAACAGTGAATACAATCCGACAATCTGGGACTTGTTCAGTCCTGACGCAAACAGTATTGTAGTTGTTTTCTACACCTGTAGTAAGTTCCAGCAAACCGTCTGGTCGGTACATTTCCAAGCGTCGGGCAATTTCGTTACAGCGCCGTTCTTCACTCCAGCCACCACCCAACGCCGAAGGAGTCGCCCAAGGGAAAAACTGGCTGGGTTGACTTTCTGGCTGATACATCACAGTATACTGTCCATTTTGCGCCTGACAACTAAACCGAGTTTGAGTATCCGGTACGGGTATTGATGTATCGGTTGAAGTCCCTGTGGTAGATGTTCCTGTAGATGTTCCTGTTGCTTCTGTATCTACTACTACTGAGGGTGTTGAATCATCAGCCTGGGAAATTTTGTATTCAGTTTGAGGTAAAGCCATAGCGCTAGCATTGCCAAGCAAGAAAGCCACGCCAACAGATAAACTAAGGCTTCTCAAAATGGGGAATTCAAATGTTTGTGGGGACATAGATATCATCCTCTGCGTTAAACCTGCTGCCTTTGTGCTAGTAACTTAAATAGTGACTATCCTGGCTCAGGAGCGATTATGAGATCGTTGATGCTTTTTCTCTTCCCGCTGTTCCTTCTGAATTAACAATTTTTTCGCCTGTTCTTTAATTTGGGCATGTCGCGCTACTCCTTCATAAGCGTAGCGGTTATATCGATTGCGCTCAATTAAGCTTTCTAAATAGCGAATCCGCTCATTACTGCCAGGGTGTGAAGCTAGCCAGCTGGGTAAAAAACTTTTATCTTGCTGTTCTAGGGTAACCATCAAGTTGCGTAAGCCGTCGGCAGCGTAACCTGTAGAAGCAATCAGCCTTGTACCCAGAATGTCAGCCTGACGTTCCATATCCCGGCTGTAGTCTAGGGTAAACAGATTAGCAACCGTGCCGCCTAAAGGGACATATTGTGTCACATTGGCAATTAAGTTTCCCTCGGCAACTAATTGAAACCCGTGGGAAAGCACAGCATGGGATAATTCATGGGCGAGTAACCCAGCTAATTCTGCCTCGGACTTTGTGCGAGTAATTGCCCCAGCATTGACAAATACTTTGCCCCCTGGTAGCGCAAAGGCATTCAAATCATCGTCTAAAACTACATAGAACTCGTATCTGAAATCATTACGTCCGGCTACTTGAGCAAGTTTTTGTCCAAGTTCGTTGACATATTCCACAACCGCTTTGTCTTCTACCAGTTCCAGTTGTTCACGTGCGTCCTCGGCGACTGATTCCCCAACAGATGATTCGCCTTTAAGTAGCATGGCAGTTGTCTGCACCGCCGCGAAGGGACCGAACAGACTGCCAGTAAGTGCGTAGCCTAAAGCGCCAGTGACTACATTAGCGATCGCATTGCCTCTGAGTTCTCGCCGCAAATGCTTTTTGTAGCGTTCTAAATTTTCATCCGCTAGTTGGGTAAACTCAGGTACATCTGACTGATTGGCATTAAGCAGCGCAAATTGACGTGCCGCGAGGGATGCATCCATCCATCTTTTCTGCTCTGCTAGGGCTGCAACTTTAGTTTTAACTAAATCTAGTTGTTCAGGATATAGCGTTGTTGCTCGCTCCAAGACATCAACTGCTTCTTTGGGGTGATCGTATGTTTGCAGCGCTTCAGCCAGTCGCAGATGACCAGGGACAAATTCAGGATACTGCTCGACTAGTAGCCGCAACGGTACTAAAGCTCTGGCTTTTGTCTTCTGTCCTAAACCAGCCTCTGCCTCACGCCAATACACCTTACCAGCTGGCGATAGCTGCGCGGGGTCAAGGATAGGTTTTAGGCGTTTTTGAGGACCGGATTCTGCAAAAGGCGCTTTGACTTCTCTGTAGATTTTTTCAGCAGCAGCGAATTGTCCTCCCAAATACAGGCGATCAGCTTCTATCAGTTTTTGCTGACGTTTACTTTCCTCGAGTCTGAGCTTTAGCTTTTGGGCAGTTTCAGTATCTTCAGGGCTGGGTTTCGCTTGGGTAGTTACTTCAGATAATGGTGTTGTCGGCGTTTGGGTGCCAGTAGCTTCTGGACTAGGTGCTGTCGTCACCGTTGCAGTTGGCACTACCAGATTGGGAGGAGTCGTGGTTGCAGCAGCACCTTTGGTTGGGACTTGCCCTATTGGAAGTATTGTAGCTGCCAGAACAATTGATGTTCCAGAGGAAACGGCGATGCCAAAGGCGGGCGAAGCCATCGCGCTTGTCAAGGCTAGCAGCAGTGAATTCCAGACTGGTTTCATGAGGGGATTCCTACTCTTGCTGGTGGAATTTCTATTTCTTGTTTCCAGTCTAGGCAATTGTCAGTCCCTGGATCGCCAGACAGAGGGCTGGTTTTTAAAGAATAAACAGTAAGGAGGATAAAACCTCATTCTTCCTTGGGAAACCGCCATTAGATTTTAAGGCTTGCAATAGCAAGAATTCTAGATGATATTTGATAAAGAGACAATTATAAGGCTGAAAGCCAAGCCTAGTGAGCAATGAAGTTCTATGCCAACAGGCTCTTTCACCATTTTTGCCCCTTTGTTTGTGTATTTTTAATGAACCTACGTATAAACACTGGTAATATCTAATTTTTGGGCTTAGATTAGTACAGTAATTTCAAAGGGCATTTAGCTATGCAAAGCAATGAATCTTCAACTACCATTACTAAGATGAAACTTATCGGTAGTTATTTAGTTGAAGCAGGTCTGATAACTCAGGCACATATTGATGTTGCTTTAGCTGACCAAGAAGCAACTGGGGCGCGCTTTGGTGAGATCCTTGTGATTCGAGGTTGGCTCAAAGAACAAACCATCGAATATTTAATGGAAAAGTTAATTCTACCAGAAAGAGAAGCAGCTGCAAAAGAATCATTGGCTGCTCTAGAAATATAGTAGTTGCCTCGTTTAACAACTGTCCTTATTATTGATATTAATTACAAAATCTAGTCAGAAATAATATTGAGCTTTTAGCAGCGATCGCCATTAGTAGAAACCATTTTTACATGACTTACTTTAACTCTATTTTTTTATTGTCTAAGTTATCTGGGTTTACTTATTTTTGATAATACTACTTTTGAAACCTTTTTAAATTATTAGATTGATGTAAATAAATTCCGCTGATTTGCACAGTTCATCTATTACTATGTGCTTGCAGGGTTTGGGATGCGACTTAGTATTAGGCTGCTAAAAGGGGAAACCGAAGTTGAGATGGTCAATCATTCCTCAATTCGGTAATACCCAGAAATTAAATAGATGACAAATTAAGCTTAATCAGATATTAACCCACTTGCTTGATCTTTTGTCATATTGTTCTGCCTAGATATATAAACAATTGCGGCAGATTTTAAAAGGCACGGTATGTTTAGGAGGAACAAATGGTTTACTTTTGGTTTGAGGTTTTTGTCTGCTTCTAGCTTATCGATGGTAGTAGCAGCCTGCGCTACCACTCAACATCGAGAATCGAATTCTATAGATAACCTAACAGCATCCGGCTCCTCAGTTGCGGCACAAACGCTGACAATCTATTCAGGGCGGGAAGAGAAAATAATGGGTCCCCTGATTCAGAAAGCTAAGAAAGATTTGGGGATGGATATTGAGGTACGCTATGGCGACTCAACTGAGTTAGCGATCGCCCTAATTGAAGAAGGCAAGAATAGCCGCGCTGATGTATTTTACGCTCAGGATGCCGGAGCCTTGGGAGCAATAGCTAAGGAAAAGCGCACCCTAACTATCCCTCTCCAGTTACTAAATAAAGTCGATCAACAGTTTCGCTCTCCTACAGGGCAATGGACTGGCATTTCTGGACGAGCCCGCGTTATTGATTACAACACCAAGCTCGTCAAACCCAGCGAACTCCCCACATCTGTTATGCAACTGACCGATTCAAAATGGCGCAGTAAAGTTGGTTGGGCACCCACCAACGGTTCTTTCCAATCTTTTGTGACCGCAATGCGGCTATTAGAGGGCGACAAAAAAACCCTGGAGTGGTTGAAGGCAATGAAAGCAAATGGAGCTAAGAGTTATAACAATAATTCTGGAATTGTTGAGGCTTTAGGTAGAGGAGAAATTGCTCTGGGACTAGTTAACAACTACTATCTACATCGGTTTACAAAAACTGATCCCAATTTCCCCGTAGCTGTTCACCATACGCGCGGTGATGCTGGAGCGTTAATTAACGCGGCAGGTTTAGCTGTGCTGAATACAACTGACCAAAAAACTGATGCGGAGAAGTTTGTTGCCTACATGCTCAGCCCAGATGCTCAAAGGTATCTAACTCAGGAGTTTTACGAATATCCTCTGGTGCAGGGTATCCCAGTGTCACAAAAGCAAATTTCGCTTGAGCAGCTTCAGCCCCCTAAGATTGACCTGAGCGAGTTAGCGGATTTGAAGGGAACGCTCTCGTTACTCCAAGAGGCGGGCGTAGTGTAACTAAGGGCAAGGGCTAGAGGCGAATGGCGATATGCAAGCTAGAGTCATAACAACTCAGACACCAGTTAGAACAAGTCATAAACCACCGCTGTTCCTCGTCTTCATGGCTGCACTGACTGCTGTAGCGATCGCATTGCCATTGACTTATTTAGTTATTTGTACGGTTGGTGTCGGTGGGGAAGAGTTGTGGGATCTAGTATCCCGCCCGCGCACACTTGCAGTGTTGCTCAACAGCGCTGGAATAGCGGTAGCAGCCCCATTATTTTCAGCATTGATTGCCGTGCCTCTTGCGTTTTTGACAGTACGGACAGATTTACCCTGGCGGCGTTTTTGGCTGATAGCTACAACTTTACCCCTGGCAGTTCCTGATTATGTGGGCTGTTTTGCCCTGATTGCTGCCTTTGGACCAAAGGGTAGCTTATTGCAGCTATTGCTAGAACCGCTGGGCGTGCAGGAGCTACCAGAAATCTACGGTTGGTTTGGAGCAATTCTGGCAATCACCTTATTTACCTATCCCTATTTGCTGTTGAGTGTCCAGGCTGGGTTGCAAAGAATTGACCCTGCCCTAGAGGAGGCTGCCCGGAGTTTAGGTTATAGCCAGCGTTTGACATTTTTTCGGATCATTCTGCCGCAGTTACGCCCATCACTCGTGGCAGGAGGATTGCTAGTGGCGATGTATGCCTTGCAGGATTTTAGTGCAACTACGTTAATGCGGTTTGATGCATTTACACGGGTGATTTTCCTGCAATACAGGTACACTTTCGACCGGAACCAGGCGGCGGTACTGGCTTTAATGCTGGTGGGTTTGGTGCTGTTACTCCTATGGTTGGAGTACAAAGTGCGATCGCGGGCTGTCTATTACAGTCGTGGCAATACATCCTGCCGTCCCCAAATATTAATTCATCTCGGTGTCTGGACAGTGCCTGCACTTTTATTTTGCCTTGCCGTGGTTAGCCTTGGCTTAGTGTTACCGTTGGGTGTCACACTGTTCTGGCTGGTGCGAGGGTTAACGAGCGGGTTGGATGAGATGGTATCTTTACAAGAAGTGATCCAATTAGCATGGCACTCGATCTGGGCGGCGGGACTGGCAGCGGTGGTTGCTACTCTCTGCTCACTGCCAGTAGCAATCCTGGGAGTGAGATTTCCCAGTCGGATCACCACAGCAATTGAGCGTTGTAGTTACATTGGTTTTGGCTTGCCAGGAATTGTGGTCGCCCTGTCACTGGTATTTTGGGGAGCAAATTACCTGCCCTGGCTGTATCAGACGCTGCCAATGTTGGTATTTGCGTACTTGGTATTGTTTCTCCCCCAATCTGTGGGAACTGTGCGGAGTTCGCTGCTTCAGGTCAATCCTCAATTGGAAGAATCTGCCCGGAGTTTGGGCAGAACCCCTTGGCAAACTTTGAAAGAAATTACTTTGCCTCTCGTGCGTCCGGGCGTGTTAAGTGGGGCAGCGTTGGTTTTTCTGACGGCAATTAAGGAATTACCAGCGACACTACTATTGGCTCCGATTGGCTTTAATACCCTCTCCGTGCATATTTGGAAAGCGACTGAGAATGTCTCCTATAGTGATGCTGCCGCTGGAGCACTTGTCATGCTGGTGGTTTCAATTAGCTCAATGTTGTTGGTGTTGTCTCAAAGCAGCATCAAGGAACTAACTATAGAGGAACGACGTAGCCTTCAACGGGAGGCTGATTAAAGAGAACTCAACTAAAAACCATAGCTTAGAGGTACTAAATTTCATGAATTGGGAAGTTTTCCTGGCTAGTTTTACGGCATCATTGATTGAATTGTTAGAGATCCTGGGAGTAGTCATAGTTGTTGGCAGGGTAGCGGGTTGGCGCAACGCCTTAATTGGGTCAGGCAGTGGCATTGGTTTGACTGTAGTTGCCTCGCTAATTTTAGGGAAAAGCTTGACGTTAATCCCCCTGCACGTTCTTGAGATTATTGCGGGAGCAGTCCTGCTGGCTTTTGGGCAAAAATGGACTCGGTCAGTAGTCAAATACTATGGCGGTGTTCTTAAGCCGAAGGATGACGAAGACGAGCAGCTGCGGGAGGAACTGGAACAGGAAGGCATCACATCCGGCTGGAACTGGTTTGCTGTCGTAACCACCTTCAAGAGTGCGCTGTTGGAAAGTGTAGAGATTGCGATCGCGATCGTCACCTTGGGGGTTACCGCCGGAAAGTGGTATGAGGCAATTGGTGGCACTTCAGTTGCAGCAGTTGGGTTAGTCTGCTTTGCCTTCTTGATCAGGGGTCCACTCAATCAAGTGCCTGTTAAACCGATGAAATTTGTTGCGGCTATGCTTCTGATGGGGTTTGGTACCTACTGGCTTGGTGAGGGGCTGAATATTCACTGGTTAACAGGCAGCTGGACTATTATCTGGTTACCGCTGGTTTGGGGTTCGTTTATGGCTAGTGTTGCAGCGCTCCTACGCTGGAGGATTATGTTGCAAAAACCAGAGGAGATAATCGGGTAGGGAACTTATAGTTATGCTGGCGAATAGAATTCGCGCCTACACGGGTTTCAAAACCCTTAATTCTTCATGATTCCGCGTTGGCGGACTTTGTTCATGTAGCCACGATTTAAAGTTGCCAAGGCTTGGTGCTATTGGTTACTAGTCTAACCCCAGTGGGTAACCGAATCATAAGGTTTAGTAAAGAATAACCTAACCTAAATTTATTTTGTTCTTAACAAACGAATGGGAGTATCTACTTGATCGGTAATAGTTTTAATTTTTGCAAAAAGTAATGCAACCTTTCAAGCATAAGAATTTCAAGCGGGGGGGGTATTTCCTCCTAAGCTTGCTAATAGCAGCTGGAATAATCGTAGTAAGTATCCAGTCAATCAGCGCCCGGATCACTAGCCGTGTTGGGAACCTTCCTGGTAAGGGGGCGTTACTACCCACAGGTCAAGTAATCACACCTGCCGCGGCACCAGGCTCGACTTTTTCACTTCTTGGCACTGGGCGGCGACCTGAAACTGGAGGCGCTGAGGCAGCAGAAGCTGTAACGACTGCCCTTAGTCCAGATGGCAAAACTCTACTGGTGCTTACCAGTGGCTACAACCAAAACTTCAATGATGAAAATACTGGAGAACCCTTTACGTATCCAGTGCTAGACCCAGTAACTGGGACTCCAAGTAGTGTGTTAGACCCAGAGACTGGAGTTCCCATAACAACCCCTAAGGCGGAATGGGTATTCGTATTTGATGTGATTAGCGGCAAGTTGGTTAAGCAGCAACAGATCAACATTCCTAACACTTTCAATGGTTTAGCTTGGGCACCAGGCGGCGAGCGCTTCTATGTATCAGGTGGGATCGATGACCGCGTCTATGCATATAAGCTCCAAGGCAATCAGTACGTCCCGGATGCTCCATTCATTCTGCTAGGTCATAATTCGAGTCAGACTGCACCCTTCCCTGAATATGATGGTGGCTTGTTGAAGGATACTGAAGCTGCTGCTGCTGCAACAGGAGCGGTTGCGGCAGGAATTGACGTGAGTAAGGACGGTAAGACGTTGGTGGCTGCCAATTTCGAGAACGATTCTATCTCAATCGTTGATACTTCTACCCGCAAGGTACTTCAGGAAGTCAAGTTCTTTGTGCCAGGTCAAAAAATTCCAAAAGGGGAATTTCCCTTTGATGTTGCCATTAAGAACACAAACAGCGGTGCAGCCGCCAAAGTTTTCGTTAGCAGCCAGCGCGACAACGAAGTGCTAGCTGTAGATATCGCGACTTCGGCAATCACGCGTATTCCTGTAGGTAGCCAGCCTAACAAGATCCTGCTTTCACCAGATCAAAATCTTTTATACGTGGCTAACGGCAATAGTGACTCAGTTTCAGTCATTAACACAAGCCAGAATAGAGTAGTCAGAACTATTCCCCTGTCTCGACCTAATGACAAGTATAAAGGAGCAAATCCAAACTCTCTTGCTCTCAGCACAAATGGGCGGCTCTTCGTTACTCTAGGGGGTGAGAATGCTGTAGCTGTAGTGGACTTGAGTCGAGAAAAGGTGGTTGGACGCATTCCTACTGGTTGGTATCCCAACTCCGTAAGTGTGAGTCGAAACAATGGACAGCTCTACGTTGTTAACGCCAAGGACAATGCTGGTCCCAACCCCTCGAATGGAGTGACTACTGATGCGGGGCGAGCACGCAACGATACGTTTAGAAACGAGTACACTTGGGCATTGGAAAAAGCTGGTATTTCGGTGATCCCGGTTCCTAATCCGGAAACACTCGCTGCTCTCTCTAGCCAGGTTGATAAAAATAATCGTTTTGACAATCGGCGTCCACCAGACGAGTTGATGAGTTTTCTACAGAATAAAATCAAGCACGTCATCTACGTAGTCAAAGAAAATCGTACCTACGACGAGGTACTTGGCGACCTGCCAATTGGCAATGGTGACCCCGCACTCACCGCGTTACCGCAACCGATTTCACCCAATCATCACAAGTTATCTCTCGACTTTGCAACTTTTGATAACTTCTATGATAGCGGGGAGTCAAGCGGAGTGGGCTGGAACTGGTCTACTTACGCACGGACTACGGACTACACTGAGAAGACTCAGTCGGTTCTCTACGGCAACGCCAGTTTTAACGGTCTCACATACGACTATGAGGGGACTAATCGCAACATTAACATTGCTCTACCGCAAACTAAAACTAATCCCTCACCGCTGAATACTAGGGTAACAGGGCTTTTAGATCCTTCTGGCAGCTCGTCTATCCTCCCTGGACACAGAGATGTCAATGCCCCAGAAGGAGACGGCGAACTGGATCAGGAGGCTATTGGTGGCTACATTTGGGATGAAGCCTTGCGTGCAGGCAAAACTGTCCGCAATTACGGCTTTTTCATTGATCTTAGTTACTATGGCACTAGTTCTGCTGACCCGACAAAGCCTGACCCAGCCAACCCATTCTACATCCCCATCTCCCCAACGCCCTTCGCCTCGAATATTCCTCAGGCTCCAGTTACCAAAAAAGTATTGCAGGACAGAACTGACATTTACTTCCGGGGTTACGACCAGAAGCATCCGGACATTTGGCTGTACGACGAGTGGGCAAGGGACATCGATAACTACATTAAGCAGAATAATGACCTGCCCAACTTGACGCTAGTGCGTCTGCATCACGACCACTTCGGCGATTTTGAGCAAGCTGTGGCTGGGCTAAATACTGTTGAACTCCAAATGGCTGATAATGACTATGCCTTGGGCTTACTAGTGGAAAAAATTTCCAAATCCCGTTTCTGGAAAGATACAGCGATTGTTGTCATTGAAGATGATGCCCAAAATGGCCCTGACCACATTGATGCCCACCGATCGCTTGCTTATATCATCTCGCCCTACACTAAGCGCAATGCCCTCGTCAGCACTAACTACAACACTGTCAACATACTACGGACAATTGAGGATCTATTAGGGATCGGTCATCTCGCTATCACTGATGCTAACGCTGAACCGATGTCGGATGCATTCACCCGAACGCCCAACTTCAAGCCCTACACAGCGATTGTGCCAGGTAACTTGTGTGCTGCGCCTGTAGACCCCAACCTTGTCCCAGCTTGTCAGGACTCTAACGCAGTTAAGACGACAGCCATTTCCTCCCTACGTGACAAACAGTGGTGGGCTAAAGCAACCAAAAACTTCTACTTCGGAGTTGAAGACAAGGTTGATTCCGAAGCCTTCAACCGGGTTGTCTGGGCGGGAACTAAGGGCGATCGCGTTCCTTACCCAACAGAACGTAGTCGTGCTGATCTGCGTCAAAATCGGGCGCACCTGCTCAACAAGAAGGACGCTTAACTAGCAATATCTCTGCTACAACTAAGTAAACCTTCCCTTAATTAGAATTAACAGGGCTAGCATAATTACAATTACTAGCCCTGTTTTTTAGGCTTACTCAAGAAGAACTACAAAATTTGACTGCTACTCTAGTTCAAAAAACTGCTTTTTTATAGCAAGCAGTTACATACTATCAGAAGCATAGCCACTTCCCGATCCGCGACGAAACTTTGCTTTTGGAACACGACTGGATGGAATTTTATTAATAGTATTAGTAGGAGAATTACCGCATAACTTCTGTAAATCCAGAATTTTGCCATCTGATGTTTGGATGTAGCAGAGTGGCAGATCAACATTGTTAAACTTTGGCACTTCTGGATATTGAGAACTTGCAGATATTGGACGGCTAAAAGCAACTTTAGTTACTATTGGAGTGAAGGCGACGGATAAAATAGCAGCCAAGCAAAGTAATTGCAGCACAATGTCAAAGTCTCCAGTTATGCCTTTTTTTGAAGCTCTGCC
>JBGTCQ010000248.1:0-13455 GCA_041748755.1 Chroococcidiopsidaceae cyanobacterium | reverse complement strand
CGTGAAACTCTTAGGCAAACGTTTAAAAATTTCTGGCGCACAGTGGAAATTAGAAAATGTAGCGAGGATACTACAGCTTCGGTCTGCTTATCTCAATGGTCAGCTTACTGCCTGATATTTTTACAAAGGTGAGATGCTCCCCACCGGAGTTAATGCCAAATACAACTTGCAGGATGATTTGTAAAGTAATATCTGGCATAAACTGAGCAATTGAAATTGTTGCACCTGTTGTCCATGCCACTTCTTGAGTAATCTGACAAATTATTTCTCCATAAGTTTTCATGCGATCGCCATGAAAGGGAGGCATCAACAACTGACGCAGTCGCTGGTGGCTACGTCCCTCCTGTGATATTAATGATTGCTCCCCCATTAGCGGTTTGAATACATGGGTTGCCTTCTTAAAGTCAAACTGTAATGATGGCACTGCAAAAATATCTCGTATTGCCTGGGGGTTGCTAAAAAATACCACTGGCGGAGAATTTAAACCAAGTACTCGTACTGTGAATGTGTCTCCATAACGTCTGGCACAAGTTGTTAAAAATCCTGTGGGATTATTAATTAATTGCAGCGTTTGCAACAAGGCTGGTGTCTGGGGTTCCTCAGGTATCATTACAGTTAAATTATTTTCTAATTCAAAGTTTTATTATTTGTCAGCGATACTATTATTTTATAATAAATATAATTGCAAAAAATAATCAAACTAGATTCAGACTGAAATTTTGTATAGCTACTCAAGAGCAATTATTACTAAGTTAAACAGAATTAGATTAATTTAAATAGAAAGGAAAAGTAATTCATTATTGTAACAGCACACTTGTAGAATAATTGTTAAATTACTCAAACAGTATATTTAATCCAATTCTAGAGGGATTTCAGCATGACTGCATCGACGCAAGCAATGGTTAAAACTCCAGATTTTTGTCAGGGAATTCAGTATTTCGGCGAAACCTTGCCAGAGTTTGAGACTTATAAGAAACCAGCGATCGCCCAAGACAGTGTAGCTATAACAGATCCAGAGTCGCCAGATGCCGTTTTCCAAACCTTACTCGCTGCCGATGCCCTGCGTTACCTTACCTTACAAGTTACTGCTAGTAAAGCTTCTGGACACCCCGGCGGATTTGCCAGTCAAGTTGAAGCTTATGCAGCTTTGGTTATGCTGGGACACAAGAACATTCTGACAGAAGTCGGGCATCACGCACCTGGTTTTTATAGTGCCATGTTCTTGGATCGCTCACTAGAGGACATGGGAATTGAAACAGTACAACAGCTGCGCGATCGCTTTCGGGAAAAGCACGGACTACTAGGTCACTTATCCGGCTATATTCCTGGTATTCTCTCTCCAGCTGGACCACTAGGACAAGGGCAACACTTCGCAATGGCAGCAGCCAGACTCCACCCTGACAAGCTGTTTCCCTTCACCGTAGGCGACGGTGGACTAGGCGAACCATACATCATGAGCAGCATGGCTCACTTCCACACCGCCTATCCGGGAGTAACTAACTTTTTGCCTGTGCTGGTTTGGAATGGCTACAGCCAGGAACATCACAGCATGGTGTCCACTAAGTCTAATGAAGAGATGATGGCTTATTGGCACGGTAATGGATTTGAAGAAGTCGTGTTAGTAGATGCTAAGGACTTTGACGATCAAAACCAACCAGGCGATTATATTGATAGCACCGCCTTTTCTTTTGAGCAGCGGTTGACTTTTACTAAAGCAGTATTAATCGCAGCTGATGAAGCCGCCCGTTCTGCCCTTAGTGGTAGGCTCACAGTGCTAATTATTAAACAATTGAAGGGAGCAGGGGTACACGCACGCGGAGCTAAATCCCACAACCTCTACGCAATGCACACCTTAGACAACCCAGATATTATCAACGCACTGAAAGCCCGCGCCCTAGCGCCAGCTGCTTGGGAATTGGTGCGGACTAACTTTGAACGTTCTGGTGGTGGGCCTGCTAGCCGAACTTCTGTTACGGAATCAGTGCTACCATTGCCAGATTTGGGTGAATTGCCCCTAGAAGAATTTGCGGTGGGGGGCGCTCCGAAGGTAGCGACAACAGCAATGGGGCGATTGGTTGGAATAGTGGGAGAACGCGATCGCAATTACTTGGTAGCCAACGCCGACGGTAACGAAGCCTCTGGAATTGCCAACATCAACCAAGCGCTGAAAATCATCCATCCCACACCTGATGATCTCTATCATCAAAACCCAACTGGGCAAGTTTACGAACCTTTAAGTGAAGATGCCTGTGCTGGGTTAGCATCTGGCTTGGCTTTAATGGGTAGCCGGACTTTGTGGTGTTCTTACGAATCGTTTGCGATTAACGGCTTACCAATTATGCAGACGGTGATGCAAGCAATGGCAGAACTGCGCCGCCCGACTCCCTCGATTATTACTTTATTTACCGCTGGGGCATTGGAACAAGGGCGCAATGGTTGGACTCACCAGCGCCCTGAAATCGAAGCTTATTTTGCGGCAATGATGCGGAATGGTAATGCATTTCCAGTGTTTCCACCCGATGCCAACAGTATTCAAGTTGCGTATGAGTGGGGGCTGAATACTCAGAATAAGGGAATTGTGATTACTGCTAGCAAGTCGCCGCTGCCGATTCGGACTACATTTGAACAAGCTCGTAAAGGACTGGAAGAGGGGGCGATCGCGCTACAAGAAATAGCTGGTAGTAAAACTGTAGTCTTTGCCGTAGTGGGCGATATGGTACTGCTACCAGTATTTGAAGCCGCCGCCTACCTGGAGGCACAAGAAGTGGGTGTACGGATTGTGTCAGTAGTTAATCCCCGCCGCTTGTATCGCCCTACCGATGTTGCGTGGGATAGCTGTTCTGAACCAGATGGCGGCTTCTTGGATGATGCTGGCTTTGAACAACTATTTGGTGGTGATGCTTTGATTGGAGTAACAGCTGGGGCGAGTGGAATGCTGGAACCAATTATGCTGCGGAGTACCGCAAAGCGGGATACTTTTGCCTGGAAGCGGGGAGAAACTACGGCGAGTCCTGCTGAATTAATGGCGTTGAATGGATTAACGGCTGAGAATTTGGTGAAACGCGCTATGGAATTGGTTAGTTAAGCTGAATGTGCTACCCCTGTCTAGATTACTGGGTGGGGGCTAGCAATATTTAATCTCAGAGGGCGGCGCTTATGACTACGCAATTTATAGAAAAAATTACTTCAATTAAAGAGCAACGATTTGTTCTACCTGGTTGTCACAGCTGGCAAGAATTTAAAGCAATTCAAGCCCTAATGACAGAAATTCCAGGTGTAAGAATATCTTATCTTGATGGGTGTGTGGAGTTAATGACTATTGGTGAACCTCATGAAAATATCAAAAGTGTTTTAGCTATACTGCTAGCACTTTACTTTTTTGAAATGGAGATTGAGTTTATTCCTGTAGGTAGCGCCACTCGTGAAGATGAAACTAGGGGAGCTTCATTTGAACCAGACGAGTCTTACTATATTGGGGCAAAGAAAGAGCATCCTGATCTTGCTATTGAAGTAGTTATAACTAGCGGTGGTAAAAATAAGCTGGAACGATACAAGCGTTTTAATATAACCGAAGTTTGGTTTTGGGAAAATAACCAGCTTTTTCTATATCAACTACGTGATGATAATTATGAGTCTATTTCCCGTAGTACCTTACTCCCAAACTTGGATTTAGATTTGCTAGTACGTTGTGTGTTGATGCCGTCAATACTTGAGGCAAAAACAGAGTTTATCAAGGGAATACGGTAATGGTAATACTGTTCTACAAAGCTACAACCGCAGATAACCACAGATAAATTGATTTATTTTATGTACATCTACGGTTTTTACTGAATTTCTTTTTTGTAAACTACCAAATATAAAGAAACACAAAACAAATTTTACTAATATGGATAATTTTCTTAATAACACTAGACGTTTTATCGGCTATGTTCCTTTTACAAAAGATGCAGTAGCAATGTATTTTTGTATGATTGATTCTGGAACACTATTATATGCAAAAGGTGTAATTGCAGCTGCACTTGCTTATTTTTTATCACCTGCTGATGCTATACCTGACGTGATAGTAGGTATTGGGTTTATAGATGATGCTAGTGTAATTGCAACAGCTCTTGCAACTGTAAGTAACCATATTACAGATCAGCATAGGCAGAAAGCTGATGAGTTTTTTGATTCGTGAGTGTTTATGGATAAATCTCAGTCAGAGCTAGATGATCCTATTAGTGTTCTTACAGTAGCCGATTTAGAAGCCATAATCGTCAAAATCGTTCAGAAGGTACTTAAACAAGAGACAGAAAAGCAGGAACATAGGGATTTGCAGGAGGTTGAAACAGTACAGGCGAGTCATGCACCTAAAGCCTTCTTGGAAACCTTTGGAACTTGGAAAGACACACGCATTGCTGAAGAAATCATCGATGATATCTATGCCAGCCGTACTTTCTTCAATGATTAAAGATAGGCTGGAACGTGATCGCTATTCTCAAGCATATACAGAGGTTTTGAAAGTAATGAGAATGTAGAGGGCGATTACTTATTTATTTTAAGATTTGTAATGTTGTGTAATAAATATTTGTAATTTTAGAGGACTACCTGACGTGCAGCCTGATTTACTAGGCTTAGAATTTTCTAAGGGTGAACTAAGACGTTTAACTGGAGTCGATCCAGATGATGTATTTAGACCCTCAATTCTGCAAAATCGGGAAAAGCGATTTAGATTTTTATTAAATGAAATATTAATCTGTTTGGCGCTTAGTCCAATTATTATTGGATTTATTTATACATTTATTGTTATTCCGATTATTGGTTCATCTAGTTACATAGCGATCGCCTTACTAATTGTAGTACCAATTATTGTCGCAGCAGGTAGATGGTTATGGCGCAAAAAGACTTGTCCAGAAGTGCTGACAAATCTTTTAGATGACGTTGATAAGTATCATGCTGTAATCAAAGCAATAGATATAAATGATCAGTTAGAAACAAATGGAATAGGCGTGAGTTTAAGTGATAGAACTATGGTAATTGAAGCTCTGCAACTTACTAGAGAAGATTTAGTTCGGGCAATAAATGCTGAAAGAATCTTAAGAGACAATAAAGACTTGATTGCCACAAATCCTGAAATTAACAATAACTTAAAAGCATTGACAGCAATCCAAGTTAGCACTCAGGCAAGTGAGTATGGGCGGATTCTGAATGAAGCATTGCAAATTGGGATCAGTGTCCAACAAGAAATGAGAAAATTACAGGGTCAGCGCTTAAGTTAAAGATGACTCAACCAAAAATTATAGTCCTAGATGATGATCCTACTGGTTCTCAAACGGTTCACAGCTGCCTACTGCTGCTGCACTGGGATGAAGATACTTTACGTCAGGGTTTGGCGGATGAATCGCCGATTTTCTTTGTGCTGACGAACACGCGATCGCTTCCCCCAGATCAAGCAGCAGCTGTTACTAGAGAAGTCTGTCACAATTTGAAACCAGCCTTAGCAGCTGAAGGTATCGAGGATTTTCTCATTGTCAGTCGTTCTGATTCCACTTTGCGGGGGCATTACCCAATCGAAACGGATATTATTGCTGAAGAACTTGGTCCCTTTGATGCTCATTTCCTCGTCCCAGCTTTCTTTGAAGGAGGACGAGTCACCCGCGATAGTGTGCATTACCTGATTATCGACGGTGTTCCAACTCCAGTCCATGAAACCGAGTTTGCCCGTGATTCGGTCTTTGGCTACACTTACAGTTACTTACCTGATTACGTTGCCGAAAAAACTAAAGGACGGATCTCTGCCGTTGCTGTAGAAAGATTTTTGTTAAGAGATATTCGCACTGGTACAGACATTACAGGCAAAATATCTACATTGAAACGATTGCTAAACTTCACAGGCAACCAATGTGCAGTTGTTGATGCTGAAACCCAAGATGATCTCAACTCCTTTGCAGCAGATATCATCACAGCAGCCGCACAGGGGAAACGCTTTTTGTTTCGTAGCGCCGCTAGCCTCTTAACTGCCTTAGCTAAATTACCGCCTCAACCCGTTCCAGCTGAGGAGATGTCGCAATATGTGCGGGACGGTAAACCAGGCGCAATCATTGTAGGTTCTCATGTAAAAACAACTACCCAGCAACTGCAACAACTCTTGCTAGAAACTGGTATAGTCGGCATCGAAGTTGATGTGGTTCAGTTGCTGGATTCTTTAGAGCAACCAGGCAAACTACTAACCCAAACTTTGGAGAAAGTTTATGCCACCCATGATGCTGGCAAAACACCAGTAGTTTATACCAGCCGTCAAGAATTAGTTTTTGCAGATGTCCAGACGCGGTTGCAATTTGGCGCGGATGTTTCATCATTACTAATGAATATCGTACAGGGTCTACCAACTGACATCGGATTTTTAATTAGTAAAGGGGGTATTACCTCTAACGATGTCTTAAGTAAGGGTCTATCCTTGACTTCAGCACGGCTATTGGGTCAAATTTTAGCTGGTTGCTCAATAGTAATTACTCCGGCTGACCATCCCTATCCCAATTTGCCTGTAGTGCTATTTCCTGGTAATGTCGGGGATGCCAGGGCTTTAATTACGGCGTGCCGAAGATTAAGCGGATCTTTGTAAAAAAGCACTCCTCCTCAGGGAATAGAATTCGCGGCTATACCAAACTAAGTCCGCCTGCACGGACTAACCAAAAATTAAGGGTTTTGTAACCTGCGGAGGCAGGTTTTGCGGAGCCGGAGACGCTCCGCCTCCGGTTTGTATAGCCGCGGTTTCAACCGCCAGGTGCTTTATCGACGAATTAACAACACTAACTTGTGCGTGAAGTTTTAGGGCATAACAACTAATCTAATATGTATAGTTAGTCGGTTCCGTTTGCGTCTGCTGATCTGCCCTACATGACTTCTGATTCTACCCTCCCCAATATATTGTCATCCGTTGCCCCGCCTTCAGGTGAAATGAATGACCATTCCCAAGTCCGCTTCAAAAGTGAGGAGGGACGGCTGATATTAATTTTGCCAGCAGAAGCGGCACCTAGTACAAGCAGTTGGTCTGACATTTGGCAACAACTGAAACAGCGGCTAAACGGTGGCGATCGCTTTTGGCAACCAAATACAACGGTGCATCTCATGGCGGCAGATCGGTTATTGGACGGACGACAATTACAGGCGATCGCCGATGCTTTAGGTGAAGTCCAACTAAGCCTAAAGCGCATTTACACCAGCCGCCGCCAAACTGCTGTTGTTGCCGCTACAGCAGGCTATTGTGTTGAACAACAAGCATCTGTAGCACTCAATCAAACGCTTTCATCCTCCTCCGTACCGCTAGCCGAACCTTTGTATGTTCAAATGACAGTTCGCTCAGGAATAGAAATTCGCCATTCTGGTACAGTTATCGTGTTGGGCGATCTTAATCCAGGTGGTATTGTTGTCGCAAATGGCGATATTCTAATTTGGGGTCGTCTACGCGGGATTGCTCATGCTGGTGCTGATGGCAACTCCAAATGTCTAATTATGGCCCTACACATGGAACCAACTCAGCTCAGGATTGCAGATTATGTAGCAAGAGCACCAACAACTCAGCTAACTCAGGTTTATCCTGAAATTGCTCACGTCACGCCTGAAGGTATTCGGATTAGCATTGCTGCTGATTTTTCCAAGTCCCAGTTTTTATCACAGTCATGAGTCGCATTATTGTCACCACCTCCGGTAAAGGAGGAGTGGGTAAAACTACCACTACGGCAAATTTAGGGATGGCTTTAGCCCGCTTGGGGCGTAAAGTTGCCTTAATAGATGCAGATTTTGGTCTCCGAAATTTGGATCTGCTACTAGGGCTAGAAAACCGTGTAGTCTACACCGCGCTTGAGGTTTTGGCTGGGGAATGTCGGCTAGAACAAGCATTAGTAAAAGATAAGCGGGAACCGGGACTGGTGCTACTACCAGCAGCCCAAAATCGCAACAAGGAGGCGGTAAACCCAGAACAAATGCAAGAACTGGTGAGCGCCTTGACAGAGTTGTACGATTATGTGTTGATTGACAGCCCAGCGGGAAGTGAAATGGGCTTTAAAAATGCGATCGCTGGTGCTAAAGAAGCCTTAATTGTAACTACGCCAGAAATTGCAGCGGTGCGGGATGCTGACCGAGTGGTAGGCTTACTAGAAGCGCAAGGTATCAAGAACATTCATTTGATTGTTAATCGTCTTAGACCCGCGATGGTCCAGGTTAATGACATGATGTCAGTACAGGATGTTCAGGAGATTCTGGCGATTCCACTGATTGGAGTAGTTCCTGAAGATGAGCGCGTCATCGTTTCTACCAATCGCGGCGAACCCCTAGTATTAGCGGAAAATCCGTCTTTAGCTGGGAAAGCTTTTGACAATATTGCGCGCAGACTGGAAGGGCAGAAAGTCGAGTTTATTGACATGCATCCTACCCCCGACAACTTTTTGTCCCGTATCCGTAAGTTGTTGTCGTCAATTATTTAAGCAATTTCTACCCCTGCCACTGCCATGATTAGCGAACTTCTAGATCGACTTTTTCCTCTTCCTCGTACTGATGCTAATAACAGTCGTGCAGATGTTAAGCGTCGTCTACAACTGGTGATTGCCCATGATCGCAGCGATCTAAGCCCTCAGACTGTTGAGAAAATGCGGCAGGAAATTCTGGAAGTTGTCTCTCGCTATGTGGAACTTGATTCAGAGGGTATGGAGTTTTGCCTAGATAACAACCAACGGACAACGGCGCTAATTGCCAATTTACCGATCCGGCGGGTTAAAAAAGCTGAATCTTAGTTGAAACGCAATTACTTCTCCACATCAGCACGAGACTTACAGAAAACAGCTTTTAAACGAAGCTACATACTAAGAATCTCAAAACATTTGGGGAGTTAGCCATCCTGCTTACTGCTGATACAGAAGATGTATATCTCACAAGCTTAGGACTTACGCAGTTGAGATCCCTCAACCCCCTTAAAATGGGGGCTATTGTAGTTCCCCCTTTTTCAAGGGGTGTGGTCAAAAGTGGTTGGTATGGGAATTAAGCTGCATTGTTCCATTTATTGGTCAGAGATGGTTACCTACACAGTGAGGTTGGAAGAAATACGGAGAAGGGAAGTTTCTAGCCTCTTTGATGCCAACTCTAAAATCGAATACAGACCACTGAAGAGTATACGCTTAAAAATTTATTTTTTGGAGGTTTGAGATGCTATTTAAGTACTGGAACTACACCACTTGTATTCGCTCAGATAATCTGACTGCCATCGAGCAGGCAGTGACCCACATCTTAGAGCAAGAAGAGGGGTGTCAACGCCTAAAGCAATCTCCCCCAATCGAGTTCGATGTCGAAGAACTATTCCATAAGCGTCAGATGCAAAAATTTTCATGCTGCTTATGGATCGTTAGTTTGGTTGCTGGCGCAATTGGGTGGACAATTATCAAGACCTTTCCCTCCAGGCTGCTCTGCTGGCGGACAAAAGGTGCAGGTCGTCCTCGCCTGTCAACTTTGGCAATGCAACTAGGTTGTGATGCATTTTATTTGGAGGTACACAATTCCACCTTTGGTGTTCTGCTGGAAGCTAGTGCTACTGGTCGCACTTACGTCTCCGGTGGTGGTCCCGATGAACCAAACAATCAATTTTACGCCGAACAAATCGATAAGACCGGGCTAATCGAGCAATTTTCCCTGCTGCAAGTACCAGAGCCTATGCAAACCGCAATGCGAGTAAACTCTGACCCAGAAGTCCAAAAAATCAAAGCTGAATTTAACCGGCTGAAGAAAGAAGACCCAGATTCAGAGTTACTAACTAGGCTCATGGATGAAGCACTTCAAGGTCATACCCAACGCATCGACTATGCCCTAGCAAAAGTAATAAATAAATCTAGCTCTTATTGGTATTCGTGTAACTTAGCTTATGATGTCTATGCCCACCCAGGGCAGTTAGCAGCAATGGAAGCACAATTGCTGTATTTCCAGCCTTCCGAGGACTACGGGCAGATGGATTTAAAACAACTTCATTCGCAATTTTAAACAGAACTAGTTTGGAGGGGCTAACAAATAAGCTCTGGAAAAACGCAAGTAGGTGGTTCCAAAGTTGTGAGAGTTATCGTAAATGTTTTTGACTACTACTCATCTGCCATAAGATAGTGGCTCAAAGTTTGCGGAATGCATAACAAATTCTGCAAAAAGGTCAAACTTACCTTAAAACATTAAGCTGATTGACGTTGAAGCACTATGTTCACACTGTTCACACTATAAGTAAGAATTACGGAACAGCACAATTATTGGAGCAATCATCTGGTGTATCGTCAAAATAATTATCTAAGAGGAATATAGCGAACTGAAACTGAAACTGAAAGTTCTCTATCTCGAGTTCGACTAAATTCAAATAATTCCCTACCAGCTAAACCAGATGTTTCTTCACGAAAACTTGTAAAGAATCGAACATTGCAGTCCTTGGCAACATTAGCGTAGATGTCAAGTTGCTCTCTCAAACCATTATATCCAGCTACCTGATCATTAGTCTTCGCGCTTCCATCGTAAAAAAGTTTAGGATTGCGCCTAAAGTAGGCAGGAGGCTGTTCAAGGATAAATTTATTCAACCATAAATGTAATGTCTTGACTTCTGTCATAGCGTACAAAAAACCCACTCTAGCTGCGGCGCTACCTGGTTGGGCTTGCCCATCATAAAATGCATAATTCCCTTTTTTAGGTTCTATTAGTAACAAGTCATTAAGCGAACCAGTGACGTATGTAGCATAATCGTCATGATCATTATTTCCACCTAAATGCCCAATTAATGGAACATATAAGCAACTATTTGAAGGTTCTATTCTACCTTTAGTATCAACTTGCTTTCTTGTTAACCTACCCTCTTTAGTAAGATCATCCACCCTTTTCTGCTGAGCAGGGTTTAGCCGTGAGTATACATCAGAATCACTTGCCGCTGGAGGCACTTTGTACAGACCAGGCATTGTCTTCGGCTGCAAGCTTTCATCTTTGGTAGTAGTAGGATTATCTTTTGTTGCCTGAACAACAATAGTTATAAGACCTTTGATAATGTCTCCAGGCTTCAAATCCTCACCCTTTGGCATATATTTAAGAATGACTTGCCAATCAGAAGGAGAAACAATCTTAACAGCTTCATCACGCTTTTCTTGGGGCCAATCTTTCCAAGCTAAAGGAGGTAAATTCCCTCCTGTATCGGTTTGTCCATCAGCTCTTCCTAGTACTTTAAAGTTACTGATGAAATCATAAAAAGGAGGACTGCCACCATTTCCTACAAAATACCAACCAGGTTGCTGAGGACCGCTTGGATTATTACCAAAAGGCCAGCCATCAGAATAAACTTCAACGTTATATCCTCCTCCTGGAATTCCAGGAGAACCAACTTCTCCAGGATAGCCATTAACTCGAATCCCCTTAATTGGGCCATATACTTGCGTAGTAGCAGTAAATTTATCGTAAGGCTGGTCGTAAGTTGAATACGAGCCACCATAGTGGCTTACAGTACCATAATAGTGTCTGTCATTGTCGTAGCTAATGTTATATAAAATTCTATCTGATTGACCACCAGTAAAAGGTGGTGAACAAACTGGCTCATTTGAATTAGCAGTACAATATTTTTGCTTCGCTAGCTCCTGAGCTTGCTGATTTAGCTCCGCATTCCAGTAATACCGAGGTATAGAACAAGGCTCAGAAGAAAGGCTGCAAACACCTGTAACAACTACAGTACCTTTTACTACATTACTAACAACAGGAGCTAGTTCAAAACCTAATGCAGCAGCACAGTCAGGTTTAGCCAAACAACCGTCTACTGACGACAGGAATGCATAAGCAGCTTTAGGAGAAGCTACCCCAAAAGCTGTAATAAAGATAGAAATCGTTAATAGTTTAGCTATATTTTTCCAATTGTTTACAGGCAGTATTTTTGTAAACTTTTTGCAACTATGTCGATCATTCATAAAAATTATAGCTCTTTACAACGAAGGGTAGATAAATCATTTTTTTACTATGTCAACTAAGTAACTTACAAAAACAGATCAAAAAAGTTATAATTTTTGATAGAATAAACACTACAAAATATCTTTGAAGGTTTGGCAAAAAAATATTTCAACTTAATAAACTCGATGATTAATTCAGTTAAATTCGTCATCTAAAACTTGATAGTAAACAAGTGTTCTGTATATGCTTAAGTATTTTTACTAAGTAGCTTTCAAGTAACTTAGAAATAACGTCATGGCACTTGATAGCCTATAACTACACTGATGTAGCAGACAGGGATAGATTGTAGTTAGTATCACCATCAAATTGGTAAACATTAACGTAGTACGTACCTGGTGGCAGAGCTATGTTAAGTGACTCTGCTGTAATCCCCTCATTATTTGAAGTAGTAATAACTTGATCATTATTAGATACTCCGTTGTTATCAGAGTCGTGAATCAGATCGACATCAGCATCAGCGCTTAGACCGTTGAGTAACAGGTCAAGGTTACTACTAGTATTTAGACTGAAGCGATAGAAGTCTTTTGGCTCGTCGCTGCTTACAGAATTACTAAATGTGCGAGTGCCAGTGAGGATACCAATGTTGTGCTCATTGTTTGGTGGTAGCGGCGCAGATGGGAGAGCAGACAGCAACAGATTGTAGTTAGTGTTGCCGTCAAAATTATAGACATTAATGTAGTAAGTACCTGCTGCTAAAGTCGTAACAAGTGACTCTGCTGTAGTACCATCGTTATCTGAAAAATCTACGATTTCATTATCTTCAAATACTCCATTGTTGTTAAAGTCCTGAATCACCTCGACATCAGCATCGGTACCCAGACCGTAGAGTAACAGGCTGAAATCACTGGTAGTATTCAGGCTGAAGCGATAAAAATCGTTAGTGTCTGTGCTACCAACAAAGTCTCTGAATGTAGTCGAGCTATCATCCACACCAATATTACGAGCTGTGCCTAGCGTATTACCAGCATAGTCGCCACCAGGATTTTGGCTACCAGAACGTCCTTCTTGCAGACCAAAAATTACAAAGTGGTCGTATGCCTGTCGTCTACTAAAGCCAGCTGCCACTAAATCAGAGTTACTAGCTTTGTAATATGACACATTGAAAAATGGTGAAGAGGCGCGTCCTTCTAGAAGACCATAGAGTTGGAAGTGGTCATACAATTGCTGATTATTCAAACCAGCTCTAGCTAAGTCAGAATTGACACTCAGATAGTAGTTGAGGTCAAAGGGAACGGAGGACAAGCGTCCTTCAGCTAGACCGTTCGTTTCAAAGTGCTGCAACAGTTTCTTGTTAGAATTTAGCCCTGCTACAACTAAATCTGGATTGCTGGCTCGGTAGTAAGTAGGAAGGCGAGATTAAACGAAAGATGAAGAGGTTCGTGAATCTTCAGATAATATAGACACCGATGCCCGCCCCTTTACGAGTTGTCCTCAACGAGGAATCAGAGCGGACGCTCCAGGAATTACGAGTTGCCGCCC
>JBGTCQ010000247.1:0-16305 GCA_041748755.1 Chroococcidiopsidaceae cyanobacterium | reverse complement strand
GATTAGTGGTGAGTTACTGCAACTGGATTTGGCAGCATAGTCGATTCAGGACAACAGCGGCTCAAAGAGCAGGATTAACGCTACACCCCTGGACTTGGCATGATCTAATCACCTACCCCACTATTGTTTGATGCACTACCCAGCGTCGGGTAGTAAACAACCTGTCTGGGGTGTCACAGAACGAGTAACAACTTATAAGCTGTTACACATTTATGCATACAGCAAGTAGTCAGGATACTTGGTAGCACGTTAATAATTTTGACTTTTGACTTGCTTATCAGCTTGAATTCTGCGTTAAAGAACCTCAAGCAGCGGGAAAGTTGGTTACTCCAAAAGATTGTTTCTACGACTGTCTACAACTTGGAATCAAAAGGAGAAATGTATTATGCAGTTACAACGAATAATCGGGTTACTGGTTGCAAGTATAAGTGTTGTCAGTTTGGGCATTGCAGGTTGCACCCAACAACGGGAATTTGATGTAGAAGCACAAGAACCAAGTTCCACTGTGCAAACCCCCCTAGCACCTGCTCCTACTGTACAAACCGAACAAAGTCAGCCTAGTGTGCCTTATGTGCCAACGCCAAATGAAGTTGTAGAACAAATGCTGCAACTTGCAAATGTGTCCGGTGACGATGTTCTTTATGACCTTGGTAGTGGCGATGGGCGAATTCCGATTACGGCCACGCAAAAATTTGGTACTCGTGCTACTGGCGTAGAAATTAATCCAGAACTGGTTGAGCAAAGTCGAGAAAATGCCCAAAAAGCAGGCGTAGCAGATCGTGTGAGGTTTTTACAACAAGACCTTTTCCAGACTGACCTAAGTGAGGCAACGGTAGTAACGCTTTATCTACTACCTGATGTCAATTTGAAGCTTCGACCCAAGCTATTTCAGGAACTCAAACCTGGTACACGCATTGTGTCTCACGATTTCGATATGGGAGAATGGAAGCCTGAGCGTGTGGTGCAAGTACAAGGTCCGAGTCGTCAGCACACTCTTTATTACTGGCTTGTTCCTGAGAATATCCCTGCGAATTTGCAATAAGTGTAATGTCCTCAAGTAATTGGAGTTGTGTTGTGATGAAAGGTTTGAAAGCAAAAAATGTCTTGGTAACTGGCGCAAGTTCGGGAATTGGTCAAGCGATCGCAGTTCGATTTGCTACTGAAGGAGCCAATGTTGCAATTAACTACCGCAAAAGTCCTGAAGATGCCAAGGAAACTGAGGAAATGGTTGACAATGCATGTGGTCAAATTAAAGGTTGCGGAGTTAAATCTCTACTTATACAAGCTGATGTCTCTAAAGAAGCAGATGTCGTCAAAATGGTGAATAACGTTGTTGATGAGTTTGGCAGTTTAGATATCTTAATTAACAACGCTGGCATTCAAATTGCCGGAGCCGCTCATGAAATTGAAATTGCAGATTTTGATCGGGTAATTGCTGTTAATCTCCGGGGTGCTTATCTTTGCGCCCGTGAAGCAATTAAACATTTCCTTAAACAACGTTCAGGCGGGGTGATTATCAATATTTCCAGTGTTCATGAAGTCATCCCTAAGCCTCAATATGTTGGCTATTCCGTGAGTAAAGGTGGAATGGAAAATTTGACGCGATCGCTTGCTCTGGAATATGCAGATAAACACATTCGGGTGAATGCGATCGGACCGGGAGCCACTATTACACCCATCAATAATGCCTGGATTAATGACGCAGACGCGAAGGCTGAAGTGGAAAGCAACATCCCTATGGGTCGAGCCGGAACTTCAGAAGAAATGGCAGCATCTGTAGCATTCCTATCATCAGATGAAGCTGCTTACATCACAGGTCAAACCTTATTTATTGATGGTGGATTGACACTTTATCCTGCTTTTCGTGAGCCTTGGTCTTCAGGTGGCTAGTAGCAAAGCTGAATTTACGAATTTTCAATAATCAGTTTAGGTTGCAAGTAGATCAGAATTCTTCTCAACTTTATTCTTGGAGAAATAGGATGACGCAAGAAGAAAAAAGGCTAGAAGAAGCGCGTACTCACAAAGCTCATTGGCGCAGGTGGGGACCTTATTTAAGTGAACGGCAGTGGGGAACAGTACGCGAAGATTATAGTTCAACTGGGGCAGTTTGGGAGTATTTTCCTCACGATCATGCCCGTTCTCGCGCCTATCGCTGGGGGGAAGATGGTATTGCTGGCATTTCTGATAATCATCAGCGACTTTGTTTTGCTCTTGCTCTTTGGAACGGAGAAGATCCGATTCTCAAAGAAAGAATGTTTGGGTTAACAGGAAATGAAGGAAATCACGCGGAGGATGTCAAAGAATCCTATTTTTATCTTGACAATACTCCTACTCATGCCTACATGAAATATCTGTACAAATATCCTCAGCAAGCATTTCCCTATTCCCAATTAGTTGCCGAAAATCAGCGTAGGAGTCGTACAGAGCCAGAGTTTGAATTGCTGGATACGGGTATTTTTGATGATGAGCGCTACTTTGATGTATTTATTGAGTACGCTAAAAACTCACCAGAAGATATCCTGATTCAAATTACGATTATTAATCGTGGACCCGAAGAAAAAACACTACATCTTTTACCTACTCTCTGGTTTCGTAACACTTGGTCTTGGGATGATAGCGAAAAGCCCTGCCTTCAAGTCATGAAACCTGATGTTCTTGTCAGTGCAATTGAAGCCTCTCATCCAACCCTTGGCAATAGGTGGTTGTATTGTCAAAACTCCTGCAAACTACTATTCACAGAAAACGAAACTAACAACCAAAGATTATTTGGAGTTAGTAACGATTCAACCTATGTCAAAGATGGCATAAACGATTACATTGTTCACGGTCAAAAAGAAGCTGTTAATCCGGATCAAGTAGGTACTAAAGCTTCTGGTTATTACTTGTTAAAAATTGGTGCAGGTGAAGAAAAAATAGTCCGCTTACGACTCAGTGACACTGGTAAGTTGACAGAACCATTTGTTGACTTTGACACAATCTTGCAAGCTCGTAAGTACGAAGCAGATGAATTTTATCACCGCATCTCTCCCGATTTAGTTTCAGAGGATGTCCGCAATGTCCAGCGACAAGCTTTTGCGGGTATGTTGTGGACGAAGCAGTTCTATCACTATGTCGTAGAAGATTGGTTGAAAGGTGATCCAGCGAGTCCTCCATTACATCGTCAATACCCTAGAAACCAAGAGTGGATGCATCTATTTAATGATGATATTCTCTCAATGCCGGATAAATGGGAATTCCCTTGGTTTGCAGCTTGGGATTTGGCTTTTCATGTGATTCCACTGGCAATGATTGATCCAGACTTTGCTAAACGGCAAATGGATCGATTAACGCGAGAATGGTATATGGACCCCAATGGTCAAATTCCTGCCTATGAGTGGCATTTTAGTGATGTAAATCCGCCTGTTCATGCTTGGGGTACGTGGCGCGTCTACCAAATAGAAAAACAAATTTATGGTCGTACTGATACAGATTTTCTAGAGCGCGTTTTTCAAAAGTTGCTCCTGAATTTTACTTGGTGGGTAAACCGTAAAGATGAAGAAGGAAACAATGTTTTTCAAGGGGGATTTCTTGGATTAGACAATATTGGTATTTTTGATAGAAGTGCTGAACTGCCGACTGGTGGACATATTGACCAATCAGATGGTACTAGCTGGATGGCAATGTACTGTTTAAATATGTTGGCGATCGCCCTAGAATTGGCAAAATCAAATCCGCCTTACGAAGATATTGCCAGCAAGTTTTTTGAACACTTCCTCTATATTGCTGATGCCATGAATCACATCGGTGGAACCGATGTCCAACTGTGGGATGAAGCAGATAACTTTTACTACGATGTTCTCCATTTACCTCACAATGAACGTTTACATCTAAAAGTACGTTCAATGGTTGGATTGATTCCACTTTTTGCTGTAGAAACTATTGACTCAGAAACTTTAAATGCTTTTCCAGGATTTAAGAAGCGAGTTGAGTGGTTTATTAAAAATCGTCCTAACCTTACCCGAAATATTGCTTGTATGCAGACAGCAGGGACGAGTGAAATCAGACTATTGTCCATTGTGAATCAGGATAAATTGAGGCGAATTTTACAAAAGCTGTTGGATGAAGCTGAATTCTTAAGTCCTCATGGTATCCGTTCTATTTCTAAATTCCATGCTCAGAACCCATACATATTTGAAGTTGATGGGCAACAGCATCGGGTAGATTATGAGCCAGCAGAGTCAACTAGTGGGATGTTTGGCGGTAATTCTAACTGGCGTGGTCCTGTTTGGTTTCCAATGAACTTTCTAATTATTGAATCACTCCAAAAGTTTGATTATTACTTAGGAGATGATTTTACAGTCGAGTATCCAACTGGCTCTGGTAAGCAGATGAACCTTGCAAAAATAGCGACTGAATTATCTCAAAGGCTAATCCGAATTTTCTTGCAAAATTCATCAAATCAGCGACCTGTTCATGGTGGATTACAAAAGTTTCAAAATGATCCTCATTGGCGTGAGCTTATTCTGTTCTACGAGTATTTTCATGGCGATAATGGTGCAGGTTTAGGCGCAAATCATCAAACTGGTTGGACAGGTTTAGTTGCACAACTAATTCATCAGTACTTTGTAAATTGTTCAGCCGAATTTGAGGAAACAGCACTAATAAATAGAAAAGACTTGACTAATATATTAAGCTAAGTTGAGGTATCAAGCGCGATACGTGCTATTTACCTACTGTACTCATCAGTGCAGGTAACTTTTACTTATCAAATGGTTCAGGCATTTAGTGAGTTTAGAGGAAAAACCATGAATTTATTGTCAGTAGATGAACTCAAAACATTAATAGAGACTGAAGGTCCTTGTGTTTCAATTTATATGCCTACACACCGAATGGGGACAGAAACTCAACAAGATCCGATTCGGTTCAAGAATTTGATGCGGCAGGCTGAGGAACATTTAATCGCTAGTGGAATTCGGGGTCAAGATGCCAGGGATTTGCTGGAACGAGCCAAAGAATTAGATGACTATCAGTTTTGGCAACACCAAAGTGATGGACTGGCAATCTTCATTTCTAACAATGTGTTTAGCTATTACAGCGTGCCACTCAATTTTGCCGAATTAGTTGTTGTTAGCGATCGCTTTCACCTCAAGCCGTTGTTACCTCTGCTTACAGGTGATGGACAATTTTATGTCCTAGCTTTGAGTCAAAATCAAGTGAGATTATTACAAGGTACACGCTACAGTGTCAGTGAAGTTGAATTAGAAAATGTGCCTCAAAGTATTGCCGAGGCGCTGAAATATGATGACCCTGAAAAACAATTTCAATTTCATACTGGCACTCCGCAAGCAGGTGGCGATCGCTCTGCTATGTTTCATGGTCAAGGCGCTGGCAATGATGATGAAAAAGACAACATCCTGCGATACTTCCGTAAGGTGGATGAAGGATTGCAAGAGTTACTAAAGAATCAGCGATCGCCTTTAGTGTTAGCAGGCGTTGAATATCTCTTGCCAATTTACAAAGAAGCGAATAACTATCCTCATTTGCTGGATGAAGGAGTTACAGGAAATCCTGATGAACTAAAAGCAGAGGAATTACACGAACAAGCTTGGAAAATTGTCCAACCTTACTTCAAGCAAGCGCAGCAAGAAGTTATTAATCGCTATCAAGAATTGGCAGGTACAGGGCAAACTGCGAATAATATTGTAGAAGTTGTTTCAGCAGCTTATTACCAACGGGTTGATTCTTTATTTGTTGCGGTTGGCTTGCAGCAGTGGGGATTATTTGATCCAGACACTAATAAGGTGCATTTGCATCCAGAAAAGGAAACTAGCGACGAAGATTTAATGGATTTTGCCGCTATCCATACTTTATTAAACGGTGGAATAGTATATGCAGTTGAGCTAAAGAAAGTACCAGGTGATGCACCGTTAGCTGCTGTGTTCCGCTACTAATTTATGCTGTTGATGAGTAAAGAGTAAAGAACACAGACCCCTAGCTTCTATAGCAAAAACTGCCTTAAGATTTAGAGTTCTATAAGGCAGTTTTTCTTATGTGGTTTATGTAATTGTTGGAATAAAATCGATTGATACATAAATATAGAGCTTCAATAGCAGTTGAAATCTCAGCTTGTCAATAGAGCCACTGTCAAAAAAATTCCAATAGTATACTTGAACACCCTAACAGTCAGGGAAATGAGAAATAGCATAGATAGAGAATTATTGAATAATAAATTACAACATTTTTTACAGTAATTTTCTTTTAGGCACAAGTAAGGATGCTTAGTCTAAAATTTAGATAGTTCCTTATAGCTAAACACTTTTCTTACTAGCGAGTATAGTGCCATTTGTCTAGAACATCTTTGAGTAAAGCTTCTTCTAACCAAGTTTTAGCAACTACTGTCAATGGTAGCGCCATTAATAGTCCCAAGGCTCCAAAAAAGCTGGTAAAGAATATTTGAGAAGTTAGGGTAATAGCAGGTAACAGCGATACTTGTTTTGCCATCACAGTAGGAGTTAGCCAATAGCTTTCAATTTGCTGAATTACAATATATATAATTAAAACTACACCTGCTTTCCAGGGAGCATCCACAAGAGCGATCGCCATAGGAAACACTACACTTAAGGTTGGTCCAATATTAGGAATAAAGTTAAGTAACCCGGCTAGCAGTGCATGGGCTAGTGCTAATGGTACTTGCAAAATCCACAAGCTAATACCACTTAAAGCAGCAATAAACACCATTTCTATTAATGCTCCAATCGTCCAACTTCCTAAACCATCCGCACAAAGAGAGAGAATTTCATCAACACGTTTGCGGTAGAAAGAGGGAAATAATCGGATAAATGACTTGCGGTAAGGCTGGGGATTTACTAACAGCATCACTGTCAAGATTAACACCAGTAAAAATTCCAGAATAGCGCTAATAGAATTAGAAAAAAAGTTAACAGATTGTCCCAAAACTCTACTTCATTAATTGCAATCAACAATTAGCAATATATGAAACGCCGCTTTGTGTACTTTTTTCCTCCGGGACTGGACGGTATTGTAACCAGGCAAATAGGGCGGCGGTACCGAGGAAAATGAAGGTGATGGATACTACCAACTGAATCATGATGCTGTAACGCATAATCTTTTGATTTCGTTAGACAAGGTTGTAGTGTTCCAGGTGGACGTTCGTGACAGGCACCCCAAGCTCGTGTAAAGCCGCCTCTACCTGATCCATCATTTTAGGTACAGCGCAGATGAAGTAATTACGGGTTGCGGGGCGTTTAGGTATATATTGTTGCAGCATTTCCTTATCAACGTAGCCCGTCTCCCCTGACCAATCTTCTGGTGGTTCTCTAAGAACATGGACGACTGTAAGGTCTAATTTGTCCTTCAGAGCCTCAATTTCTTCACGATAAGTCACGTCTTCCCAAGACTTACTCGCATAAATCAAGAGGAGGGGGCGTTCGTCTTTGCGTTCAGCCAAGGTAACGAGCATACTCATGATTGGTGTAATGCCTATACCTCCAGCAATCAAGACAAATCCTGCTGTATCCTCGTAGCGGTCTGTGGTAAAAACTCCGTAGGGACCGTCAAGGTAAGCTTTAGTGCCCGGTTTCACGTCTTTAATTGTATTGGTGAAATCTCCCACAGCCTTAATGCCAAACTCTAAGCATTCTGGATGTTCAGCACTGGAAGCAATAGAAAAGGGGTGTTCCCGCATCCGGAACGGTGAAATTTGCAGAGTAATCCAAGCAAATTGACCAGGCTGGAAATGCAGTCCTTCATGACCTCTGGGTCGCAAAACCAGATTCCAGACATTGCCCCGCTGCGGAAGTGCTGCTTCCACTAAATAAGGTTTTTTCAGCATGAACCAAGGCTTGAGCAAGCGGACGTAGACCAGTAGCCACAGTGCAGCTAACCCAATACCAATCCAGATAACTTGCTTCCAGAACAGTCCCAGATAGTTGCTTACACCCAAGGCGTGTGCCAAACCCAAGCCGACGGCGATCGCTGCCAAGATGCCATGAGCGAAGCGCCAAGGTTCATAGGGGATATTAAGCTGTTTCCGCCAGATGGAGGTAACAACGATCGCAATTAGCGCCAAAGTAGCTATTACTGCCGCCCTCGCCCGCCACGGGGCTTCTAAAAAATTCAACAGTTGCAGTGTCTCTGGATTATCGACGAACAAGATTAACGGGTGAGCAAGGATAAAGAAGAATGCCACTATCGAGGTATAGCGGTGAAACTGAAGAATTAGGTCAATGCCATATGAGGTTTCTATGCGGTTAATCCGAGCAGTTAAGGCAAATTGCATTGCCATCATTGCTAAGCCGATGAAACCGAGGGCGACGGAAAATTCCAACCAAAAACTCCGTTCATCGCTTGGTGTGGGAGGGTAGAACAGCAGAATCAGTAGGGGTAGCAGGATAATCACTAGATATGCGCCTATCCAAGATGCCCCTACTACCACAGGATTCCTCATCAATAGACTTTTCATAGAGACTTACCTCCTAACTTTGCGGCAATAAGACTTGCGATAGCGAAGCTCCTCGCTATCGCGAGGCTCGCCTGTTGACCTCAGCCCAGTTAACTACATTCCACCAGTTATTCAAATACTCAGCACGACGGTTTTGGTATCTGAGGTAATATGCGTGTTCCCATACGTCGTTACCCATAATCGGGTAAAAACCTTCCATAATTGGGCTGTCTTGATTTGGTGTACTTGTAATTTGGAGTTGACCTTGGGGATTACGTACTAACCAAACCCACCCACTACCGAAGCGATCGCCGCCAGCTTCGTTAAACTGTTTTTTAAAGGCATCAAAACTGCCGAAGGTTTGGTTGATTTCTGGCGCGATCGCCCCTGTCGGTTGTCCACCACCAGAAGGACTCATAATTTGCCAAAAAATCGTGTGATTGAGGTGACCGCCGCCGTTGTTACGTACCGTTGTGCGAATATTTTCAGGTACGCTGTCCAAGTCACGCAGCAGGGATTCCACACTTCTCTTTTGCAGGTCGGGATACTGTTTCAATGCGTCGTTGAGGTTGTTGACGTATGTTGCATGGTGCCTGTCATGATGCAGCCTCATCGTTTCAGCATCAATGGCTTTCTCTAGTGCGTCATAACCGTAAGGTAATGGCGGTAGCTGTGCCGGTGACGCACTGAGTTCCGCGTTAGGTGACGCTACGGGAGGAAACGGCGTGGCGGCAGTTGTCGGTGTAGCTGGGGGAGCTTGCGACTCAGCTTGCAGTACTGGTTGACAAGAAACTAGCAGGATAAACAGCGTAATTCCTATAAAGAAATAACCGATTTGTTGTTGCACAAACTTCTTCATAAACTATTGCCTCAAAATCAATATTGCCTGTAAAGCTAAAACAAAAACTCCTATTAATCGCTGTTTAGTTCCGCTAAGTAGGTTTATGCTTTTAGTATTGTCAACAAATGTGACCAGAAAACGATAGCACTTAAATGATTCAATTCAACTAAATTCCTGAGTGTAAATTTAAGTCATCTCCTAAAAGTTAGAATTATTTGGGGTTTCTCGCCTAACTTCTTCAATTTCACCAACTTCAAAAATTAAGGTGAATGATTGATCCATTTCTTTTTCTAAAAATTTTTCTAAAAGCATCACTTGTCTTGGGGTTACAGGTTCCTTAGTCCGAACATTCAAACGGACTTGGGGTGGGTCAGTTAACCAATCCACATCACTGTTAAGTAATACCACCCGCTGAAAGGTAATAGTTCGGTTCAGTAATGCCCGTCTAAGACTGGCTTCAAGTCGGGCTTGTCTTGTCAACTCAAAAAAGCTTACGCCTAAGGGAATCAAGAGTATTGCTGTAAAAGCTAGCGTCCAACCAAGGGCTTTAGTGGCACGTTGCAAGGGAGTGCAACCAGTTATCAAAAACGTCAGCATACAAGAAAGGGTAATTCCCAGCAAATTGGTTAGATAGAGCAGAGTTGCACCGATACTGAGTGACCAATTGGCTTGCGATAAACCCAAGCCAATTACACAAATTGGTGGCATAAGAGCAACAGCGATCGCAGTTCCTGCTAAACTTTCAGAAATTTTCGGTTGAACTTTAGCAAAACCACTGATTCCCCCAGCGGCAACGGCAATTCCTAAATCTAGTAAAGTCGGTTGAGAACGACTGATAATTTCGCTGCCAAATTCTGGAAGTCCCACTAAGTAACCAATAAATAAAGCTAAAGCAACTGCCATCAGTGTTCCGGCTGCGATCGCAGTTAAGCCTTTACGAAACAGGATAACATTACCTTCTAACGAGCCAAATGCTAACCCCCGAATTGGTAACATGAGTGGAGCAATAATCATCGCGCCGATAATTACAGCCGCACTATTAGAAAGCAGCCCTAATGTAGCAATTACACAAGAACCTAAAATTAAAACAATATAATTAAGATCTATAGTTGATTCTTCTAACAGTCCGCTTCGCATCTCCTCTAGTTGCTGTGGTGGAATTTTTCTACTTTTGAAGTTATTAAAACGATGACGAATATTATTTATATGTAACAAACTTTTATTCCTCACTCGATAATAAATACTTGTATAAGTCAGATTTAAGTTGTGATTACTTTTTAACAAACTGCAAAGAACAAACAGGAGAAAAGGTAGGGGTGGAAAATACCCACCCCGCAAACTCTAACTATTCAAAATCGGGTAATATTTCCGGTTCATCATTGAGCGTAATTGTATACTTTCCTTGCTTTTCGCTGAAGGCGAACTTGTACTTGATGCAGTGGAAAGTCAAATCTGGCGGAGTTTATTCAAACACCCAGGGTTGCCAGGACTGTTCCTTGACAGTGACATCACCTTTTTGGACAGAAGCATTCCATCGCGTGTGTTCGCCCTCGCGCCAGAACCGCAAGTCAATCAATGATTTCCCAACTTCCAAACGGCGTAGTGTTATCTCAGGTAGCCATTCTGGTAAATGCGGCTCGACATAAAGATGGTTATTTGGGGCATCGGCTTGCAAACCCAGCATAGCCTGTAACAGTTGAAACACGGACCCAGCTGCCCATCCTTGCGGCACGTTCGCCTCTTTGTATGGCACTGGAAACGATCCTGGTTTGCGTTCAACACCTGCATAGAGTTCTGGCAGGCGATAGTTAGCAAAATAGCTACCAGCCTCGAAAATACAGCGAGCAATTTCGGCTACCTCTGCTCCAAAGCCGTAGCGTTTGAATCCTAAAGCAATAATGCCGTTGTCATGGGGCCACACCGAGCCAAGATGGTAAGAAAAAGGACTGTAAGCTGGATTGTGGGTAGACAGAGTGCGAATGCCCCAACCACTCCACATATCAGGCTCCAGTAGGCGCTTGACAACACGTTCGGCACGCTCTGGGCTGATAATACCACTCCAAAGGCAATGACCTGGGTTTGAGGCAATTGTCTTTACTGGTTTTTTATCTGGATCGAGGGTAAAAGCATAAAAACCAATGTCTTCACACCAGAAGCGTTCTTCAAACTGGGTACGAAGTTTTGCGGCTTTGGTGCGTAATTCAGTAGAAAATTCGCGATCGCCCAAGGCTGCAAAAACCTCTGCCATCCGTACCCAAGCATCAAACACATAACCTTGCAGTTCGCACAAAGCCTTTGTTCCTTTCACCTGACTGCCATCTGGATAGACGATCGCCTCGCCTGAATCTTTCCAACCTTGATTCTCAATCCCATTTGCAGAGCGCATTTGATACTCTTGAAACCCATCGCCATCGAAGTCACCATACTTGTCAATCCACTCCAAACAGCGCAGCGCCACATCGCGGTACTCACGCAAAAGCGAATTATCTCCTAGCCATTTCCAGGTTTCGTGCAGGAGGATCAGAAACAAGGGCGTAGCATCAGCAGTGCCGTAGTAGGGCGTGTGTGGTATCTGTTTTAAATGCGCTAATTCCCCTTGGCGGATCTCGTGCAGGATCTTGCCTGGTTGAGCGTCCCGCCAATCATCGATTTCAGTTGCCTGTAGCTGTGCCAGTTTTTTCAAGGAACCACGCGCAAAGCCTGGATGAATGGTCATATTTTGTAAGCTGATAATCAAACTGTCACGCCCGAAGAGAGTCACGAACTTAGGCACGCCAGCTGCGGGTAGCCAGACATCAGGAGCAAAGTCGTAATCGTATAGCCGCAGTGCGCCTATGTCTTCGACAGATTGACGATACAGTCGCTTCACGTCCTCGTTTGAAATTTCAATATTAGTGACGCTCTCTACCCACTGATTATGAAGCTGTTCAATTCCTGTATCAACAACGTTTAAATCTACTGCTGATTCGTATGATAAATTTGCTGGTTTGCGGACGTGTTGATTGTCAGCCAGAATGTAGTTGCAGTTGGCTTGCCACTTTTCACCAGGCTCTAGCTTCACCTCAAAGGTAATGCGACCATTGGCATAATGAGGTGGAGAGGTGCATTCGGATGGCTTGTAGATCAGGCAACGATAAAAATCACCGTTGGTGTAGCTTGTATGTAGCTCGTTATCCTGGACATTCCATCTCGTTTCGATGTGTCCCCGCCGCACAAAAGAGCGCGACTCAACCTCGAAGATATCAGCAAAGTCTGAGCGTAAAGCAATTTCTAGATTGAAGCTGACTGGTTTAAGACCATAATTAGTCAGGTCGAGTTCTTCGTGGATGCCTTCTTCAACAGTACGGCTAATAATCAGTGACAGCGAACTCTTAGGAACTGTACCATCTCTGGAAGTAAACTCCGGATTTCTTAGATAAACTTGCGCTGCATAATATGTTGTTGTTGTTGATGTCAGACGAATCCACGAATGTCCATCTATGTATATGGCATAATAGCTTAAAAAACGGGTGTCATCGCAAAAAATGCCTAGAGGACTATCAGGATTAATTTGTCCCGCTAGGTCAGTCACCATAAAGGTACTGCCATGATTGATCGTTAGAATTGGTGCGCCAACGCTGATTTTCATAGTTTGCTCCTTGGGTTGCTTGTTCTAGTTGTCAATCACCTGCAAGCGCTGGCAGAACTTTCTCGCCAAATACTTCAATAAACGCCTGCTGCTCTCGGTTGACGTTGTGTAGATATAGTTCGCTAAATCCCAGTTCTATGTATTTCTGCAACCATTCGATGTGTTGTTCTGGTCGAGCTGAAATCCGCACATATTTGTACATATCCTCTGGTTTGACAAATTCTGCGGCAGCATCAAATTGTTTGGGACTCCGCAAATCTGCCAAAAGTACACTTTTGAAAATATTCGTGCGCCACTGTTCGTAAGCTCCTTGCAGTGCTTTCTCCTCATCAGCGGCGTAGGAAAGTTGCACCTTCAGGTACATGGGCTTGCCTTCTCCCCCACCTTGGCGAAATGCCTCCACCACTTGTTGCAGTTTTTCGTAGAAGTGGGAAATGGTAATTAGTCCGTCTGCCCAACTTGCCACCCACTGGGCTGTTTGGGGAGTAATTGCCGCACCGATAATGCGGGGTGGCACTTCTGGACGGGTATAAAGTTTGGCTGCTTCTACGCACACACTACCGTAGTGAGTGACGGTTTCTCCCGCCCATAAAGCGCGGATGACATCAACGCATTCTTGCAAGCGGGCATTGCGTTCAGCTTTAGAGGGCCATTTCTCTCCTGTAATTTGTTCGTTAAGTGCCTGACCGCTTCCTAGCGCCACCCAGAAGCGGTTGGGGAACATTTCTGCGAGTGTAGCGGCAGCTTGGGCAATAATAGCTGGATGATACCGTTGTCCGGGGGCGCAAACTACACCAAAAGGCAGGTTTGTTGCCTGCATGGCTGCGCCTAACCAAGACCAGGCAAAGCCGCTTTCTCCTTGGCGATCGCTCCAAGGATGAAAGTGATCTGAACAAGATATCCGGGTAAATCCAGCCTGGTAAGCCGCTTGCACGTACTCCAAAAGAACGCTTGGCTTAAACTGCTCGTGGGAGGCATGGTAGCCTAAGTTTGCCATAAGGCTCCTCTAATCAATTCTTAAAGTTCCAGTCCGAGTAGATGCAGGAAATTGCCAACCCTTTAAGCGGCTTCTACGTATGCAACTAGAATTTTTTGCTGAGTTTTGTCATCTTTACACTCAACCTTTGCTTCTGGTTTATCTGCTCAACAACTGTCAGCTTGCTGGCAATTAATTGCTGCTGGCGTAGGCAATGGTGCTAAGGAGGGCATTTTCTGCTTGACGTGAATCGAGGCGGGTGTGCTGTACAACAATCGCAACATCCGATTCAATGACGCTGGCAAAGTCGGTATCGTGAGGAATCGGCTCCGGATCGGTAAGATTATTGAAGCGTATGTGCTTGGTGCGTCGTGCTGGAACCGCGATCTTGTAAGGGCCAACGGGTTCTTTATCGCTATAGAAGATCGTTCAACATTGGCATCTTGATTGCCTGCGTTGAGAATACACACAGTTTCATGGCTAGTGAACTGCGGTTCTGGTCCGTTACTGTAAGCGGGGATATAACCTTCAGCGATCGCCCAACATCTGTGTCCAATCAGCTGAGCCATAAGTCATCTCCTGTAAAGCTCGAATGAGGTAGTTGGATTGTAAATCTTTAGCTCTATTTCTCCTTAACAAATGCCGTCACTTCGATCTAAATGCATTTCTGCCCAGGACAAGGCTAACAGTAACAACGGTGTGGTCACTATCCAGTCTAGATAGGGAGCATAATGAGCAAAAAGTTTCCATCTGTGTCCAGTATTAGAAACAAATGTGATTAAAAAATGACAAACGAGCAATCATTCAACAGCTCTCCAGTACTTATAATACTGGTGGCGAAATAACTCTAGTTCATCAGACCTGCCTTTTGTAACACTAACCCCCACGCTAACTCCTGACCTGCTAAAAACTCGGTTGAGTTGCTGCTAGCTGTCACTTTTTAATCACATTTGTTCTTAATAATGGAAGTAGACAAAAACTTTCACAAGGTAACACGAAAATTTGCAGGTTACTTTGCATTGACTCTACGTAGTGGGCAAAGCTTATCGGCCTTTCAGATTAGGCTTAGTAGACCAGACAATTAATAAGCTGCTGTTCTGTGTCTAAATTCTCTCAATTGCTTATAAGCACTCTCAAGTAGACAGATTGAAAACAATGAATAAATAGATTAATTTTTGGAGGAAACCTATGGGCTTTAAAAAAATTCTGGTTGCCATTGACAAGTCACCCCTAGCATCAGTGGTGTTTGAGCAGTCTCTAGAGTCAGCTCAAAAAGAAGGAGCCAGCCTCATGCTGTTTCACTGCATCAATTCTGATGACTTAAGTCAGCTTACTTTCCTGACTGAGGCGGAAGCAGAAACTGAGCAAGCTCAAGCATGGTTGCGACCCTACTGCCAGAAGGCAAAAGACGGGGGTATTCCGACAGAATGCGTTTGCGACGTAGGGCAGCCAGGTCCCGCAATTTGTAGTCTTGCCGAAAGCTGGGGTGCGAATTTAATTATTCTAGGTCGCAAAGACGACTCAGGTCTAGCCAAAATGTTGCTAGGGAGTGTGAGCAATCACGTCGTGCACAATGCCCCGTGCTCAGTTTTGGTTATTAAGAATGAGGATCAAAGCAGTCAGCAGCCACCCAACAAGACTCTTCAAGCCTATATCTACTAGGAAAATAGGAAATAGCTAAGGAGCGTCTTCATTACCTTAATGGAAGGAGGCAAAATGGCTTCAAATCAACTCAAACACGGTACTGGGACATTTCCCAGTTGTGAAAGTGTGGGACAGGCAATCATAGAACTCAGAGATACTGGCTTTTCGATGAATAAAATTTCTGTGCTTGCTAAAAACCCGGATCACGAGCAGCAGCTTGGCGGTGAAGACACAAGTAAACCTACTGTCACTCGCTCTGAAAGTGTGAAATTGGGTGCAGCTCTAGGTGCCGCGACGGGAGGTTTACCTATATTATTAGGGGGTCTGGTCGCATTGTTTGTTCCTGGAGTCGGCTTTGTACTGGCAGCAGAGTCTGTTTTAGCCGTGCTTTTAGGAAGTGGAGCCGTTGCTGGAATTGGTGGTCTCGTTGGCGCTCTACAGGGTTGGTATATTCCCGAAGGGCAGGCCAAATACTACAATGACCGAGTATTTCAAGGGGATTACTTGGTGACAATAGAAAGCACAGAGGATGATATCCGTCGTGCCGAACCTGTTCTCAGGCGTTGGGGTATTCAAGAGTGGCGTGTTTATAATGTATCTGGCAACAATGCTGGTCATTAAATGGACTCCACTAGGTGTAGCGACCCACAATACTAAACGCTTCAGACCGCAATCATCGCTTTTTTGAGACCAGATTAGCTGCAACTATCCGGTAGCTTGAGACCGAATTAAATCCAACTGAGACCACATTATTTGCAACCAGACCACAATACTAA
>JBGTCQ010000246.1:0-12709 GCA_041748755.1 Chroococcidiopsidaceae cyanobacterium | reverse complement strand
GCCAAACCGTTCAATCCATTCCAGTTAGCAGATCAAATAGCAGCAGCCTTGGGTTGGAGTCTGGAGAAGTAACTTTATTTCCTCACAAGTTCCTCAAATTGTTTGCCTAGATTCAAAGTAAAGCTAACTCAGTTAGAGATTTGACGAAGTAGTCATTAGTCATTAGTCATCGGTCATTGGTAGTAGGTACACGCCTCGCCTAAGGTGAGCGAAACCGAATAAGGATTATTCACTCGCTACCTCTAAGAGTGGGAGTGATCAACTAAGGACTTAATGACCAATGGCATCTCGCATGCTTTGTACCACAGGAGCAAATATCTGATGGTAATAACCCCTGTAGAGTCTTTGCGGGTACTAAATCCTCTGCGCCAGCAAATGGAGCAACTGTTCGATGACATGCTGCAACGCGATCGCGGCTTCACCCTCCTATCCAGCAACAGAAATCCTACCTGGACACCAGCGATCAAAATTCAAGAAACAGAGGCAGAAATTATCTTACAGGCTGAAGTTCCAGTTGTTGATGCTGAAGCTTTAGATGTTGAAGTTAGTCATGAAGCAGTCTCAATCGTAGGATCTGGTGGTGAAAAGCACACTGAAGTAAAGAGGTTTTTCCATCCTGAATTTGCTCAGGATCAGTTTCAGCGCATTGTTCGCTTACCTGCACTAATTCAAAATGAACAAGTGAAGTCTGAGTTCAAAGATGGCATCTTGACTCTAATAATGCCGAAGCTAAAGTCAGACCAAAAGCAGGCTGTTAAGCGAAATCTTGCCGATAAGCTGCAAATTTCAGGTCAACTCAGTCAACAGAGATTTTTACCATGAGTACGCAAGAAGCTAGGGAGGCGATGGTACAGCATCATCAGCAGGAAAAACACCTACAGCAGTCGATGTTGAGCCGTTCACTAGCTGAGGTAGCCATCCCTGTTAAGGCTGACAGATCTGCTCAAGAGCAATCTTAATCAGCTCAGGTTTCAGCAGAAAACAGACAAAGTTTTTAAAAAGGAGAACAAAGCTATGTCTATTCTCAACAAACTACAGCAGCGGGTTCAGAACATCTTATATGTTCCCCAGCGAGTAATTCAATACATTTTAGGAGCAGTATCTCGGATTTTTAGTCCCACTGACGATCAATACCCTGCAACAGGAGTTCAACCTTTTGAAGGAGAAGTTTCTGACAAGAAAAAAACAAGACATCATCAAACATAGTAATTAAGCCAATATGTAATAAAGCAATACTTAGTGTAAGTTTTGTCTTGAGTAGCCCTAGATTTTAATTTATGGGCTTATACCCTCAGTTACATCAATAGCTAGACTTACAACAACTTCTAAACTCCTTAGCAAAAAATTATAAAATTTCTTGTAAAAATTTGGAGGCTTCTAGACTATGAATACAAATAGTAAGATTAAAGTCAAATTTTCCCTATCTCGATTTGTAATTCAGTTACTCTTTAATCCTTTAGCTGAAGTAGTTTTAAATCCAGTCCATTTTTGGCATTTGTACAGAGTTGAGCTATTAGAGTGTTGTTGGGAACAAGACTACGTTCAGTTCTTGGAGCGTTGCTGGAATCAAGATCTTGAGTTAAAAATATAGTATTATAAGGACGAATGCAATAGTTACAAATAAGTAAAAATTACTTTGCTCTTGTTGATTACTGTTGCAGTAAATCAAAACATTAAGTCTTTTAGTCAATTGTAAAAAATCTACTTTTGGTTGTCATTGACAACCTGAGACTCAATGGAGACTATCAGGAAGATTAACAATGAGTTAACGATCGCTGGACAACTAACCTTAGAATAATTACAACAGATTGCCCAAGAGGGATTTAAATCAGTGCTGATGCGATCGCCTGATGAAGGCTTCCTGCACAACGAACAGCAACAGGCTGATTTTTAGGACTGTATTACATCAATATTCCCATTAAAGTTGAAGCAATTAATCCTGAAATAGCGGCTCAAGTTCTCACGCAAATTGATGAATTAGCGAAATCAGCCCTAGTACATTGCAACAGTGCAATATTTGTTGCCGCAATGGGAATAATGCATATTGCTACGCGACAAGGAGTGTTGAACCACGTATTTAAGCAAGCTGAACAACTTGGCTTGTTTGGCAGGGTTGCCCAATAACATTGTAAGCTGCTGTGCGAACCCTCACGGGCAAGCCGCTAGCGGACTCGTCTGCGTATCAATCAAGATAGCTACTCCCAAGTTCTTGATTCCGCCTCAGCTATGCTGTGCTGAGAATCATAAGTTGAATAAATACTGTAACGAATTTTACAAAACATATATTTTCCTTAGGAAAAAGCCTAGACTACACATAGATATTGGGTTCGCGAAAATACCGCGATTGCGAGAAGACAGTATGGTTTCACCGTCATTGCTACCGCTGGAGGCTCCAACGCCAGCACACATCTGCCCCTTCGCTCAAGCCTGTAGCTATCTAGAGCAGGCGGCGCGAGAGTTACAGCTCGACCAAGGTTTGTTGGCAATCCTGAGTAACCCCCGTAAGGTAGTCACAGTCTCGATTCCTGTAAAACTGGATAGCGGCGAAGTGCAGGTTCTGGCAGGACATCGGGTGCAGCACTGTGACGTTCTGGGCCCCTACAAAGGTGGGCTTCGTTACCACCCAGCTGTAACCCTGCGGGAGGTGTCAGCCCTGGCAATGCTTATGACCTGGAAATGTGCGCTGCTAGGCATTCCTTATGGCGGTGCTAAGGGAGGGATTGCTTTGGAACCAGCAAGCTACAGCACAGGTGAATTAGAGCGGATCACTCGTCGATATACCAGCGAGTTAATTAAAGATATTGGTCCAGAGGTAGACATTCCTGCGCCAGATATGGGCACTTCTGCCCGTGAGATGGCCTGGATAATGGATACTTACTCAGTGAATGTCGGACACGCTGTGCCAGGAGTTGTAACCGGCAAACCAATTTCAATTGGTGGCTCCCGAGGACGAGAACTTGCGACTGGACGTGGCGTGATGATTGTTGTACGCGAGGCTCTGGCAGAGAGAGGTAAGTCGCTAGTAGGAGCAAGAGTAGTCATTCAAGGCTTTGGGAATGTAGGGAGCGCCGCGGCTTTATTACTACATCAAGCAGGAGCCAAGATTCTGGCTGTTTCAACGGGTTCAGGCGGCATTTTTGCAGAAGCAGGTTTGGACATTCCAGATCTGAAGGTCTATGCTGCGGCAAACCGCAAGCGTATTACCGTCCCTGGAGCAGTACAAATTACGAATGCCGAACTGTTGACTCTGCCCTGCGATGTTCTGATTCCAGCAGCTTTGGAAAACCAGATCACTCACGAAAATGTGAATCACATCCAAGCGTCAATTGTGGCAGAAGCTGCTAATGGACCAGTAACTCTAGAGGCGGACCAGGCGCTGGAGGCGCGAGGTGTGACGGTGTTGCCCGACATTTTGACTAATGCTGGAGGGGTGGTTGTAAGTTACCTGGAGTGGGTACAGGGTCTTTCCTATGTATTTTGGGATGAGGAGCGTGTCAATCGAGAAATGGAAGCCTTAATGGTGCGTGCCTACCACCATGTCACTCAAGAGTCGAAGGTGCGGCAGGTTTCTCTGCGGATGGCGGCCTATACGTTAGGCGTAGGTCGCATTGCTCAGGCACTTACTGACCGAGGTCTCTATCCCTAGAAACCTGTGCAACGAGGATTGGTAGCTGCTTCCAGATGCGTCTCAATTTTAGTCTAGCAGGCACTCTTTATTCAGAAGAGTGCTTCAGGCGATCGCTTCCTTTCCACTTTATTAAGGAGGCAATGGAGGGAGCTGTTGCGAACAAAAAGTGAAATTGTACAGGAGTGATTTTTGAGAAAATTCCTCTTACTTCCTCACAAGTTTCTCATGATGTGGAGCTACCTTTAAGAGAAAGCCAACTTAGTCATTTACTTGACTGATTTTTATCTACAAATTGTGTTCTTCTCCTTCATTTTTAATCTTGACAAAAGACAGTTATCATGTATACCCCTACTTGCCCGTGTTGCTCTCATACTTTACTCCGCCATGCTCGCTCTGGTGAAGTTTATTGGTTTTGCCGCTACTGTTATGAGGAGATGCCAAATTTATTAACTACTGATCCTAGTTGGATAAGATCAACGACCTTTTTAGCTACTACAGCAGGATTGCCCAAAAAAGGCTTGGCACCATCTATCCCAGTTACGCAGATTGCTACTTTTTGCCTAGCGTAGAAGCCAGCAACGAACCCGAATCATCTTGCAGATGAAACCTACAGGGATTGCTTAACCTAATATAGAGACAGTAGGTTGGGACAGATCCAGCTCCTTGGTAACACGAGTAAAGCTACTATGGCAAGCAACTGCTTCAAAGACCTTTAACTGATGAAGAGTTGCTTGCTTTAAGAACAATTCTCATAGAGAAACCTACCATAGATAAAAATCTATCATCACAATTAAAACTAGTGATTTCTATTTATGAAATTTTAGACATTCTCTCATACCTGAAGCATACAGGCTAAATATTAATTGCCCAATTTGAAATTAGACTACTGTTGAGCCAGCAGCCTAAAGTCAATATGACAATTGTTGCTCAATGCGATTACTCTAATTGCAGACGAGAAGCAGTCATAAAAGTTCCTCTAATTTCTGCTTATATTTTTAGCCTAACTATTTTATTCAACGACAACTATGAAATATCTTGTAAAACTTAGCTGTAGTCAAAAGAGCGATTTTTGTTAATTAACAATAAGAATTTTCAACGAGTTATTTAAAGTTATAGATTCTTAATATTAAGTGATTTTGTTTATAGTGCTTTTCATTCAGGCTGCTACATGAGATGTTGTGGCATTTAAGTTATAAGCATGAATAATTCCTTATTCGTGGAGCGATTTCGTATATGGTACAAAACCGCCATTAGGCGGCTCTGTACTTTAAGAGTTTTACTATTCCCACTGATTGGTCATATCGTCTTGCTAAGCTACGTTGTAGCAATAAGAAGGTGTATTGAGAACTATAGCGGCGGCGCTGGGAGGCGCTTGGCTGGAACTGACATGGGATTTGGTCCACCTTTTCCTACTTGAAACTGATTCATCATGTCGTGGTCTTCGTGAACTGTATTGTGACAGTGCGACATATACAAACCCGTATTAGGACCAAACTTGCCAATAACCCGTACTGACTCGTTTTCGCCAATATAAAATACATCTTTCCAACCTTTCTCATAATCGAAAGGCGGCTTGCCATTACGGTCAAGAATCTGACAGTCGATCAGATGAATGTGGACTGGATGAAACCAACCACCTGAGTTATTGTACAAACGCCAGATCTCGACTTCTTCAAATTGCGGATTAGCATCTATCCGGTTTTTGTCCCACGTCTTGCCGTTAATCGTCCACAATCCATTACTCCGCTCATACCGGAATTCTCTGGTACGAACTGCGTCAGTTTCTAGAAGCGGCTTAACAGAGCGCAGTTCAGGGCGGACTTCGCTGTCATCCTGCTCCTGGCGCACCACTTCAAAGCGCATAATCTTGTCTGTGTCATCGAAATCTTCGTTGTTAGGAAGTCCCAGATTTATAAGGTCTACCTTGCTTCCAATTGGGTATTGAGAAAAGTCGATGACGAACTCATAACGCTCTGCCATCCCAATCCGAAAATTCTTAACTTTTTGTGGTTTACCCATCAGCCCAGCATCTGTGCCAATCATAATCAAGTCATTGCGCGTCGAGAGCGCAACTCTGTAAGAGCGCGAAACCGAGCCATTACACAGTCGGAAGCGGTATTTGCGGTTGGCTACCTCCATCCGCGGCCACGGTACACCGTTGACCAGGATGACATCGCCGTATTGACTTTTGTTGCCATTGTCATCAAAGATCAATGCGCCATTAGCTGCAAACTGTTTATCACCAAGGAGTAGCGGCACATCATAGGCTCCCTTGGGTAAGTTCAAACTATCCTCAAAGTCATCCTGAACAATGTATGAAGCAGCTAGCCCCATGTAGACGTTGCGGGCAGTATTATGGATTGCGTGGTCGTGATACCACAAGGTGGCAGCACGATTGTTGGGATAGATGTAGTCCTTGTAGTAGCCAACAGGGGTTAAATCTTCAGCGTAACCATCGTACTGTGGTAGCGATGCCATGCCATGCAAGTGAACTGATGTCGGTGTACCTACATTATTTATTAATCGGATAACCGATTGCCGCCCTTTGCGTTGGTAGATTATGGGACCGGGAATCTGACCGCTATAAGCCCAAACTTCAGTCGTCAGCCCAGGCAAAATATTAACCCGATTCTTCCGCATCGTCATCTGGTAGTAGTCAGTCCCGCCAAAGTCTCCGTTCGTGTCTGTCCCTGGCGTATTATCACTGCGTACAGGCTTGAGCCGTTGTGGGTAGCGAAAGGGAAGTGTAAAGGGATTTACTAAGGGACTCTCTGCATCTTTAGCACGTCCAATGCTTTGTAGCCCTAATGGCAGTAGCAGTGAGCCGCCTGCGATCGCTCCAAACTTCAGTGCATCCCGTCTAGTAATTCTTTTCATGCTAGTGTTCTCTTTTATATAGATGGCATTGTCAATCTGATTGCTTCAGGATGCATTTCAATCAACGCTGGGGTACGCTAATACCTACTAGATCAAGTAACGATCTAGATTTATTGATTCTGCATATTGGCAAATTTGGGACTGCTCCCCTTGCTTCAGAACCCAATCAAGCTGTAAATGTATTAATTAATACTTTGTGTAATTATACTGCTATTTCTCAGTAAATTGGAAAATTTTTATGTGTATATACTTAGGAGAATGCTAAAAAGATAACTCTATGGAAAATTATAAATTACCTAGAGTGATTACTTTACAACTTTATTAGGAACAACACTCGCCCTGACAGAGCGGCTATATAAGTAAGTCTGCTGTCTCAAAGGTTAAGACTAGATGAAAGTATCATAAAGTCTCTTAACTAAACAAAAAACTCCTAGAAATAAAATAGGAGTTTAGGAACTGGATGTATTTGCATATTGAACCCAAAAGGTATTGCTTACGTCAGAATGAATAGCCTTGCAAAGGCTGTTTTATCCTGTATCTAGCTGTAATCTATCTAGTAGCTGTGCTGCGTCCTAACAGTGTTCATGTTGTGGTTTTTGCATCTGCCTTGTGATAGTGTTTTTGTTAAAACTATAGCGGTGGTGCTGGAAGCGGCTTCGGTGGTGCTGCCGCAATTGGGTCTGGTCCACCTTCATCTACCTGAAACTGATTCATCATGTCGTGATCCTCGTGAACTGTGTTGTGGCAGTGCGACATATACATACCCTTATGGGGTTGAAACTGCCCAATGACTCGTACTGTTTCATTTTCGCCGACATAGAAGACATCCTTCCAGCCACGCTCATACTTGAAAGGCGGCTTCCCATTACGGTCGAGCATCTGACAGTCGATAAGGTGAATGTGGATCGGATGAAACCAGCCACCAGAGTTGTTGACCAAACGCCAAATCTCGACATCGCCTAATTGAGGATTGGCATCAACTCGGTCTTCGTCCCAGATCTTGCCATTAATCTGCCATAAGCCATTACCGCGTTCATACCTAAATTCCCTAGTCCGCTTCACTTGAGCTAAAAGCTGTTCAATTGGCGTAACTGGGCGCAGCGTACCAGGGATAGAACTGTCATCACTCTCTTTACGCACGACATCAAAGCGCATGACCTGCTCTGTGCCCTCGTAGTCTTTATTATTGGGAAGTTCAAGATTTCGGAGAACTATTTTGGTGCCAACAGGGTACTTAGAAAAGTCAATGATAAACTCATAGCGCTCTGCCATGCCGAGCCGGAAATTTTTAACAGCCACTGGCGCGGTTCTTAGCCCAGCATCGGTTCCAATCATAATAAAGTCAGCACCGTTACTGAGGGCAAGTTTGTAAGAGCGCGAATTAGAGCCGTTACAGACTCGGAAGCGGTACTTGCGTGTGGCTACTTCCATCCGGGGCCAAGGCGCACCATTGACTAAAATGACATCGCCCATAAGACTTTTTTGCCCGTCGTCGTCAAAGATCAATGAGCCATCTCGCGCGAATATCTTGTCCTGGATCATTAATGGGACATCGTACTCGCCTTTGGGTAGGGGCAGATCGCGCTCGAAATCATCTTGGACAATGTAGAAACCAGCCAATCCCATATACACGTTGCGTGCAGTCTGATGGATTGCGTGGTCGTGATACCATAGCGTCGCGGCACGGTTGTCTGGATAAATGTAGTCTTTGTAGTAGCCTGGACGAGTTAGATCTTCAGCGTAACCATCGTACTGTGGTAGCGATGCCATGCCATGCAAGTGAACTGATGTCGGTGTACCTACACTATTATTGATAAATCTGACAACTGATTGCCGATCTTTAAGTTGCATGATTGTGGGGCCGGGAGTTATACCGTTGTACCCCCAAATCTCTGTCTTTAACCCAGGTAAAATCTCAACCTGAGCTTTACGCATTGTAACCTCGTAGTAATCGAAGTCTGCATCAGTACGTACAGGCTGGAGCAGTGGTGGGACGCGAAAGGGAACTGTAAAGGGCTTTATCTTTGGACTACCAGCATCTCCCGCATAGCCAATGCGCTGGAGTCCTAAGGGAAGTAGGAGCGAACCACCTGCGATCGCTCCAAACTTCAGTGCTTGTCGTCTAGTTATTATGCTCATATTAATGTCCTTCTCTCTCAATTAGATGGCATTATCAACCTGGCTTGTTTGTGCAGGCTAAATGATGTACTAATTCTTACTTTTATATATACATCTTATATTTATGCAATTTCGGAGTTGAAGGTTAAATTTTGTTTATTTTGCAGGTAAACTTTGCTCGAATTTCATAGACTAGCTACAAGATTTTTAGATTTCATCAGAAAAATGTAGCTTTTATAACAAAGATGTTTATTTATGTTCCAATTTTTCTCCAAAAAGCCTAATATCATACTCTAAAATTGTCTTGTATGTTAAAGTACCAAGAAAAAACAGGTGACTTTTAGGTATATGACTATCAGTAGAAAAACATAAAAATATTACATAGCTTCCACCGACAGAAACTATACAATGACATGATGGTTGCAGCAGTATTGCACTTAGCTTTATTCGGTGTACGTAGCAATCTTAAGTCAGCTGTAAGAACTGTCCCTAAGTGGCGAACCCAAAACGATAGAAGCCCTCCAAATTGAGGAGTTAGGGGTAAATCACTCACAGCGTTGTAAGTGATTGCTACATATAACTAAAGTGTGATCTTAAAAGCTAATTCTGCATTTTAAACCAAGGAGATAGTTTTAAAAGTAGAGTAAAAGTAAAGTCTTTTAATTAAAATTTACATACAGCGATGCGCGTTACAACTTTGTTAGGAACAACACTCGCTCTGACAACAGCTATAGGGGGAGTTACTGCTCAGGTAACTCAAGCAATTCAACTGCGAGACGGCACAGTTTCCTTTGTTCAACAGCCTGATCTAGTTGAAGCAACGACAACTCTCAAGGGCGTGAATGAGTGGAACGCAACATACTATTTCACGGTCAACATACCGCGAGATGCCGGAGAACCTCTGCAACGGGTAACAATTACCCAACAAGAGGGCACCTCTGACATCCGCTTCAACCTTGAAGATAGCCGCGTATTTGAAGGAACGCGCCGTAGCAAAGGAACGCGGCTAACACTGGGCGAGGTGACGCGGGAGCGCGAGACACAAACAGTTAGCGTGACGTTTGACCCGCCTGTGCCTCCAGGTAAAACAATAACAATTGGTCTGCGCCCAGTCAAAAACCCGATGTTTTCCGGTGTCTACTTATTTGGTGTTAAGGCTTTTCCCCAGGGCGAAAAAGTCTCCGGTCAGTTTCTCGGCTTTGGGCGGTTCCATTTCTACAATGGTAATGATTAGTTTTGCTAGTCTTTGCGAGGGTAATGTCTACTGCAAGTGAGCTTAATTCTAGTAGTAGCTCTACTCTGATTTGAGAATTGAGTGCAGTGGGTGCTGCGCTTGACGGCGGTGTGCCGCTTGAGTGAGGAGGGAGTCGGCAAAGGCGATCGCATCATTAGCAGAATGTCCACCCGCCAAAGTCGCTAGTTCTTCACGGCGAGTAGTGAAATTGTCAAGCGCTGTCACCCGCACGATTGTACGCACTTCCGAGTCAGGAATTAGGAGTGAGGGTTCGAACGCCTTGTCTACTCGGAAGTGGCGATCGGCCATTGCTGCAACGAGAGGCTGGTGGGTAACACAAAGAACCTGGTGGCGTTGACTTAGCTGGTGCAATTTTTCAGCGATTACTTGTGTTACTCTCCCAGAAATCCCAACATCAATTTCATCAAACACCAGTGTCCCAGCGGCATCTACCTCAGAAAAACAGGCTTTGAGCGCTAACAGAAAGCGACTCATTTCACCCCCAGAGGCAATTGCTGTTAAAGGTTGTAGCGGCTCCCCCGGATTAGGACTAAACAAAAAAGTAATCTTGTCTGCTCCTGTTGCTGTTGGGGAACTAGGAGCAACTTCAACTTCAAACTGCACTTTTTCCATCGCCAAGGGCTTTAGTTCTGCCACCAACCGCGCTTCCAGTTGAGTAGCAGATTTTCGCCTAGCTTCAGTTAGTTGAGCGCAAGCTTTGGTTAGTCTTTCTTCGCACTTCTGCTCTTGCTGCTCCAGGGTTTCAATCGATTGCTCCCCAGAATTAAGTTCTGCCAATTCCGCTTGGATACGCTGGTAATAGGCGAGTACTTCTTGAAGCGTGGGACCGTACTTGCGACAAATCTGCTTGAGTTCCCGAATTCGCTCTTCCACTTCTATAAGTCGCTGGGGGTCAGCCTCTAATCCTTCCCCGTAAGCACTAATCTGCCGCCCCGCTTCTACAACAGAAGCCAGAGCATCACTCACTAAATCCAGCAGCGGTTGTAGCTGGGGATCGTATTGCACCATATTACTTAGAGTTGACTCAGCTTGCGCCAGTAAATCTGCACCTGCTGGAGCATCATTATCGTTTTGGTAAAGAGCCTGGTAGACTTGGTAGCTCAGTTGTTGCAACTCCACAACATGGCTCAGCCTGGCGCGTTCTTGCTCTAGCTGCTCAAATTCATCTGGATCGCCCAGATTTACCGCTCCCAGTTCTTGGACTTGATATGTTAGTAAGTCGAGTTGCTGTAGGCGATCGCGCTCAGATTGGCGACGTTTTTCGGCATTACCTCTTGCTTGTTGGTACTTTACAAAGGCGGCAACAACTTCTCGTTGCTCATGACTAGTCCCACCGTAAAGATCAAGCCAGTCGCGCACTTGTGCAGCTCCCACCTGAACAGTTTGACCTTGGGCAGTAATTTCAACTAGGCGATCGCGCAGTTCTGCCATCAGCGCTCGATTCACCAGCACTCCATTTAAGCGCGATCGACTGCGGAGGCTACCTCCACCTGTTGTCATTTCGCGGCTACAAACAACTGTAAACTCATCAATAAGTTCAATTTCCTGTTCTACTAACCAGGCAGCTAGAACTTGGTCTAGTTTGAAAGTCGCTTCCACTATCGCTCGTTTTGTCCCAGTCCGAATAACGCGACTGCTGACTTTACCTCCTAAAGCAGCATCAATCGCATCCAAAATAATTGATTTTCCGGCACCAGTTTCGCCAGTCAACACATTTAGACCGGCACCGAATTCTAAGTTCAGGGTGTCAATTAGGGCAAAGTTTTCAATCTGGAGGGAGAGTAACATGAAGACCTATTCACCGTGAGGACAGATGCCGGATGCTCGCAATTAAGTAGATACTAACCACCACTATCAATTGCTATTGGTAGCTGCTTAACGAGTCTACCAACCCTAGTTTAGTGTGACTTTAGCGTCCTAAAATTTGTTTGTGGCTTTCTTTGTATTGTTGATTGATGAGTAAAAGAACTTCATCTGTCTGCTGGTGGTTAACTAAAAAAGTAGTTTAGCTTAAGTAATCGTTACAATATTTAATATGGTCACTCCGATACGGTTCCAAATTCATGAGTATTAAAACGGTTTCTGCCTCCAGGCGAATTGACACCGAGCCAGTGATGATCACCCCAGTTATTCAGGATGTAACCACGTTTGTTAATGATACGACCGTAGAGGAGCGACCACGGTCAATTCTTCCAATAGAATCAGCAATATTGCGCTATGACCCAGAAGTAGTCGCGGCGCAATACAGCAATAAACCGCTACAGGTCTTGGGGAGAATCTTCGCGGTTTTATTGCCATCTTTAAGCTTTGCTCTCGGTTTATGGTGGGATCGGCAACGAGGGCGTGTTGCAGAAAATCAGCGACGACGAGCGATTCAGTTGCGAGAACTGTTGACCTATTTAGGGCCCGCTTACATCAAGATTGGACAAGCACTGTCTACAAGACCGGATCTAGTTCCTCCCCTTTACCTGGAAGAATTAACCCTACTGCAAGACCAGTTGCCACCTTATCCTAACGAAATCGCCTACCAGTTTATTGAAGAAGAATTAGGCGATCGCCCTGAACAAATTTACGCTGAAATATCACCCCATCCAATTGCGGCTGCTTCTCTAGGTCAGGTTTATAAGGGAAAACTAAAAACTGGCGAGACAGTAGCAATCAAAGTGCAGCGCCCCGACTTACGCGATCGCATTACTGTAGACTTGTACATTCTGCGCCGCATCGCTACCTGGGCAAATAAAAATATTAAACGAGTGCGTAGTGACTTAGTCGGGATCTTGGATGAATTTGGCAGCCGCATCTTTGAAGAGATGGACTACATCCAAGAAGGA
>JBGTCQ010000245.1:0-18616 GCA_041748755.1 Chroococcidiopsidaceae cyanobacterium | reverse complement strand
CGCCTAACCTGCCGAGAACAGATATAGCAGCTTGGTATAAACTGAATCTTATGCTGAATCCTTAGCTATGTACAGCGCTGTATCAAAGAAGGATTTAGTGATCTCCTTACCTGAGAGGTCATCTTAATTGATTATGTTTGTCAGTCTAAATAAACTTAACTTGATGGACTTTAGTGCTGTTGCCCAGCTTTTTCCCCAAGGTTTGATTTGCAGTGTGTTGTCCACGGTGTTAGCAATCAGGGACGTTTAAGTACCTTTATTCAAAGCGATGCCGCCTGCCGTAGGATGCATGGGAGGGCTGTAAGGCGGCTTGCCTTTTAGAGTTCGCATTGAAGGAAGTAATACAGTTTTGTCTGATGACAGATTACTACTGGTATCAGTACCAAAGGAGAATCAGAATAGGCAAACCTTTGTAACTTATTGAACTAAGAGTTGGGAGCATCCGTCGTCTAGAAAATTTAATTGTCTTGCTCCCAACGATACTTGAACTTTATCCTGCAAGCAGAGAGTTAAGCGCTGTCTAAGAATTCGACAGCGGATTGTATGCTGTCTCGTCGGACACATCGCTTTCCTGGACGCTAATACCTTTGGCGGAGTGCAGACCCAGGCTGCCGTCTGGCATTGCCCGCGCTAGCAGCTTGATGTGGTTGTCACCATCGGAACTCAACATCGCACCCACCTGCCGAAAGCCCGCATTAAGATTATTCAGCGGATCAAGCAGTTTGGTGAGGAGCGTAGCCTTATTTACCTTGCTATCAAAGTTACTCTGCAAACCATTTACAAACGTATTGTTGTTGATACCTACAGTGTTAGTATTCGGAGTGTCTATGCTAGTCGGAGCGATATTCAATCCGGACGGCTGGTAGGATGTAGTTGGCGGATAACTGTTGCTCTTGTTAAATTGGGTGCTGGTACTAATAGTCTGGCTATCCTGATCAGTTAAGGTACTCGGATGGGTTTTGTTGGAGTTAAATATTAGATCGGACGAACCAGAGACTAAACTGGTTGCCGAGGCGCTTAGAGTTCGTGACTCAGGTCTAGCGTTCTTGAACAAGTAGACATCATCTTGGAAGTCACCATTCCTGCCGACATTGGTACCAATGTCGGTAGCGGCTATCCAAGTGTTAGGGGTAGCAACACCATTGGCATTCAAGAGGGGGTATATGCGCCAGGCCCGCGTCTTGGCAGGACCGTTCTGATTATCGTCTGTCGAACCGTCACCACGCTCTAGGGCGAAGGGGCTTGTTGGGCTAAAGTCTACATTCCTGCTTGTAGGCGTGGTATTCTTACCACCAACTAAAATCTTGGGTATCAGCTTTTGATTCTCTCCACCACTGAAGTCGTTGCTGCCTGGCAGATCATCGTCTTGGAGCCGCCCAGCCAGTGAATAGAGAAAACCACTTCTGCCCCCACTACCGGCTTTAGCCCGGAATGATACACCGTCATGTGCCTCATCCGAAGGGCTACTATATACTGCGATCGGTAATAATTCTACAGGCTTGCTGGCATCAGCACGCATCCAGTAGGGCGAGTAAACCTCATCGCCAAATAAAGTCTTGCTAACCCCCAATCGGTTGTCCTCAGAACCTATATTAGTAGTCCATCCAAAGGAACGGACTACTTCTGCTAGCGAAGCCTCAAAGTCGCCAGCAACTTTGTCAGCGTTAAACCCTGCCAGATTCACCTTTGTTGTCCGCTGGTCGGGGTCGTTGCTGGTAATGGTCAGCGAGGCATAGTTCTCACCGTTATTTGTGTGTGTTGGCGAGTCAGCCACAGTCAATGTGGCGACCCGCTTCGGCAAAAACTGAACTGGAAGGTTGATAGAGCCACCAGCTGCTATGGTAATGGGCAGGTTTACGGTATTTGTGAATTTGAAGTCGGCACCCCTTTGGTGGTCAGCTAGCCGCCCTGCAACCGCGTTCTGCTGTTCTTGGGAGTCGCCAAAGCTCAAGCTTGTAATCGTCAAAGCCTCGCTGCCTGTATTGCGGAGGGTGAGATTTTTAGCTAGACGCGCCTGCTCCTTAAACGTGCTGAAAACTATCCGATTCTGCACAATGTCCGAATTGGGAGTGATCACTTGAAGGTTTGCACCTGCTGCTGCAATCTGGAAGCTACTTGCCGATTTATTAAGTTCGATGGAGTTAAAACCATACGGATTATCTATAGTTTTGGCAGGAGTAAAACTCGCTCCTGAGACATTTGGATCTAAGGCAGTGCTGGAAGTTGGAGAAAAGGGATCTAAAGCCATGACATATAATCCTGTGTTGGTGTGACGGAATAAAAAACGCTTTAGTGTTTCAATCGATACTTAAAATAAGCTGGTTTAGCTAATTTAGAGCAGAAATTTAATGGCCAAAACTGATATTTTGCAATTGTTCCGGTGAGTAAAATTTGCCGCTACACAAACGTAGATGCTTTGTGCCTTACTGGCTCAAGAGAATTCAAAGCTTTGAAACCTGCGCCTCTCAAGTATTGTTCGTCTGGTTCGAGACTTACGGTTGCCCAGGGCAAGATATAGTCACGAAGGGAAAATCTACCGCATCTTTAAATAATATCTAGCAGAATTGTATAAATTCTAACCTATTTTATTGATTAACCCGTATTATTACTAAAGGTTTTTATTCTTTTCTAAAGAACAGCCGTATTATTACGCAAATTATTGCTTAGTCAGGGATAAACAAGTAGTCATTGCTCATCTACCGGGTTCAAACCACTGAGATAAGCCTTTGAGATAATCCTTGAATTTAAACTTCATAGCGATCGCTTACAAGTATTTATCAGATCTGTTTCAGATGCGATCGCGCCTACAAGTAGCCCTTGTACAGACCAAACCCAACGAGCGTAGGTTTTAACACCTTAGTCTAATGAGAATAAACTTCATCATTTAGGAGTGCAGTTATCTAGGCTCTTAACAAAGAGATCCGACCGCCGCCAGCGCCACCATCGAGCAGTTCAGCTACATAGAGGTTGCCATTTCTGGTGTTCTCAATCAAATCTAGAGGGTCTGTCAGACCGGAAACAACCTGAGTCACCTTGCCACGGGGAATGTTACCGTTAACATCTGGTTCGAGGGCTAAGATATCATTCCCGCCACTGTATTCCACAACTAGCATCTTATTCTTAAGAGCACCACCAAAAGTATTACTCTTGTATTCAATAACTCCATTAGGTGAGCGGTTACGACCGAAATCATAAGCAAAGCCCTGATAGTTTGGGTCAGGCTGAGTGCCAACAGCATACCCTGAATATACCTCTGTAGCGGTTACCTGCCTTACAACCTCTGCGGGGTCAACTCCGCTCGTAGGGTTACCACCATTCATAATGTACTCCTGACGTAGGGGGTTGGGGTGACCATAATAACCACCCTTCACTACGTCAAAGAGGTAATCGTTCTGAGTACCAACATTAGTCAGGGCTTCGTTTGCTGTAGTATCAGGGTTGTTAGGGGTGTTACCGCCTTTTGCACTCCCGTTCGTGGGGATATAAAGGTGATTATTACTATGCCAGAGCAAATCATAGGCATTGCGGACACCTGTTGCATAAATATTAACAGGGGCATTAGCAGCAAATGGATTGTAGTTATCGACCCCACGGTTCTCCGTTTGCACGTTGAAGCCTCCTACAGGTGCTGTCCGATTAGGATCGATTTCCAGCACAGCCCCAGTTAACAACCGCTCATCTCGGTTGAACCAGATACTATCACGCGCACCCATAGCACTGTTGCTGCCTTGAGTCATGTAAAGCTTGCCAGTGGGACCAAATGCAAGGCTGTTGCTTAGGTGATCTTTGGCGGCGCGAGGTAGACCGACGACGTAATCCTTCATCTCAGCATCAAAAGCTGGAGTCAGGGGATCTAACGTCAGCTTCGAGATTTTGCCTGTGAAATCTTCAGCAGGCTGTGGGAAAATCGGGTCGTTGTGCGAGATCCACAGCTCATTGGAATCGTTAGGATTGAACGTAATACCAATAATGGCGCGTCCGGCAAGCTGCGTGGGGTTAAAGGTTTCTAAGTTCGTTAGATTGCCTGAAGTATCAGCAATATTCCAGCGGTGCAATTTGCCATCTAGGGTAGTAGCGTAAAGATTGTTGCCATCAGGACTGATGACCAAGCTGGAGACGGGATCGCCAGGATTAGCAGTGCTGCCACCGTAGACCGTACTTTTAATAAAGTTTACGTTTACTGGAGCAGATTCGACACTTTTGTTGATGCCAGTGTTGAATGTTTTACTGTAGGGAGTAAAGGTAGCACCAGACTCGTCCCTGACACCAGTTGTGACCTTAAAGGTGTAGTTGGTGTTTGGCGCTAAATCCTCACTCGGCTGGTAGACAATAACACCGTTGCCGCCGTCGGTACCAACAATTCCAGATACGGAGGTATTGTCCTTAGTGCGATAGAGCTGGACACTAATAGGATTAAGTGTGCTTGGATCTACACCACCTGGATTTACAAAAGAGAGATCCAAGTTGATATTAGCGTCGAGGTATACGCCTGTTGAGTCGCTTGCAATTGAGCTGGTTGCAACACTTGCGTGCTTGCCTGGAGTTATATTTACGATATCAATGTAGTTGATCTTAGTATTTTTGCCTCCCAGTGGCACATCAATGGTCAGCCTGCCATCGACAACACTTACTCTGGTGGTAGCTAGCTGATATTCCTGCTTGGTGGTACCCTGGAAGCTGTTAATAGCAGTAACCCCTTCTACCCTAATGCTGTGCTTGCTGTCGTAAATGCCTTTTCTATTAGGTGCGTCGCCAACGCTGACGGCTACGCTGTATGTGCCATTTGGCACAGAGTATTCCCAAGCAGCAGCGGGAGTGTTAGGAAACTGCATATGCAGTAAGGTATCAATCCGTTGGTCAACATTGGCACGGTTGCGATCGCGTGCATAAGCGGCAATAGTCAGCGGCGTGTGCATCATGTTACTAAGGCTAGATTGAGTTACCCAGCCATAGCCACGGGTAGGATTATATGCCTCGCCACTGTCTTTGATATAGCCAACAGGTACATTAGAGCCGCTTGGCTGGAAATTAATCTTTACGTCTTGGGCAATACCAAAACTATCAAACGTGACAGGCACATCTGGTGCATTACCGGTAAAAGCAAGAATGCCAGCACGGGCGTTAGTTGCGTCCGTAAAAAAGGAAGTAGTAGGCTTAAAACTCTTACTGAACGTCAGCCGCGCTCCTGTATCCGAGTTAACCCGGTAGGCAGCTGTAATACTATTCGTAACTGGATCGCCCGTCAGGAAGAGGTCAAGGGTGTTAATGCTCGCCCAGTTTGGAACTGTAGCTACGTCTACACTAGAACCTACACCGTTCTCTTCCTTATAAAGCTGTAATTTCAGTCCACTGGTGCCAGTATTAATAACTACCAACTTGGCATAGTTATCGTGGTTAGAACCGAAGAAAAGACCGCCTTGCTGAGGGGCAGCAGTCAAATTAGTTGGCGAACCTTTTAACCGAGTACTGACTGTAAAAGTTTGAGTAGCATCAATTCCAACCTGAAGCGCATTCTTCAGCGTGTTAGTAAGGTTAGCACTGCTTCCCTGTGTAGCGGTTAAGGCAAGGGTACCAGCTGTTGTATCGAGATTAATGCGGCTAAGATTATACTGGTCGCCCTTGTTATTGGACTGCACAGTGGTAAATCCTGTGCCTTCAGAATCTTTGTCTTCAACCGTACCGGAAATTGCTGAAGAAAAATCCAAATTTAACATTATATATCCTCAGTTTTTTTATAACTAAAATTGCTAGTAAAGGGCGAAGCAGCTTAGCATAAGCCGACGCTAAACTGAAAACGTAGTTAGGTTTTCGGTATTTTAGACAGAATAATTTAGTGTTTTACTGCGTGAAATTCTATTTTCAATCATTCTGTTAGTGATCAATGCGGATTCATCTTTTCTTTACAGAATCTTTATGAGAAGTTCAGTATTTCCACATACTTAAATGTTTGTATGACCAAAAGTGCCAAGAGCGGGTAAAGCATCTTAGCTGGAATGAAGGCGATACCGAATACATAACTATCTATGTTTTCGGACTTGTTGCAAAGATTGATTTAATATTTGACTGAAGCCTGATGCTGCTAATCAGTTTTATGTATCCATTTTACTAACTAAGCAGTACCATTACTTAGATTGTAGCAGCATTACGGTGTTTAGATATAATTTACAATTGTTATCCATTACCTACAAGGTTTAAATCTCCGATACAATCTTTGAGCTTATTTTTCCTAAAATGTTCCTGGTGTTTTAGCCCATGTCCAGGTCTCCCCTATTCAGCAACGCCTCAAAACTGACCAACCAAAGGCTGGACATGCGCAGGAAACTTGGCAGTTTTGAGAACCTCAACAGCTGTTTTGCTGTCTTGCACCCAGAATTGGCGGCCGAAGCGGACAAGTTGGCGCATGTTACTGGGATTCGCTTCTCCTGGCACTTGCCGATTAAGGGACGTGACGATCGCCACCACGGGAACCTTGGCTCTTTCTTTGTCACCTACTTGTTCTTGTAAAATTGTTCTGAGGCGGTGCTGTTCTTCAATTGTGCCTGCTTGCTGAGGAGTTAGTTCCACCATCACCAACTGTACTTTTTCAATCGGCTCTGTATCCTCAACAATTAACTGAGTTTGCTCGTCTCGTCGGTCTACTTTACCCCAAATAATCATCCGAGCATCTGTAACGAGCAGGAGTCCAATACGTTCATAAACTTTGGGGAAGACAACAGCTTCGGTTTGACCAGTTAAGTCTTCTATGTGGATAATCGCCATGCGATCGCCCTTTTTGGTGATTACTGGTTTAACACCGCTCAACATTACAACCGCGCAAACAAGGGTATCTTCCTTCTGATCGCTCAACTGTGAGAGGCTGATGGGAGCGAGAATTTGGGCTGACTGCCTTACCGCCTTAAGTGGATGGTCAGAAACATAAAAACCCAGCAGTTCTTTTTCTTTTTTCAATTTTTCTGACTGCGGGAAATCCTCTACATTCAGAGCTTTGGGAGCATCAAAGCCAGTATTTAGATTGTTACTAGTTGTTATCCCGCTCAAGTCAAATAAATTACCTTGACCACTGCAGCGATCTCTAGCACGGGATTGCGCCCAGTCGAACACCAGTTCAAGATCGTTGATTAACTGATTGCGGTTCGGCTGAATATTATCAAAAGCACCACAGTAGATTAACGCTTCCAAGGCGCGACGGTTAACTGCACGAAGATCAACGCGATCGCAAAAATCAGCCAGGGATTTAAAGCTGCCTTGATTGCGGACTTCTAAAATCCAGGCGATCGCTCCTTGTCCCACATTCCGCACAGCTGACAACCCAAACAAAATTTTGCCTTCTGAGGGCGTAAAATCGACACCAGAGCGATTAACATCTGGTGGCTCGATCTGAATGTTCATATTCAGACAAGTAGAAATATATTTCTGCACCTTATCCGTATCGCCACTGTTGGACGTTAACAGCGCCGCCATATATTCGACTGGATAATTTGCCTTCAAGTATGCTGTTTGATAAGTTACATAACCATAAGCCATTGAATGGGATTGATTAAAACAGTATTCGGCAAAATTCACCATTTGCTCGAACAGTTGTTCAGCAAGTCTTGATTTAATTCCATTTTTAGTTGCGCCGTTAATGAAGATTTCTCGCTGCTTCTGCATTTCCGAAGCCTTCTTTTTCCCCATTGCCCGACGCAGCAAGTCAGCTTGTCCTAAAGAATAGCCAGCTAAATCCTGCGCCATTCTCATGATTTGTTCTTGAAAGCAGAGAGTGCCGTAAGTCTCTTGCAAAATTGGCTCTAACAGTGGATGCTGATATTCTATTTTCTCTCTGCCATGCTTGCGGTTAATAAATTGCGGAATCAGACCTGCATCCAATGGTCCTGGTCGGTACAGTGCCAAAATTGAAGAAATATCTTCTAGACAAGAGGGCTTCAAGTCTCGCACTATTTGGCGCATTCCGGAAGATTCAAGCTGAAAAATCCCTTCTAATTCACCTGCTTCTAAAATTGCATAAGTCTTTTTAACATCTTTGGGTACTGTATTTACTTCCCCTTTTGCTAATATTTTCTGAGCTTTTCTTTCATCAAGTGGTAGCTGATCTGGATCGAGATCAAATCCTTGGTGCTGCTTAATTAAATCAACTGTTTTCTGAATTAATGTTAGATTCCTTAACCCCAAAAAGTCCATTTTGAGGAGTCCCAGTGCTTCCAGGTCTTCCATGAAATACTGGGTAATTACAGAACCATCATTATTCTTTTGCAACGGCACAATTTCATCTAGTGGCTCAGATGAAATCACAACCCCCGCTGCGTGTACTCCAAAAGTTTTGTTCGTCCCTTCAATTCGCAGCGCCATATCAACCCAATGATGAACATTAGGGTCGTTTTCGTATTTTTCTTTAAACTCTGGTGCTGGAGTAGCTGCTGAAACCATTACCGCAAGCTTAGTCGGCTTGCCTCGCACGACAGGGATTAACTTTGCCATGCGATCAGCTTCCCCATAGGGAATGTTCAATACTCTAGCGACATCTTTTAAAACAGCTTTAGATGTTAAACGGTTAAAAGTAATAATTTGGGCAACTCTATCTTCACCATACTTTTCAGTAACGTATTTAATCACATCGTCCCGTCTTTCAATGCAGAAATCAGTGTCAATATCTGGCATTGATTTTCGCTCAGGATTCAAAAAGCGCTCAAATAATAGTCCATGATGTACAGGATCAATGTTTGTAATTTTTAAAGCATAAGCAACTAAAGATCCAGCGGCTGAACCTCTACCAGGTCCGACTGGAATGTTATTATCTCTAGCATATTTGATGTAGTCCCACACTACTAAAAAGTAAGTGGAAAACCCCATCTGCTGCATCATTTTTAGTTCGTAATCCAACCGTTCTTTGTAAATTGGATCAATTTCGGCGCGGGATTTACGATTAAAGCGTTGTAACAATCCTGACCAAGTAACTTCCTCTAAATAAGTATCAGCAGTATGACCAGCCGGAACCGAGTAGTTAGGAATCCGAGACTCACCCATAATGTGGTAAGGCTCAACTTTGTCTGCGACTTCTATTGTGGTGGCGATCGCTTCACTAATTACATCATCCGGCAAATGATCTCGAAATAGCTGACTCATTTCTTGCGCTGATTTAAGATATTCTGTACCGCTGTAGCGCATCCGCTTATCTTCAGCAATCAGCTTTCCTGTTTGAATGCATAACAGAGCATCATGAGCTTCAACGTCGTAACAAGAAATAAAGTGCGAATCATTCGTCGCAATAAACTTAATATCTAGCTCACGGGCAATTTTAACAATTTCAACATTAACAACGCGGTCTTCTTGAGAGCCGTGATCTTGAATTTCTAAATAGTAGTCATCGCCGAATATATCTTTGTATTCTTGAGCTACCCGACGTGCAACATCCAGTCTACCTTGGAGAATTGCTTGTGGTACTTCTCCACCTAAACAGGCACTGGTGACGATTAAACCTTCATGGTATTTGGCAAGTAGTTCTTTGTTAATACAAGGACGAGAAAATATACCTTTACCTTGAACACCTTTGAGGTGAGAAATAGTTGTTAACTTAACTAAATTTTTATAGCCTTTTGTATTTTTAGCTAAGACAACTTGATGATATTTCGGTACTTTGCGGCGCTCTTTATTTTCAATGTCGCCGTTCATTACATACATTTCATTGCCGATAATCGGCTTAATATTTTTACTACGACAGAGTTTGATTAACTCGATCGCGCCGTACATTACACCATGATCTGTGAGGGCGATCGCTTTCATTCCCAACTCAATAGCTCGCTCTACCAGTGTCGGTAGCTGACTAGCACCATCGAGTAGACTATAATCACTATGAATGTGCAAACCGACGAAGGACATAAGCGGAGCAAATAGTGGCAATAACTAATACTAGAATACCTGATCTTAGTTCTTAAGTTTAATTCTTGTAACTTTTTTGAATAACTGTTTATAGCAATCTTAAAGTTTAAGCTTTGGCAGATTACTTTCAAAAGATATCACCAGAACCTCTAATTATTTCCTTATTCTGCTATTTTATTTGCTTTTTGTGTTAGTTCTAGGGGAAAGAATTTAGGCGATCGCGGTAGTAGCATTAGTCACCATGTAGCGCGTAGCTCTCTTCTTCCCCTAGCTTAAACGCCCCTACTTCGTGCCATTTCCCACAAATCCTAACGTTAGACTGTCTTTTGCCAGGAAGTGAGCCAGATGATAAGCGCGCTCCTCAGTTTTAAGCAGAATCGTTTCGTACAGATATCGCGTGGCGCGATCGCCCAGACTTTCTGCTTGTGCAGCTTGCCGCCGAATCAAGCTAATCATTGCTTGCTCTGCTACTAAATCATTTTCCACCATTTGGCGGCAGGAATAGACACCATCCGCTTCCTGCTCAAAGCAACATAATTCGGCTAATTTGCTAAAGGTAGCCACGGGAACACCGCCTAGTCCATCTAAGCGTTCTCCAATGTCATGAACATGTCCCTGGACTTCTGCATAACTCTCGGCAAAAAACTGATGCAGCATATAAAATTCTGCACCTTCAACAACAAAATGTTGCTTTTGGTACTGCAAATACAACGCCTGAAAACTGGCTAAGGCGACGTTGAATCCTTCACATATAGGTGTGGTGACACTGTTATCCAACAAAACTGGATTGTCATACACCTGACCAAAGTTGCGTAGTACAGTTTGAGCTTCAGACATAGTTCTCCTCTATTTTTGGCAGTTCTAGTGCCAACTGCTAGCTGATACACTACCACTTTAAAAGATTTAAGCCTAACTAAACTAGCGCCAAAGCCAGCAATCGCCGCTTCCACTGCCTTCTTAACTAAGGAAGCTCTTATCTTCATCAAATTTAGTTGCAGATTCTTGAAAAATTCATGAGAATCATTTGCAATTGCTGTATGCTATTACCTGTAGGCTAGACTCCTAATACTGACATAAGTGAGGCAGTACAGCCTGAAAAACTACTGCGAGTTTATTTCACCTTTGGAGGTAATTGTCTTGACACCGATTCAACTAGAAGTAAGCGAGATCGTCGAGGTGAACTGGGCAGATCGGTGGCAAGTGTACCAACGCTTGCAGGAACTAGCTATTCCCTGTTGGTGTGACACTAATCAGCCATTGAGGGTTCACATTGATGATGTTGCAGCAGCAGTTCAATTCTGGAGTGTTTTAAGGCAATTAACTACACCTCGCCAAGACTTGGTGCGCTGGCTAGAGCGCTGCTGGCAGTAACACACGCTTAACACTAGTGGTAGTCAATAGGTAATAGGTAATAAAAAATGAGTAAACTTCGCAGTAAAGACGTATCAGCTTTCACCCTTGAAGGACGGTTTCTTGGTTTTAAGTTTGAAGATGGCTACAAACTGAAATATTTACGGCTAGCAACTTCAAATGGTGAATGTTGCATCAAACTCTGCAAGGAATTACGTTCTTCATTTGAGTTGCGTTTGCTACCAGGCGATTGGCTACAGATTTTAGGTGAAAAAAAGCTCAACTGCAAGACTGGCGAAGTTAAACTCAAAGCCGAACGTGTCATACCTGCTACAGCTAACAATGAGCAAATTAACGTCCAAGCTAAGGATAAGCAAGCAAAAACTACGGCAAGTATTTTAGTATGTCAAAAGTCTAGTTGCATGAAGCGGGGTGGCACAGCGGTTTGTCATGCTTTAGAAACAGCTTTGAGCGATCGCGGCTTAGAAAACCAGGTTGCAATCAAAGGAACTGGATGCCTTAAACAGTGCAAAGCTGGACCAAATTTGGTTATGCCAGATAAAACACGTTATTGCCACATTCAAGCAGCTGAAATTCCGGAAATGATTGACAAACATTTTACTGCTCAGAGTGCGAATGGCAAGACTCATCCAGCAGAACTGGTAGAGATCGGTGTAAACTAGGCAAATAAAATGTGTGACAGCTTATTAGAGCATAGTTTGGAAAAGCCCTATGAGAGTACCATCAGGATCTCGAAAATAAGCTGTTTTGAGTCCATAATATGGATTATTTAAAGGCTCTGTAGTAAATTTGATTCCTTTGTGTTTTAGTTGCTGATAGGTTTTGTCTAAGTCAGGCACTGTGAAAATCAATACAACTCTATCTTGGCTTTCTACATTGTGAGGCTTTTGAGCATTTCCAATCATCTCTGCCATTTCTTGGCGGCGGAATAAACCGAGCTTCATATCTGCAACTGCAAACGCAGCATATCCTTCCTTGATATCTTCGAGAGTAACTTTGAATTCCATCACATCTCGGTAGAATAAAAAGCAAGCTTCAAGGTCAGAAACTAGAAGCCTTGTGTATGATGTTTGAACTTCCATGACTATTCCAACTTGTCAAAATAATAGGTTTTTCTTACAGAAAATAAGCTAAACAAAAGCAATAACTCGGCATTAACTACTAAATTTATCACATACAAGTGCAATACCTAAAGATAACAAGAGTAGCGATCGCAAAACAAACTCCTGCATAAAATACGCTATCAATTCCTCCCATACCGTAGGCTACTCCCATCAATAGTGGTCCTAGTGTTTGTCCTAAACCGAAAAATGTTCCATTTACAGATATTACCGTAGCTAAGTACTCCTTTGGGGCTAACTGTGCCAGGAGAGTTTGAATACTGGGAAAACCAATGCCAAGTCCAATTCCAAAAACTGTGGTTGGAATTAATAGTAGCCAGAGGTTGGATATGAATGGAATAATGAATAAAGCTAAAGCATAGAACCCAAAAGATGCTCTAACTAAAGTTTGTTCCGAAAAACGTCTTGCTAGTCTGCCTAACTGTGAAGATGTAAATGCGATCGCTACAGAAATACTAGAAAGAAACAGCCCAATTGTAAAAGAATCTGCCCCAAATGAAGTTGCAATTAGTTTTGGTAAATAAGTTACATAAGCTCCGTAAAGCAGAATAAAATTGGCAGCACTGGCAATAAAAAGTCCAACAAGTTGACGATTTTTAAGAATTATCCAAGCATTCCTTAAATATTCTTTGAGGTTTCGTTCGCCTTTCGGTTCGGGATTTTTCAGGGCGAACAACACCAATAGTCCGATGGGGATGGCTACCAAAGGCAGTAGAAAAGGATAATTCCAGCCCATTGTTGCCAGTGCGCCGCCAATTATGGGATAAGTTGCTGTACCCATACTACTAACACTGGCGTTGTAACCCATAGCAGAGGTGCGTCTTACTCCTGTATACAGATCGCCGATTAGAGTGACGCTGAGAGAAAGTAAAGAAGCTGCACCAATTCCTTGAAGAAAACGCAACAGCAGCAAAAGGTTAAAGTCGCGGGCAAACCCACAAGCTGCACCAGCAATCCCAAACAATATCAGTGAAGGAACAAGAATTTTCTTTCTACCCAAGCGATCGGCAAGGATACCAATAATTGGACCTAAAATAACTGTTGGAAATGTGAATACTGTAACCAATAGACCAATATTTTGAGGTGGTACATTCAATGCCTCCTCTAACTTAGGAAAAGCCGGAGTAACACTGGCAACCCCAAGAATAGCAATCAGAGAAACTCCAAAAATAATTAGAAGATTTCTGTCTTGATAGAGGTTGTTTTGGTTATTATTGGCTGTTGATGGTTGCATAAAGTTATTCTCTTGCTTCTACAATAAATAAATTACTCTAAGCTGCTGTGGGTAGGCGCTACGAATGCCCCAGTCCCTGAACTTAACAATACTTTTCTCCCAAATCACACTCAGTTAAATGTACCGCCATCCATGCAGCCCGTACATGAATGGTGGAGCCTATTAATTTAGGATAGGTAGTTGATTCTAAGGATATTGAGAAGCGATACTAAGCGGCAGTGAGGGCATTAGAGCAGTTATGAGTTAGGCTTGCCATTTTCATCAGTTGGTGCTTCCAGTAGATTGTTTTTCGCATCTCCCTGCCATTTATTCAGGACATCTTTAACTAATACTTCTTTTAGCCAAATTTGGGTGACAATTAAGAGTGGTATAGCAAGAAATAGACCTAAGAATCCGAAGAAGCTGGCGAAAACCACCACTGCTAATATCGTAAATACTGGCAGTACAGACACCTCTTGCGCCATAATTACGGGTACTAAAACAAGGCTTTCAAACTGCTGAATTAAAAGGTATGCGAGTACGACTGCTCCTGCTTTCCACGGTGCATCGAGTAGGGCAAGCAGCGCCGGTGGTACTATACTCAAGATTGGTCCAATATTAGGGATAAACTCTAATAAGCCTGCTAGAAGGGCATTGACTAACGGCAGTGGCACTTTCAAGATCAATAGAGCAATATAGCTCAAAACACCAATAACGAACATAGCCAAAAGAGTGCCTCTAATCCAGCCGACTAAAGCTCCTTCACACTCAGACAGAATTTCATCGACTCGTCGACGGTAGAAGGCAGGAAATGCAACTATAAGGGTGCGTCGGTAGGATGAGGGATTCACCAACAACATAATAGTCAAAACAAAGAACAGCAACAAGCTCACGACAACGGCAAGCGAGTTACTAATCAAGGCAAAAAAGTTGCTAATCAGCCGAGTTGCAAAAGTTTGAAGTTGTTGGGTGAGAGCGTCAAGTCCACGATTATCCTGTAACACTTGCCCAGGAATTACACTTTGTAGCCAGGTATTCCACCGCCGCACCCGTTCTAATGCCTGCGGCAAGAGGAGGACAAATTGTTGCGATTGCTCAATAATTCGTGGCACAATTATTGCAAAAATGCCGACTACGATGATTAGTAACAGAACAACTGTTATGGCGATCGCGATGCCTCGGTTAATACGCGATCGCTGAAGTAGTCGCACAACTCTGTTTAAAACTGTTGCCAAAATTACTGCTGCAAATACCAGCAAAACAACTTGCCGGATTTGCCACAAAATGTAAAGAGATACGACAAGGGCGAAAAAACCAATCCATTGCCCTAGTTTCACAAATTTGCCTCCATTTTCTGACCATTCGGGTTGTTGTATTGACTCTCATCTTGCCAAATCAACGTTGAGAGACTACTGGATTGTATTACATCAGTTCATTCCTATGTGTCGACTTGCTAAATTATGAAAAGAAGCGCTCCTGCTAGGAAAAAAATGGACTGGATCTAGAATGTATCCGAGCTAGGATTACTGTAATTGTGTGAAGTGTGCGTCAGCCATAACCAATCCAGTACGATCGCTGACAGAAATTCCCAAGCACCGTCCCCGAAGTAGCGTATGCTAATCTAAAATCAATTGACATAGGAGTCGTTGTGATGATTGGCATTCTCCTTACCTGGTTAGTCACCACTATCAGTTTTTTGATTATTTCTAAAATTCCTATAGGAATTGAAATTGACAGTTTTAAGAAAGCAGCAATTTCAGCAGCAGTTTTTGGGGTTTTGAATGCTTTATTACGACCCCTCCTTGGTCTTTTAACCTTCCCAATCATTTTTCTGACATTTGGTTTATTCGCCTTTGTTTTAAATGCGATTATTTTTGGAATAGCGGCTTATTTAGTAGAAGGATTTCGATTGCGTTGGGGTTTCTGGAGTGCTTTAATTGGCTCGATAGCACTGGGTATTGTTAATTCCTTACTCTTCAATCTGCTGGCAAGCCTGAGATTGTAAGTGTATCGGCAACCAAATAGCTATAATTTATGATTTGTGTTGCTTACGCAAAAGAAGATCTTGAAGTGGCTGCTTACTTGGATTTGAAGACGGGGTAGGAACTTTATTACGCAAAAGAGCTAAAGGAATGCTAAGTGTTCCTAAGACCAACATAACCCCAGTTATGAGCCAGACCATTAAGCGATTTGGTTGATAGTCGCTGCGCTCGATTTGCCAAAAAACTTGATTATAGCGCCAAGCTGCCAAAGCAATAACAATGATGCCAACAATCACCAAACTAACGCCAAGATTTTCAGAATTGAAAAGAGGATTCCTCGGAACTTGTTGCTGTTGAGTAACAGCAGTATGGAGTTGACGCAGAAATAAATTAAATCGAGCGATCGCCAAGCCAAAGCCAATTAAGGCGATAGAAGTACGTAGCCAAGCTAAGAAAGTACGCTCATTCGCTTGATGTTCGCGTTGACGGTCAATTTGAGGTTTTCTAGTCACTGCTGCTAACGTCGTCGCGTTTTTGCATAGACCAAATTGGTAATTGATTCACTTTTTGTAATGTTAAATCTACATATCTGATCTCATTGGACTTGGCAACCTTTTCTCCAAAATAGCCTTCAGCGCCATCATGCTCATGGTAGCCAGTCATGATTTCTTCATAATGACCCTGCTGTAGGGCTTGATTGAAGGGGGAAGCAAATGTCAATGGCCAACGCGATGGAAAGACTATAGCGCCTATATTATCAACCCAGTCTCGACTACCCCAGAGGTGGTAAACACGATTAGCCGCGTCGAAGCCATCAATCCCATTAAAAACGCCACCGACCGAGACTACAATAATTTGAGCATCTAGCCACTCATCCAGATATTCAGTAGCACCTAGAGCAACTTGCCCACCACCACTAGTACCAATAAGAATAAGTTTCAAGGGTTGACGCGATCGCACGAGCGGATGTGCTGCATTCATCCGGTCAATAATGGCAATGGCAATTCCCTGATTATAAACTGGGCCGTAGCGCTCGTCAGCAGAGATCGCAAATCGCCAGAGATTGCGAACTTTAATCAAGACATTCGCGATTCCTAGCCAGCCTTTTGCTTCATTTGCAAAACTCCATAAGGGAGCCAGTAATCGCTCTCCTCCCAAACTTTTATTAGCAACTGAATAGGGGAAGACATCTCGAACTATTACGCAATTGGCATGTTCGCGATCTAAACCATTCAAAAAGACTTCTTCTCCAGGAGTCAATTCATTGGGGGAGAAATCCCCTACTCCTGTTAGAAAAATAATGTAACAGTTTAATTTTGCAGTCCCAGCCGAATTTGGTGTTTTACTAAGTTGTAGTTGGTTTGTCGAGTCCTTCTTAAAACCTAGACTCTCAGCTTCTTGCGATAGCCACCATACTAATGTTCCTATAGGCGAGAGTGTTCCCGAAATTAAAAGGATTATTCCTGCCAGAATTAGGAGGTTTAAGCTGCCGCCTCGCAGCCACCGAAGTATTCGTTCAATTAACTGAATCATGCAATAATATTTTGATGTCTCATGAAATCAACAGCCAAGCTAATTGCTTTTTATAGTTCCTTGTACAACAAAGATACCAGACCAAAGTTGTTATCAATAATCAGCAGCGGAGATTGAAGGTGAGTGGTGAAAATTCAAAATTGAATTTGGGTAAAACTCTTAGTGAAGCACTCACTTTAGATGCAAATTTTTATGAACATACCCCCAATACTCCTAGAAGCCGTCGATTAGCCCGAACGATTGTAATTTTAGCAGCAGTGTCTAATGCTTTGGGTAGTGCCTTCATATTATTAATTAACAGGGTTACGCTACCTCTGCTAGTTTTAGCACTTATAGTTAATGCCATTATTGTAGTATTAGGCTACTACTTCTGGACGCTAACAATTTGGAAAATAGGTGATTGGTTCAAGCCAAATCATGTCACTTATAGGAATTTACTGATTCCTATTGGCTTTGCCTATGCTCCTCAAGTGCTGAACTTTTTAACGCTGATTCCCTTACTAGGGATATCAATTCAGTTATTGTTAGCCATCTGGAGTTTGCTAGCGGTAATTGTTGCAGTACGACAGGGTTTAGACATTAGCACTACTTGGGCTGCTGTGATTTGTTTGATAGGCTGGCCGCTGATTCAGATAGCGATTGGCTTCGTACAAGTTTTTGAGCAGACACTCTTGAAGGGTATTTAAACATTGTGCTTGCTGCTAAATTGGGCGCGATCGCTATCCATTGCTAGATTTTAGCAAATAGCAACTTCAGCTAGGTAAGCGCAATAAGAGCCACTTAAAAGAATACGTGGAGTCGATGAATCTGGTATCGGTAATTTTGGGCAGTAAGTACAAATACTACTGAATTAGCACCAGTTTTTGCAACACAACCCTTATTTGCGTTGTAGCTGTTGTTCTAATATTTGCGGTTTAAACGTTATTTTGATAAAGGAGCAATTAACAAATGACTATTACCTGTAAACAATTACAAAACCATACTCAAGCATGGGATGCAGCTACTGTGCATCCCTTTCTTGAGCAATGTAAATCAGGAACAATTCAAGCGGGGCAATTTAATACATGGCTGGTACAAGATTATCTATTTGTTGTGGATTTCACACGGATGGTGGGGCGAATATTGGCGATCGCACCTCCGGATCATTTTGATGTAATCCTGGGTGGATTGAGTGCCCTTCAAGATGAACTGAATTGGTTTAAGGAAAAAGCAGCTGAGCGACAACTTGATTTAAATAGCCAAAAACAATCAACCTGCGTAGAATACTGCGACTATATGCACAGCCTTGCTACTAAGCCATATCCAGTTCAAGCAACTGCACTTTGGGCAATTGAGTTTGCCTACAATCAAGGTTGGCAATTACCAGGCGCTATGCCTGAACCATACACTGAGTTTGCAGATCGATGGGGAAATCCAGGTTTTACAGAATATGTAAAACTTTTGGAACAGCAAGCAGACGAAGTGCTAAATACTGCACCAGAAACTGTTCAGCAACAAGCAGAATCAGCATTTTTAAATGTCGC
>JBGTCQ010000244.1:0-6465 GCA_041748755.1 Chroococcidiopsidaceae cyanobacterium | reverse complement strand
CGCCTAACCTGCCGAGAACAGATATAGCAGCTTGGTATAAACTGAATCTTATGCTGAATCCTTAGCTATGTACAGCGCTGTATCAAAGAAGGATTTAGTGATCTCCTTACCTGAGAGGTCATCTTAATTGATTATGTTTGTTAGTCTAAATAAACTTAACTTGATGGACTTTAGTGCTGTTGCCCAGCTTTTTCCCCAAGGTTTGATTTGCAGCGTGTTGTCTACGGTATTAGCAATCAGGGACGTTTAAGTACCTTTATTCAAAGCGATGCCGCCTGCCGTAGGATGCATGGGAGGGCTGTAAGGCGGCTTGCCTTTTAGAGTTCGCATTGAAGGAAGTAATACAGTTTTGTCTGATGACAGATTACAACTGGTATCAGTAGTGCGATTCGTTCAGTCGAAACCCACAAGGGAGGATGACTGGCATTAGTAGAGTAACCCACCAGGGTTGAGTTCGCACTTAAAAGCCTCTACTGATGACAACTTAATAGCCTTATGGGTGAGAGCTATTATCCTAGAAAACTCAAATCCCATCCCGAAGGCGCATCGGTGAAAGCACTTCCCCCACGGTAGCGACTAGCCATCAATCCGTGAAGCGGGGATGAATTAACGGCAATGAAGGAAACCTCATCCGACATCCGACAAGCAAGTACCCAAGAGTAGCGTAAGCGAAGATGTGGTTAAACCATCGTTAACATCAGAACCAGCGGAAAGAGGTCCATACAGATGTTTACATCGGGTATACGCTGGGAGTCCTAAAAAGGCAGGGTCAGGGAGTCAATTAGCTTATGTTCTAATTAGCAAGCGCTTCCCTTAAATCCGGTGGAGAGCATTACTCTGAAAGGTACAAACCAATGGCTATTAGGAACGAAGTAACCGCCCGTATGCTCTCAAAAGTAAGAACTTAGAGCAGGTGCTAACCGAATGCTACGGGTAGGTAAGATTTGGGAAGAAGCCAAAGCCTCGGGTAACGCCAAGGATACGCTGACATCCCAACGGTGACATGGAAGGTAAAGCTACGAGTAGCAGTATATAAGTCATGAACACGGAATTAAAACCGATGTATGAATGGAACACAATCCCTTGGCGAAAGTTGGAGAGAGAGTGTTTTAAGCTGCAAAAGCGGATTTACAAAGCCTCTAGTCGTGGAGATATAAAAACGGTACACAGACTTCAAAAGTTACTGAGGAAGTCTTGGAGTGCAAAATGTATCGCGGTTCGTAGAGTCACCCAGGATAACCAAGGAAAAAAGACGGCAGGTGTGGACGGCGTTAAATCGCTGACCCCAAAGCAACGTCTTAAACTTGTAAATAATTTAAAACTGGGAACAAAGGCCAGCCCCACCCGGCGAGTATGGATACCAAAAACCGGAACGGATGAGAAGCGACCTTTGGGAATACCTACAATGCACGACCGCGCGTTGCAAGCGCTTGTCAAACTGGCGTTAGAGCCGGAATGGGAAGCACTATTTGAACCTAATTCATACGGGTTCAGACCAGGACGTAAAGCCCATGATGCGGCTGAAGCAATATTTAATAGTATCAGGTACAAACCAAAATTTGTGCTAGATGCTGACATTGCCAAATGTTTCGACCGCATCGACCATGAAGCACTGCTAAGAAAACTAAATACGTCCCCCACCATACGCCGACAAGTTCGTGCCTGGTTAAAAGCGGGGGTGATGGACGGGGAGCAGTTGTTTCCAACATCTGAGGGTACACCGCAAGGTGGAGTTATCTCTCCACTACTAGCAAATATCGCCCTCCACGGAATGGAAGAACGGATTAAAGACTTCGTTGGAACGTGCGACATGAAAAGGTCAAACGGTTACCAACTTAGTAAAAGAGACAAACGAAAGTCAATATCATTAATCCGCTATGCCGACGACTTCGTGATTCTCCATGAAGACATAACCGTAGTCCAAAGATGCAAAGAGATTATCTCTGAATGGTTAATGGGTATGGGTCTTGAACTCAAACCTAGCAAGACAAGGCTAACACACTCTCTAAGTTTATGCGGAGAAGAAAAACCAGGATTTAATTTCTTGAGTTTTAATATCCAACAACACCCAGTCGGTAAATATACAACAGGGAAAAATTCAAAAGGAGAGCCGCTAGGGTTTAAGACCATCCTCACCCCAAACAAGGAGAAAGTGAAGATACATTGGGAACGATTAGTAGAAATAATAGACACCCATAGGTCGGCAAAACAATCGGTATTAATCAACAAGATGAATCCGATTATTAGAGGATGGGCAAACTACTACGAAACGGTCATTAGTTTCAAGACATTCAGTAAATTGGATGCCTATATCTTCAGAAAACTTCAAATTTGGGCAAAACGTCGCCACAGGAATAAAGGTGCAAAATGGTTAAATTCCAAATACTGGACCACCTCGGGCGGGGATAACTGGGCATTCGCAACCAATGAAGAAGGTAAACTTCTTCGGTTACATAAGCATAAACACACTGAAAAAGTGGAATATGTGAAAGTTAAAGGCGAATCGTCACCATACGACGGAAACCTGGTTTACTGGAGTACAAGAATGGGTGAACATCCTGAGATGTCTAAGCGAACGACATCATTGCTTAAAAAACAAAAAGGGAAATGCACTCACTGTGGACTGTATTTTAAGGATGGAGATGTTACGGAAATAGATCACATTATCCCTAAATCGCAAGGTGGAAGGGATACAAATGAAAATCGTCAATTACTCCATAGACACTGCCACGATAATAAGACTGCCAGTGATGGCAGTCATGGCACAAAATCCGGCTGTAATAGTGTCGAGCCTAAGCCGTTCCTCAACATGAATTTTACGTGGGTCGAGGACATAATGGTAATGGGGTCTGTGTGAAAAACACCATGTTACTGAGGAGCCGTGTGATAGGAAACTATCAAGCACGGTTTTGTAGACCAGCGGGTCCTGTGAGGGACTCGCTGAGTTTAATCATGGGCTGTCCAAGTTTTGTTGAGGAACCGCCTGGTGATGGCATCAAAAGAGAACCCCGCGCTTTGGCAGATATCAAGACTTACGTGCGTAACATAGCTTTGTGGCTAGCACCTTCAAGATCTACCTAAGTTAACGTTGCTGTGCAGCGTGGATGAGCGAGTCGCCAACGGTGAGGTGCGCTTGCGAGCAGGAATTACTGATCTGTAGCTCAGTAGAATCTATTGTAGTAGCGATTACGCTGACGCTTTCAAATAGGCAGATGAGTCAGCTGTCGCACGTTTAATTTGCATACACAGGACTACCAAAAGCCTTACTAACTATGGATTTTCCTTTTTAACTTTTGACTTGCTTTGCCTACACTTTTTCTACACTAGAGCAGATAAATTATGTCTTTGCTCTAGATTTTGTTGCAGTAGACTTGCGACTGGAACTAGTGCGGGTTGCGGTCTTAGCAGGAGTTGTTGACGACGATGCCGCTGATTTACCGTTGGTGCTAGCGGCACTCGACTTCCGACCACTAGACGCCTTAGCTGCTAACAGTTCCAATGCTGTAGAGAGCGTTAAATCTGCCGCTGATTGACCTTCCGGTAAACTCACATTTGTTTTGCCGTGTTTAATGTAGGGACCATACGGGCCTTCGTAGATATTCACTGCCTCTCCATCATCTGGGTGAGCACCTAATTGTCGTAATGGTTCCTTAGATTTAGTAGTACTGGTTTTGCGTCCCTTCTTAGGTTCAGCCAGTAGTTCTAGTGCGCGTTTCGAGGATATTGTCAAAACATCATCACCAGCTTTGAGCGATCGATAGTCTTTCCCTTCCTTACCCTGATCGTGAACTACATAAGGTCCAAATTTTCCTAGACTTGCCTGAATTTTGCCACCAGTAGCTGGATGGACACCTAGCGTCCGAGGTAGAGACAAAAGACCGACAGCCATGTCCAGTGTCACTTGTTCAGGAGTTACTCCTTTAGGTAAAGAAGCCCGTTTAGGCTTGGGGTTCTGCTCAGAGACATCACCTAGCTGAACATAAGGACCATAAGTACCAATTAATAGATAAATTGGTTCGCCAGTTTCAGGATGACGACCTAGCTGATCGGGTCCCTCAGCTTTTTGCCGCAGCAGCACTTCCACTTGCTCCGGATCTAAGTCAGCCGGGGTCAGTTCTTTGGGAATTGAAGCGGTGACAACGCCGTCACCAGTTTCAGCTTCTATGTAGGGACCATATTTACCAATCCGGACTTTGGCGTTTAAGTTTTCCAGTTCCACTGTCCGGGCTTTAGTACCATCAATCTGGGTTTCCCTTGCCTTGACCAAGGTTTCTAGCCCGGTGTCTCCCAAATAGAATGAACGCAGGTAGGGAAGCCATTTAGCTTCGCCAGTGGCAATGTCATCCAAAGTTTGCTCCATCCGCGAGGTGAAGCTGGTGTTTACCAAGTCAGGGAAATGTTCTTCCAAAAGGGCTGTAACGGCAAAGGCGGTGAAGGTGGGAATCAGGGCATTGCTAATTAGCTGGGCGTATCCCCGGTCAATAATAGTACCGATGATGCTGGCGTATGTACTAGGTCGCCCGATGCCTTCGCTTTCTAGAGTTTTAACCAGGGAGGCTTCGGTGTAGCGGGCTGGCGGTTGGGTTTCGTGACCGATCGCTTCCAGGTTAGTGCAGTTGGGGCGATCGCCTACTTTAAGTTGCGGCAAGATTACTTCTTGATCTTCTAAAGCAGCGTCTGGATCGTCGGAGCCTTCCACGTAAGCGCGTAAAAACCCAGGAAAGTCAATCCGCTTCCCAGTGGAGCGAAATCCAGCATCTTCGACTTGCAACTGCACCGTAATTTGAGTTTGTCTGGCATCTGCCATTTGGGAGGCAACGGTACGCTTCCAGATCAAGTCATAAAGAGCAAATTCCCGACCACTTAAGCCTGTTTCCTGGGGTGTGCGGAAGGTGTTACCTGCTGGGCGAATTGCTTCGTGGGCCTCTTGAGCGCCTTTGCTTTTGGTGGTGTAATTGCGGGGTTTGGGACTGAGGTATTGTTTACCATACAGTTTCTCCACACAGCTACGGGCAGCTGCGATCGCCTGATCTGACAAATGCACCGAATCCGTCCGCATATAAGTAATATACCCCTGCTCATACAGACTCTGAGCAGTCCGCATCGTATCACGGGCTGATAATCGGAGTTTGCGGTTAGACTCCTGTTGCATCGTAGAGGTGGTAAACGGGGGCGCAGGTTTCCGAGTGACTGGACGTTCTTCTAAGTCTGTAACCGTCCAAGTTTTCCCAGTGAGGCGTTCTTGCAGAGTTCTAGCTTCAGCTTCACTCAGTAAAACTACAGTGCGCCCGCCAAAAATTTGACCCGTGGCGGGATCGAAATCGCCACCAGTAGCTAACTTAGTCCCTCCTAGTGTCACCATTTGCGCGGCAAAAGGAGTTTCTTGGACTAATATTGCTTTCAAATCCCAGTAGCTACCTTGGTGAAAGGCACGGCGTTGACGTTCTCGGATGACCAAAAGCCTTACAGCAACAGACTGCACCCGCCCAGCTGATAATCCCCAAGCGATTTTCTTCCACAGCAGGGGAGACAGGGTGTAACCTACAAGCCTGTCTAAAATTCTTCTAGTTTCTTGGGCGCGTACCACCTGCTCATCGATATTACGGCAGTTTTTCAGGGCATTACGAATAGCGTCTTGAGTGATTTCGTGAAACACCATCCGCTTGATCGGAACTTTAGGCTTTAGTATCTGTAATAAATGCCAGCTAATGCTTTCACCTTCGCGGTCTTCGTCAGTAGCTAGCACTAATTCGTCCGCTGATTTCAGCGCTTCTTTAAGCTGAGTGACAATTTTCTTTTTATCTTTAGGGACTATATACAGCGGCTCAAAGTCAGCGTCTACATTCACTCCCAGCTGCGCCCATTTTTCTCCTTTGACGGCGGGAGGAATATCACTGGCGGACTGGGGAAGGTCACGCACATGACCCATAGACGCTTCCACCCGATAGCCAGCAGGCAGGTAATTACGAATAGTACGGGCTTTGGTAGGAGATTCGACGATAACAAGAGTTGACATGGGGACTTTAGAGTAAAAATAGCAGCTAGGCTAAGACTTCAAATTTAGAGAAATTCAAGCAGATGTCAAGAGTAATTGCTCGACAGTGGGGTTAAAAGATGCCTTGTGATTGGATGCGTTGCGCTTCGCGCCCTCTAAAAAATTGCAATTCCCCCACTAATCAAGCTATCTCTATTCTTTAACTTATATCTGGCATTAGTGGCGACAGTAGTTTTACAGTAGAACTTCAACTGAATATAGCAACCCTTCCAGGGATTGATGCTGGTTGTGCCAAAATTGACCTAAGCATATCAGAAGTGTGAGCGATCGCTCGCAGCAAAACCAATGCAACCAATTCGACAAGGTGACGTAATTTTACTACCTGTACAGCAGAGTGATGGACAAAAGCTATCTCACCTGACTTTAGCAGAGGGCGAAGTAACTGGACACAAGCATCGCATCAGTGAAGG
>JBGTCQ010000243.1:0-17104 GCA_041748755.1 Chroococcidiopsidaceae cyanobacterium | reverse complement strand
CCACGACGATAAGGAGCCAGCAAGTCTACTACCTTAATCCCAGTTTCAAACACCGAGGGTTTTGTTTCTAAATCAGTAAACTTCGGCGCGTCACGATGGATGGGGAAGGTTTCTTCATTATCAACAGGTCCCATGTTGTCTATGGGTTCGCCCAACACATTAAAAATCCGACCTAGAGTGGCGGGACCAACCGGCACACTGATCGGAGCACCAGTATCGGTTACTTCCATACCGCGAACCAAACCATCGGTGGTACTCATAGAAATAGCCCGCACCTGGTTGTCGCCCAGGAGTTGCTGCACTTCACAGGTAACAGAAACTTCCTGTCCGGCTTCGTTAGTGCCTTCAACGAGTACGGCATTGTAGATCTTGGGCATCTGACCTTGAGGAAACTTAGCATCTATAACGGGACCGATAATTTGCGTAATGTAGCCAATATTTGCTTTTTCTGCGGTGGTGACCATGCTCTCGCCTATTTTGTAATTCAGCTATCTGGTATATGCAGTTAAAATACCGTTCTTAAGATATCACTGAAAGGGCAGCGAATCGCAGAAAACAGCCGTGTCTCCCTTTGATTAAAGACACAGCATCGTAAAACTTTGAGATGATCCAATTTAATAGCTGATGTAGGATTGCTATGTTGACAGACCTTACTGCTTGTACCAGGCTTGTCGCCACTGCTTCATCTGATCAATCTCTGCCTGCTGTGAAGTGATAATATCTTGAGCTAATTGCTTAACTTCAGGACGCTTAGACTTAGCTAGTGCATCTTGAGCCATAGTTAGAGCACCTTCATGGTGAGCAAGCATTGCATCCATAAAGCGCAGATCAAACTTAGGATCAGCAACTCCTAGATCTTTAACCATTTTCATACTTTGGCTTTGTTGTTCCGACATGGGAATTACAGATTTGCCTTCACCCCCGTAAGCCACTGACTCTTTGCTTGCTTGGGGATACCATGACTGTCGCCACTGTTGCAGTTGAGTAATTTCTTTGGTTTGAGTTTTGATAATGCTGTCCACTAACTGTTTAATCTCAGAGTGTTGAGATTTCTGTTGAGCTGATTTTGCCATTGCTATTGCTCCTTGATGATGCGATCGCATCCCATCAATGAACCGCAGGTCATAGTTAGCATCTGCTGGACCTAACATTGCCATGCTTCCGTGTCCCACATGGCTCGTAGCACTAGTGTCGATTGTAGGAGTAGTTGGGGTTTCTTGATTCTGGGAGATAGGAGAACAGGCTGTAGTCGAGGCGATCGCTACAAGGGTTAACGCCAAAAAGCCACTTTTCATAGAAATACGTTACTTAGAATTTGAGCAAGATATCAATGTGAGCAGGGATAAAACTGCCCTCATTAGTTAGTCTGTCAAAGATAAATGAAATGATGATGAAATCCTTTGCGTCATAGTGTGATAGATGAGATTTGACACTGCTGTGATTGTCATACGTACATGAAAAACAAGCTGGTACAGAATTGGGGATACCTCCACTGGTTAAGGTTATTAATTGTAATTATTTTAGGACTTGGGATATTTTTTCGATTGGTCAATCTAGACCGCAAAGTTTACTGGCAAGATGAGACTGCTACCTCATTACGCATTGCTGGCTATACAAAGACAGAATTTGTGCAGCAAGTTTTCAATGGGCAGGTAATCAGTGTCGCAGAAGTACAACGAAAGTATCAGTCTCTCAATCCTGAAAAAAGCTGGCGCGACACATTTCAGGCTTTTGCGGGAAGACCCGAACATTCTCCCCTATATTACTTGTTAGCGCGATTTTGGGCGCAGTGGTTTGGCAGTTCTGTAGCAGTGATGAGAAGTCTGCCCGCCTTGATTAGCTTACTGGCATTCCCTAGCATGTATTGGTTATGCCTAGAATTATTTGAATCGCCTTCAGTGGGATGGATGGCAGTTGCATTGATAGCCGTCTCTCCAGTCCATGTCCTCTACGCCCAGGAAGCGCGGGAGTACAGTCTATGGATAGTAGCGATTTTATGCTCAAGTGCCGCGCTGCTGCGTGCTATCCGGTTAAAAACAAATCACAGTTGGGGAATTTATGTTGCAACTGTGACACTAGGGCTATATTCGCACTTACTGTTCAGTCTAGTTGCTCTAGGACATGGAATTTATACAGTTGCTACTGAAAGTATACTTCGCAGTAGAACAGCGATCGCCTATTTGCTAGCATCACTGGTAGGAATTTTTACCTTTCTCCCCTGGCTTTGGATTTTAATTACATACTTCATATCCTCCCACAACCGAGACAGGGTGATGACTCCCGTTGAGGATAAAATTCCTTTAAAATCCCTCCTTGACGAGTGGTTTCGTAACATTAATCGTGTTTTTCACGATGCAGATTTAGGCTCTGCAAACATAATTTTGGTCATTCTAGCTGTATTTTCAATTTACTTTGTCTGTCGCCATACTCCCAAACGAGTTTGGTTGTTTATTTTGACGTTAGTTGGGGTAACAGCCTTAACATTAGGATTGCCAGATTTAATTTTGGGAGGACGGCGTTCAGTTCGGACTCGATATCTTTTCCCCTGTTACTTAGGAATCGAGTTAGCTGTTGCCTATCTCCTAACAACTCAAATGGCTACCTCTTTAAAATGGCGACAGAAATTTTGGCAGATTGTTACACTCTTGCTGATTTCCGGCGGTATTATTTCTGGTGCAATTAGTTCTCAAGCAGAAACTGCGTGGAGTAAAAATAGGGGGGCCACCACATACTATCCCAGAATTGCTCAGGTTATTAACCAAACTAAGTCCCCACTTGTGATCAGCGATGCTTCTGAAACCAACATTCTTTCTCTTAGTCATTTACTCGAACCAAACGTGAAGCTTTTGTTGGTGAGGCAGAATGTAGTCAATGCTCCTCAGAAATTCACTGAAGTATTTTTCTTTGATGCGTCTGATACTTTGCGAGAAAGATTTCGCCTAGAAAAAAATTACACGTTAGAGTCTATCGTCGATCAAAGCAACGCTAAACTCTGGAAATTAAAGCAATTGTGAGCACAATTAAACGTTAAAGATACTGCCCTTAATTTCAGTGCAATTTTAAGCAGCATCTACTTCTTGTTACGAAAGATTTCAACTGAGTTACTTAAACAAGTAGCCGTCAATATTCCCCCATTGATAGCCTTGACGGCAAACCCTATTAATGTGAAACTTAGCACATCGAATTCTGTTAAAACACTGTGTTACCCAAGCGCAATTTGGGTAATTAGCGATGTAAATGCCCCGTCGATACAGGGGTTCGCTGTATCTATTTTAACCATACCAACGCTATAAAAAGCTGATTGATTGGCTGAAACGACTCTCATAGAATCAAAAAATCTGCTGTCTAAAGTAGTTAACTGCTTTTCAATTACGTCTAATTTTTCTAGCTTCTTTTCAATGTTGGTTAGACTAACATCAATTCCGTTTAAACGTGCGATGGTCGCAAAGCGAACCGCCTTCGGCATCACCTCGGCTAGTGTTGGTTCAGTCATAATTTTCTTCTAAGGTGCTGCTGTATCTAATTTAATGTATAGCGACTTCATAACGAATCAGGTACTTTCACTCAGATTGTTAATAGAGCGATCGCACATGATGAATAAATACATTCCGCAGCGCTGAGTTAAAAACATGAAAGTTCCCACCCCTACATCTACCGCTGAAGAAGTTAAGCTAACACCAAAACAAACGCAGTTAGATAATATTAAGATAATTAAGGTTGATGATAAATGTGATTTTTTGAACCGACAGTAACAAAATCATGACCAACCTACAACCAGACAGGTTTGACCGAATGGAAGCGTTATTAGAGCGGGTAATAAATTTACAAGCAAGTCAGCAAGAACAAGTTGAAGTGTTACTCAATACAGCTATCCGGCACGATGTAAAGATTGCCAAGCAAGATATTTTAATTGAAAGGCAGAACATTTTAATTGAGAGGCTTGATACCATTATTGAACGCATGGTTTACAGGGAAGGGCGCAATGGGGACTCAGAGCCGCTGCAAAGCTAGCACCCCAACCCCAAAGCCTCCGACAACAGTTCTTTTTCCCCGGCTCAATCCCCCACTCTTTATGGAACCAATCTGTCAATTCTTGCTTTTTCTGTTCTTTTGGAGCTCGCCTCAATTCATCCAAGCAGAACGCAAAAGCATGAATAGCGCTGAAGTCTAATTCTTTAGTCAGGACTAGAGCAGCTTCTACTGACTCAACCTTAAAGGTGAGGTCATTTTGATCAGTTCGTAACACATTCTGCCTGTAAAACAAGGAAACTGCCCGATTGGAAGACAGAACAGCGATCCATAGCGCTGGCTAAAGAAGGATTAATTCCCTGTTCCAGTCGAGCTACAGCCTCACTGGCAGCGGGTTGATACTGGCTAATCCATTGGCTTTGAGTTATATATTTAGGTGTAAATGCTGAGCGCTCTACCAGCCAGAAATCTACTCCATATTTTTGAATAAAGTTCTGCACTTGGTTCAAATCAGGGCTATATTGGGCATTAATTAAATCAATAGTTCGCTGCCGAATCTCAGCGTAGTAGCCCTTATGGTAAGGTACAGGAAATCCTACTCCTCCGACTAGAATTGAACGTTTAGCGAATGTCGGTAGGTTAGTAACTTCTGTTTCTGCTAGGGAGGCAATTAAAATGTCTTTCGGTTGTTGAGCGAAGAACTGATATAGAGATGGTAGCTGACCCACTTTGTAATCAGCTTCTGGAAACCGTTTCAAAAAAGCTGGCTGTAGGATAAATGCAGTTAATAATAGGGTAGCTAACCCCACGGCTAGCCTCTGGCGCTCCTGTAAAGTATTATCTTTTGCCTTTTGCCTTCTTGGTCTTGCCCAAAGCAAGAGTGCATCTAACATCACAGTTAGGGCAATCCCAGCAGCTAATGCCGTTACTATCCTGAGACTGTGTTCTGTGTAACGGGAGGGAAGATGAAGCTTGAATAACAGGGCATGTGCCATAAAAAACATGAACAGGGATGCCAGCGTGGTTTGTCCTAAAAGCGCGATTTTTCTAGTTATTTGCCTGACTAGAGGAAATAAATTCGGAAATAGTAGCATCAATAGCGGCAGCAACAATGCTGTCAAGATTGGCACTATCAAACCAAACTTTGGCATCATGCCAGTGCGCTGTCCAGTGAACCAATAATCCCCAAAATCATCGACAAAAAACTTACTTAATCCAGTTGGACCAAACTCTAGTAATGTCTTTGCTTCAGCTGCTGTAATTACCGGACCATATTTAGAGGATTTCAAAGCATAGATGGACATCACTAGCACAGCAACCGCCAGTCCAGTTCCGGAGAACCAATAATCACGTCTGTCTTGGGAAAGGTGGGGACGTTTATGCCGCCAATGCAGTAGTTGCACAATTAGAATGGCAGCACAAATAAATACACCTTGGGGATAAAATAGTCCTAAAAGTGCGATCGCTACGCACATTAGTGCCAAAGAACGCTGTAACAAATAGTATAAAAATGCTGTAAATAGCGGATATATAAAAGCTACAGCTGTGCCAGAGACTAGATCATCCCGCATCCATAGATACTGATTTAGCACTAACGTGGACAGAAATCCTGCCATTGGCACTGGTAGAATTTGCAGGCAAACGCCAAAACAGTAGGCAGTTGTAATTAAACCCAGCACTATTGGCAAGAATTTACTTAAGAGAACTGGATCAATGCCCACGATTGCAAATAGCTGATATAAAGTGGTGTAGCCCAATGGCGCAACTGACTGAAAGTAATCAGCAATCCAATCATTAGGAAACAACGACGGGTCCAAAAACCGCCGCATCCAAAACACATGCTGCCGTGCATCATCCTGCACGACATACTCGCTACTAAATGCTATTTGCAGCCCCAATAGACCATAAATCGCTGCAAATGTCAAGCTCAAACTAAACCAAAACATCATCCGCGAATCGAATGTTTTAGCTACAGGAGCAGTTAAAAATTTGTGCAGGCGTGTTAGAAACATGAATGTGTTAATTAGGGATCTTATTTAAGAATTACTGAGATCGTATAAATATCCAAATGAACCTTCTCTTTTAAAGAAATCAATTTGTTTACCTATGGTATCTAAATACGATGTAATTCTTTCACTTTCTTTATCCCAAGTCCGAACATGAGAAAATATTATCCATACTCTTTGATTACCACGTAGCTTATCTAAATCACTTTTATATCGCTGCCATTCTTCTTTTGAAGTACCTTGTCCATCCTTTTTATCTAAATCGTCTATTCCCAAGATATAATCTCCTTCCTGGTAACCAAACTTATTTGCATAATACTTAAATTGATATTCTGCCCGTTGATAGACATATATAACATCTTCTGATTGCTGATGCTTTCTAACATAGCTAATAACAGGTCTTATTTCTTGTTTTACATACGGCTTAAATATTAGATAACCAGCAGTTCCTATAGGTGGAACGAGTAGTAACACCAAAACGAGAATACCTATTTTAGCAAAAGACGTAGAATGAGTTTTACGCCTTATTACAGCTGTTCCTTCACCAACTAGCAGCGTAACGAAAGGAACCAAAAATAGTACCAGTCTGCCATCAAATGGGTACTTGTGTAAATATGCAGCAAAATAGGTAACAAATAATGGAGACAGTAAGATAAGCAGCGTTTTTCTTCTATGAAGTGAGGCACAACCAACTAAAAAAGCAAAAATAGCAGGCACAAGAAAAACATCAGGAAATCCTAATGGGTTGTGAAAAAACTCAGTAAAACTTGTAAATAGCCAGTTAATATCTGAAGAAGATGAAGGAAAAGTACCACGACCTTCCCAGGACTTATATAAATCTTCTTGATTTGCTATATCTTTTAATGAAATTAAATAAAACCCAGCAAAGCTTAATGCCCAAATAAAATAAACTGCTAACAGCTTTAAACTTGTTGCTAAATCCTTTTTAACTAAACTTAGTAATAAGCAGCTAGCTCCGATACCTGCTAGAACAAACATAGCGGGATGGGAAAACCAAATAGCGACTGCCCCCACAATACTTAATGTTATTGTCTGGGCAAAGCTTAATTTGTTCATCTGCATCAATAGCAGACACAAAAGCACTGCGATCGCAACATCACCTGAATATTGTTTTACTTCTGTGGCATACTCAAGCCAAATATGTAATGTAGCAAAAAGAGCTAATGCTATGGTAACAGCTTGTGGCTGTAAGCATTTTTTTGCTAATTCATAAAAAATAAATAAAGAAATAATGGCAGATAGTAAAGGAAATAATCTCAGGGCATATTCATTATCACCAAATACTTGAACTGCCAATTTTTCTACCATCAAAAAGCCAATAGGCGCTCCTTGGTCGTAATCTAAAGGTTGTAGTAATTCTAAATACGAGCGATTGACAATATTCAGTGCTAGCGCTGCTTCGTCGTTCCATAAAGAGCGATTAGATAGATATTGAACAAGCCGAACTAGAATACCAAAGTAAATAATTGTCCAGGGCAGTCTTTGAGGCGAGAATAAACTACTGATGATTTTACTAAATTTATTTGGAGTAAATTTGAATACATTCTGCATTGTAATTATCTAAAAATACCAAGAGTGTGACGCTATCTCCGAATATTTTGCAGAGTTGCCAGATATTGTCCTAAAAAAGGTAACCCAGCGATCGCGGGCAGTAAATACCGTGAAGTACAAAGTAACCCCAAAGCAGCAGCAGTTGGCGCATTAAAATACGGTTGATAAAAGACAATTAGGGCAGCATCACGAGTGCCAACACCAGCAAACGTCAGTGGCAGTAACCCAGCTAGAATTGCTAACGGAGATAAGGCAAGATTAGTTAAAAAAGGTGTCCAAGCTTTAAGAGCAAGGATGAAAAACCAAATTTGCAACAAGTGGAGAAACCAAATAAATACGGAAGTGCTGGTAATTTTGAATAACTGGCGTTTGTCACGCCAGAAGTAATTGTGCATTTGCACCCAAGAATCGCGCAAGTTTTCTATTTTAGATTTGAGCTTTTTAGGAGCGATCGCACGTACTATAACAAAAAACATTTGAGCAAATTTACGGGAACTCAATAGCAGTAGCCCAACAACAAACCCCAAGGCAACACTACCTGTCATTATCCAAAACAGCCAATCTTTCTGGGGATAAAGCATTAAGCCAAACATACACCACAGCAACAACGAAAGCAAATCGCAAGCTTTTTCAAATACTACTAGAGACAGTGACAAAGAGCCACTTAAATGCCCCCGCTCTTTCATAAAATAGGCTTTGGCAATATCTCCCATCTTTGACGGCAGCACCATATTTAGGACACTTGCTGCCAAAATTAACCGATTCGCCTCACCAAATCCCAACCGAGTACCACTAGGCATTAGTTGTTGCAGCCGCCAAGCTGTAAGCATCGTTAGCGGTACAACCATCCCCAAGCTAGTTGCCATCCACCAGCCATTACAATTCTGAAATACCTGTAATAGCTTGGGAAAATCAATTTTCCAGTAGATTGCCGCCAGGATAGTCAGACTCACGGCGATGGAAATTAGTCGTTTCATATATTGGGGGTTAAGACTTGGCGCAAGGGAACCTTTTTGGGTTTTTAATAATGCCCGTGTGCATCTCAGCCACTATCACTGCCCTCAGAGCCTTGGCTTGGAGCAAATTGTTTATTAGCCAACATTTTGCTGATGCACAATCAGCTATTATTTATTTTTATCGTTACTCCAATCTGTACGTGAATGCGGATATTGGAAGCACACAGCACAGTCTTTTTTTTAAGCCACATCACCCATGATGAGGAAAAGTCAATCGCATTTATCTACAAATACCTCAATTATGTAACCTCACTGACGCTTTCCTATTTTTACCTCAATAGAATACTTGCTATTTTGCGTATGTGTAAAATTGTTATAAGTCCGCGTGACGCAGGATTTATAATAAACTCATCCTCATCTAATTATTAAAAATAACTATGAGAAGAAATAGTCGAATATTAATTCTGTGCATTATGGTATGCACTATTCTAGTATTACTTGGCATCAAAAATTTTGAACGTTCTGAATTGCGCGAAACCTTTATTACGAATCACAACACTGCGACTGACATAAGTAACAACGCCAACATAAGCCAAAATTTCTCTACATTTACCGTCCTAGTTTTTTCTAAAACAGCGGTGGTTCGCCATAAGTCAATTCCGGCAGGAATCGCAGCTGTCAAGGCTCTGGGTAGGCAACATAATTTTCGCGTTGAAGCTAGTGAAGACGCAACTATTTTCACAGATGCTCGCCTCGCTAAATATCAGGTAGTCGTATTTTTAAACACAACCGGTAATATTTTAAATACAGCACAAGAAGCTGCGTTCAGACGATTTATCCAAAAAGGAAGAGGGTTTGTCGGTATTCACTCAGCTACTGATACTGAATATAATTGGCCGTGGTACGGTCGGCTCGTTGGTACTTACTTCGAGAATCATCCACGTATTCAGAGAGCTACTATTAACGTTATTAACTCGACGCATTTATCAACCAAAAATTTGCCCAATAGATGGACACGTATGGATGAGTGGTACAACTTTCGCAATAATCCTAGTGCAAATGTTACCGTGCTAGCCAAGCTAGACGAATCGACATATTCAGGTGGCACCATGGGCAGAAATCACCCTATTTCTTGGTATCACAGATATGATGGCGGACGGGCTTGGTACACAGGAATGGGACACACGAGCGAAACCTACAGTGAGCCGCTGTTTCTAGAGCATATTTTAGGTGGTATCAGGTGGGCAGCTGGCGCGACATCACAAGAAATTAAAATTTACCTACCGATGGTTAGCAAAAATTAGAAATCTTCTCAAAAACGGCGCTCTAATTTCAACGGTTGACTTGGAGCAAGTTTTCTTACTTCCTCGGTTAGATCTAACCAAGGATGCAATTGTCCTAGCTGGAATGTGCGACTCATGACTACATAAATTGAAGTTTGATCGCAGCCAATCCCAGCGGTGATCACATTATCCCAAGACTCGGCTTGCAATTCATCAGTTACACACCACCGCCCCTGAACCCACCGCAGTTGTCGAATGAAGCGGAAAGGGGCATTTTTCTTACCCGTAATCAACATTGTTTGCAGTAACTTGCGAATCAAATTCGGAAAGAAGCGTCCAACTGTCAACATGACAATTCGGAGAATGAGTAAATTCAACGGTGTCATTTGCTTTTGCTTCGCCCAGCCTAATTGACCTTTGATTGTAATTTCGTCCTCACTGAGGTTAACTTGATATCCAGCAACAAGGTGAGCTACACAATTCCTAATACCGTTATCCCTTACTTGAAGCGAAACCTGTGTATCAGAGGCAATTAACTGCTGATTATGAAACAGTTTAAATACTCCACCCTTGTTGAGCGCCAGATATAGTTCTGTACTGTTTTTTCCGGAGGAATCTTCCCCCAGAAAAACAGCATTTTGCCGCCGATCAATCAAGATTCTCGCTTCCTTGAGCCACAACCGTCCAGTAGAACGAGAAGGCGGTGCGGGCCGATCAGCAACAAAATCCCGCCATGCTAGTAAATAATTCCAAGTATGGTGTCCAATAATGTGATCGTCGGCGTAGCAAGGTGCAAGATTCTTTACTAGTCCGGTTAAAAACCCATCATTAATGCCCAGTGCTTCAGGCATCCAGCGCCCAACTAACTCAAATCCGTGAGGAAAAAAGTTATAAGTATTGCGGCTAGTGTACTCTCCTCCATAAGAGCCATCTGGATGCAGAAAGTGAGCAGCTAACTCCACCGCTTTAATCAGCGCCTCTTTTAACCGCACATCTGGTTTTAGCTGGTAGATTCTTGCCAAGCAGGAAATAGTCAAGGTATGGTAGCCAGGATCGCAGCCTTCGTATTCTGGGAACCAGCCTTCAGGACTCTGCCAGGATAACACTCGCTCTAAACGTTGGGCGATCGCTCGATCCCATTTTGATGTCTGCAATAACCTAGAGAGTAGTTCTAGACACAGCACAATTAAAGCTTGATGATTAGTTAGTTGCCCACTTTCATGATGCTTTGCTAGCCAATCTGCCCGCTTGGTAAAGAAGCGCAGGACAGATGGATTGTCTAGCTTTAGCAGCGTGTAACTTTCAGTGCAAGCTAGCAGGGAAAAAGCCGCTGCCCCACTAGCGCGTTCATAAGGGAAATAATCATCACAGGAACCATCTTGATGAGAACTTCGGACAGCGTAGAGAATTCCAGCCTCGACCCAATCTTGAATTACCTGCTGTTGATAGAAAGGATTGTCTGGTACATCGGTATCATAAGCCAAGGCAAGCGGCCAGACAAATTCCTGCGCCATGCCGCTAGGAAAATCAATAATTTTATAGTGCCAGAAATTGCGGTCAAAGCAACCGTAGGTTGGGCTGTGGGGATTGCGATCCAGCAGTGTCAAAAGTTTGGGGATTTGCGCCAGTGCTGCACGGGCAAATAAATCTTGGTAGGGCATAAAGGATCAAGATGGAGAGATAAAAAATGAAGTATAAAATAACAACCTTATTCGTAATCTTGCTCCCCCTGCCCCCCCTGCTCCCCCTGCCCCCCCTGCCTTCTTCTACCCCCTGCTGCGTCTGCCTCTACTCGGCGCATCCGCAGTTGAACTTCTTCTACCAACTTACGATTTGCTGACATTAAATCCGCCACCAGTCCAAACATCCACAACTGAAAACCAATCAAAATCAAGATAGCTGCCAAGATTAAACTAGGTATGCGAGTGCGTTCGGAACCAGCCCAAAAAAATATCAGCCAGCGCACACCAAGTACGATTCCTAAACTGAACGGCACACTTCCTGACAGTAGGAAAAAGCGTAGCGGCTTGTATAGCATGAAAATGCGGAGGATTGTGAACAGCGATCGCACAACATACAATGGCGTACTTCTAACTAAGCGGGAGGGGCGTAGAACCCGATTAGTTCTGATTGGCACTGATGTAATTGCCATCCCCTTTTGTCCTGCTTGAATAATTGTTTCCAGGGTATAGGTGTAATCGTTGAACACATTTAACTGTAAAGCTGCCTCGCGGCTAAAAGCCCGAAAGCCGCTGGGAGCATCGGGGATTTTTGTTCTACTAGCAAGGCGCACCACCCAGCTACCCAGTTTTTGTAGTAGCTTTTTCGTCGGGGAAAACTGTTTCGTTTTCCAAATTGGTCTTGCTCCAACTACAATTTCAGCTTGGTGCAAAAGGATCGGCTTAATCAGTTGCGGAATATCATCAGCACAATATTGATTATCCGCATCGGTGTTGACGATAATATCTGCCCCAGCTTTGAGACTTGCTTGCAACCCAGCCATAAATGCTTTTGCTAGTCCTTGGTTAGTCGGGAATTGGACAATGTGATCGACACCATTTGCCTTAGCAACTTCGACAGTTCGATCTCTACTGCCATCATCAATTACTAACCACTCAATGGTGTCAATACCAGGTAAGTAACGGGGTAGTGCTGCTAATGTTGTCCCTAGTGTCTGTTCCTCGTTGTAACAAGGAATTTGAATAATAAGTTTTGTCATCGGTTGTACCACTCTCGCAACGGCGAGGGGCTACGGGTCAGTTATCAAGCCTTCTCACTTGGTACAAAGCTAAGGGCATGCAAGCTCTATTCAGTCCAATAATTAATACTAATTCAAAGTGTCCTGCCAGAAATCTCACCCTCAAGCAAAAAGAGACCAAATTATTTGGAGATGGACTTGACACAGGTTGGAATACAAAGACGGGAAAACTCAACCCCAGAGCAACTGCTGCATCTCTTCAGCATTAAAAAGTGGGATCAGCGCTGCATAACTTATAGCTGCCAGACCTATAGCTACATAGATAGGTTAATTAGCTTTGGAGTTAAACAAATGGTAGCCCTGACAACTAACAATTACGACACTAAACTGACTGCTGCTCCCCGACCCAAACTTTCGATGATCTGGGAAAAAGAGTCAGATGGCGGGCATCAACGCTTAGTCGCCCGTTGGGTAGCAGCAGGCGAAGAATAGCTCTTCTATAAGCAATGACGAAAGATTACTTGCAAGGCGGCATAATTTCCAGCCGCCAAACCGATAAGTGTATAGACGAGCATTTAGAGGAAACCAACATGCTACCTGACGACGATACTGAAAATCTGTTTGTGACTAGGGTTTCAATCCTCGGACTTCTGTTGCTTGTCGCCTTACTTGCATAAACACCACACGATTTTTAAACGAGTTTAGCCATGAAAATTCAAACAACTCAAAAACTCCTGTTTTCTCTAGTGCTTTTTGGAATTGGTTTTGCAGCAGTCGAACTTATCAATGCTTCCCCAACTCAACACAGACCAACTCAACTAGGCTACGGACATGCTCCCTCCCCGACTCAAGGTGCAATTCAAGCCGATAAGCAAACTCAATTAGGCTTTGGACACGCTCACACCTGCCTTTAGATGAAGCCCCTCACAGACCACTTCAACTAGGTTTTGGACACGCTCCCTCTCCGACTCAAGGTGCAGTTCAAGTCGACAAGCAAACTTATCGCTTATAAATATGGCACTTAATTAGCTATTGCCTTAGCGCCATCAACTTAGTAGGCGGAGATTGTCCGTTCTTCAGAGGCTTATTCACCATTGAATCTCTGCGATGAGTACAGTTCATCAGGCCATGACTTTGCCTGCAATCTACCTCAATTTCTCAAAGGAGAACATACATGTCAAAAAATCTGAATGACGGGCTTCTAGAAGATTTAGAGGCAGTAGAAAAGCAAGCACTAGTCCAGAAGTATCTACAAAGTCCCTTCTCTCTTGCCTGGTCAAAGTTGGCTATGTTAAAAGTATCCCTTGCTTCTAGTCCGCCTGAAGTGATTGAAAACGCTGCAAATGCCACCGTGCAAAGGAGGCAGACAACTGCGGCATGTCAATCTGAACAATACGAATCGGCTCCCACCCAAGAGCAAGATTTGTACCTTAGCTTCACAGATCGGGTTGATCCCTCGCTTCACTACACAATCTGGCATTAATGATTCAGGACTATTAAAAAAGGTGTGCAAAAAGACATTGACGTATTCCTGTATGAGCTAAGCACTTTTTAACGATGCCCGCTGTTAAATGTCTTCAGCGATCGCTTGTTCAATTAAACAGGCGGCACTAATAGCACCATTAGTAAAGTCCGGCTGGTAATAGCTGCTTGTGATCTGATTAAGTTGGTAGCGAACAGCCGCGATCGCCTGTTCAATGCTTTCCACCCTCTGGACTATTGCCAGTTTGCTTACCCAGACATCAAGCGCGATCGTAGTGGCGATTCATTGTAAAAGTAATTAGCGAAACTTGTGAAGCAGCACATTCATCAAAAGTATTACAACCGCCTCCCACTACTACATCAACCGCAACATTAAACATCTATGGGATTGAGGCGGGTCATTTCCCAGGTGGTGTAAGTTCCAATTGGACTCCAAATCACATACGGTAGGAGTAACGCTGCTGCTAAACCAGAAATCGGTAAGACTGTCAGTGCCAAAAGGATACCTAAAACCGCGCCAATTCCTCCAATAATTGTACCCACCTTCAGACTGCGAAGCCTCAGCATTGCAGGGTTGTAGGCGATCGTAACAAGTTCCACAAGTAAGTAGAACCCCATCAGTAGCCAGTTTTGAGTGTTTTCCCAAACAATATAAGCTGACCATGCTCCACAAATAAAAACAACAATCCAGATAATCGGGATTGCCTTTTCAAAAGTTAGCCATCTAGGTCTTTGTAAGCGTTTGAACCACTGAAGATCCTTGGGCGTAATAAAGTTAGCAGCCAGCGCAACTAAGAAAGTCACCCCTCCAATTACCATCCAAGATTTAATCATTCCCCTTCAACCTCTACTACGTCAAAATGTTAACTGTTATACCGAAATTGTGTCAGTTTAAAGGCTGCGGAGTAATCACCCGTTGGTTTGAACCTAAGCTTAGTTAAAAGTGCGGCTATTTACAATTGTTCTGGATTAATTCTTATTGAGGCGCGTAGAGGTAAAGCGGCTTGTCGTCCGACATTGCTTGCTACCAATTTTTGTAGACTGCTCTTAATGTTAGAGTGCTAAGTAGCTACAGCAGAAACACAATGACTGCACAATTAGACCGAATTGAAGATCGCCTAGAGCGGCTATTAACAGCAGTTGAACGTATTGCTGAGACTACAGATCGGCAAGGACAAAACATTGAACGCTTGGCTCAGACAGCAGAACGCCAACAGCAGACTATTCAACAGTTTGTTAATGTCTTGGCTGAGCAAGCCAGAGCTATTACGGAGCTTTCCCAGACTGCTAGAGAAGCGGTGCTAGCGTCACAACGTGCTGCTCAAGCAGCTGAAGCGGCGGCAGTTGTGGCTCAAAATAATCAAAATGCTATCCGTGATTTGATTGAAGAACTGAGACGAGGACGTGATTAGAGCGATGTCTGCCAACAAGCCACTTCGAGTTTACGCGCTTCACTGATGTTCTGGTTAGTTGGGTGCGCATAGGCAAAGTCCGCCGCAGGCATCGCGCTTCACTACAATTTATGCATATTATTACCCGTAAAAACTGCTTAAATTTTGCCAGCAACACGCTGACGCTCTTAATGCTCTTGACGACTGGTTCAGAACTGCTAAAAAAGTAAAATGGAGATATCTTGATATGTAAAGCAAGTTTACCTAAATGCTGATGCTGTTGGTAATTTCACTGTTTTCAATACTAAAGGCAATGACTATCACCTAATTGTAAGTATTGATTATGAAAGCTAGACTATTTTTATAAAATATGTGTTGACACCTTCTCAATACGATAAGGATAAATGGAAAAATGACCCTTACTTTTAATAAAAATACTTACGGTCTTCTGCTAGCATTACAGCCCAAGGTAATTACAACTGAAGAAGAAAACGAGAGATATTTTGAGGCTGTCGAAAAGTTGATGGCTTGTAAAAACCGTACTCCAGAACAAAATACTCTTTTAGAACTTTTAGTTAGTCTAATTGAAGATTTTGAGGATGAGCATTATCAACTTCAGCCTCCAACCTCTGATTAAAAGATTGAAGCAAGTATTAATTAGGGCGATCGCCTTTAAAGCACGACAGATGTAAATCTATTTGGTATTGAAACCCGCTAGAAGCTAGGAAAGTGCTTGCAGCCATTACTTACGTGAATTATACTTACGGTTAGCTGAGAATGAGATGAGTAGCCATTTTTGTATATTAATACCTTCCAAAGTTTTCCAAGTAGAAAAGCGTTTTTCTGAAAAGTTACAGGCATGGGTTGTAGATAATTTCTCTAATTTACCGCCTGATTATTCCATGTTTGTCCCATTAGGATTTCGGGATAATATACTAGATAATTTTCATACTTCCCTGCCTGATTACTCCATGTTGCCTCTATCAGGATTTCGAGATCGACAAGACGTTAATTTAGATTTACCGGAGAGATTGTATAGTAGGTATCATGTAATAGATTGGGGATTTTGTTTTATGGAACCTCAAACTTTACAATCATTTTTATCATGGTTAGCAAAAATATACGTTTATGGTGAGGTAGGCTTGTTGAATTACTGGTCAAGTAGTAATAAAAGTTTTCCTCCAGCTACTGTTGGCAACATTGAGGAAACTATTTGGAATTTATCTGCAAGTAAACTACCACTAGATAAACTTCTGTTTTTCCCATTAACCAATTATTCGAGTTGAGGCATTCCAAAAAAAGTAGTTAGTAATCTAAGCTTTTAGATATCCTTATAAAGACTGGGTGTAGTCCAGAAGTGTTGAAAGATAGCTGAGCGCAGAAAAAATGGGGGCAGAATGCAGTATCCTGTCCCCAAGAAACAAGGATGATTCCTGATAACGGTGTTGGAGTGATGGATCGAGGCTTGGCGAGTTGGGAGTTCCTTGACCAGTTGAGTCAAACCCAAACGCGCTTCGTGGTGCGGATTAAAAACAAGATGAAAACCGAACTCGAACATCAGCGATACCGGGTGGTTTTGGTTTGTGATTTGGAGAGTCGAAGTGAGTTCCGGCTGGCCACAAATTTAGAACAGATGACGAATGAAGAGGTGGGTGAAATCTACCGAAACCGATGGCAAATCGAGATTCTTTGGAAGTTTTTGAAAATGCATTTGAAACTCGACAGATTGATTACTAAAAGTATCAAT
>JBGTCQ010000242.1:0-29042 GCA_041748755.1 Chroococcidiopsidaceae cyanobacterium | reverse complement strand
CCTGTAGTGGGTTCATCAATTAAATACAGAGTCTTACCTGTAGCACGGCGAGATAATTCAGAGGCAAGTTTCACCCGCTGCGCTTCACCACCAGATAATGTTGGCGCAGTTTGCCCCAAACGGACATAACCTATGCCAACGTCAACCAAAGTTTGCAATTTTGTTGCAGCTTTGGGGATATTCGTGAAGAATTCTAGGGCTTCTTCCACTGTCATGTTCAGAACATCAGCAATGGATTTATCTTTGAATTTCACTTGCAGAGTTTCTCGATTGTAGCGATCGCCTTTACATACCTCACACTGCACATAAACATCTGGCAGGAAATTCATCTCAATCACGTTCATACCCTGCCCCCCACAAGCTTCACACCGCCCACCTTTGACATTGAAAGAAAACTGCCCCGGCTTGTAACCTCTAGCTTTAGCTTCAATAGTTTGAGTGAACACCTCCCGAATTACATCAAATACCCCTGTGTATGTGGCTGGATTTGAGCGGGGAGTGCGCCCAATTGGGGACTGGTCAATTACAATCGCCTTATCAACACATTTGAGTCCCTTAATAGCTTCTATTTGTTGTGGGAAAGGCACTTTGTGGGTGAAGTGGTTTTGCAGCGCTGGGTAAAGTAGTTCATTAACCAGTGTGGATTTACCAGAACCGGATACACCAGTAATGCAGACAAGCTTGCCTAGAGGGATTTCAACATCTATATGTCTAAGATTGTTGCGGTGAGCGTCTTTAATTAGGAGCGATCGCCCATTACCTATCCGTCGTTCTGCTGGAGTTGCAATCACCCGTTGCCCTGATAAATAAGCGCCTGTGAGAGAATCAGTAGCCCCTAGCAACGCCTCCAAGTCACCTTGAGCAATTATATGTCCGCCGTGAATTCCAGCGCCAGGACCAATATCAACAACATGATCAGCGGCGCGAATCGTTTCTTCATCATGCTCCACGACAATCAACGTATTGCCTAAATCGCGCAGTTTTGTAAGCGTTTGTAGCAAGCGCCCGTTATCGCGTTGATGCAGCCCGATACTAGGTTCATCGAGTACGTAGAGAACGCCAGTTAAACCAGAGCCAATTTGGGTTGCTAGTCGGATTCGCTGCGCTTCGCCACCAGAAAGAGTCATTGCTGGGCGATCAAGGCTTAGGTAATCCAGTCCCACATCAAGCAGAAATTGCAGTCTGGCTTTGATTTCTCGCAGCACCAGATCGGCGATTTGAGACTGGCGATCGCTCAGTTGCATTGTGTTTATCTTGTGCTGACACTGCTGAATAGATGCACCAGTAAGATCAGTAATCCGATACTGTCCCAGCCGCACCGATAACGCTTCTGGCTTCAAGCGCTTTCCTTGACATACTTCACACGGTTGATCAATGAGATATTGTGCCAGCTTTTGCTTGATCAGTTCTGAACTGGCTTCGCTATACTGCCGTTGGAGTAGCGGAATAACACCAGAGTAGCGTCTGTAATCATTTCGCTCCTCAATCCAGAGCGGTTGATCAGTGCCGTATAAAATAGTGTGTTGCTGTTCTGGTGTCAGGTTGCTCCATAACGTTTGGATTTCAAAACCATAAGCTTGTCCCAAACTGTAGAGCAAAGTTAAGTAGTAGGAGTTGTCTTTTTCTGACCAAGGTGCGATCGCTGCATATACTGGTGTTTGCGGCTCAGGCACGACTAAATCTGGCGAAAACTTTTGCAAGTAACCCAATCCATGACACTGCGGACAAGCACCATAAGGCGAGTTAAAGGAAAACAGCCGTGGTGACAACTCATCCATCACTGCCCCATGTTCTGGACAAGCAAAGTTTTCGGAAAACACCAGTTCGTTAGAATTGCTTTTATTAGCTGCTTGAAACTCCTCTGCTCCCCCAGCTTCTCCAACTTGGTATGTTGAACTCGTTTCAGCTGCTATTGATTGACTAGTGGGATAAGTCAGAATACCTTGAATATCTGAAGCCTCAACAGTATCTATAAGCTCAATAATTGCAATTCCCTCAGAGCGGCGCAGACAGGTTGTGAGGGAATCAGTCAGGCGTTCTTCTAGTCCAGGTTTTTTAATCAGTCGGTCAATCACAACCTCAATATTATGGCTATGATTTTTATCCAGTTCAATTGAGTCGCTGAGTTCCCGCACTTCACCATCAATGCGGACGCGGACAAACCCTTCAGAAGCTAGACTTGATAGCAGTTTTCGGTGAGTACCTTTTTTGCCCCGCACAACTGGAGCCAGGATTTGAAATTTAGTGCGATCGCTCAGTTCCATAATCTGATCGCACATTTGGTCAATTGTCTGAGGAGCAATCGAGCGATTACATATTGGACAATGTGGCTCACCTGCACGACCAAATAATAGTCGCAAATAGTCGTAAATTTCCGTTACAGTGCCAACAGTTGAGCGCGGATTATGGGAAGTGGATTTTTGGTCAATTGAAATTGCTGGACTTAAGCCCTCTATTGCCTCAACATCCGGCTTATCCACCTGTCCTAAAAATTGTCGCGCATAAGCACTCAGAGATTCAACATAGCGGCGCTGTCCTTCGGCAAAAATCGTGTCAAAGGCCAGGGAAGATTTACCGGAACCAGATACACCTGTAAACACAATCAGGCGATCGCGTGGCAATTCCAAATCAATATTTTTCAGATTGTGCTGCCTAGCTCCCCGAATCCGAATCGTATTTTGATTTTTGCTGGTACTGCGTGAATGATGACTGTTTGCATCAGCTGACTGGATATCTGAAATGTTGGCACGATGAGACATGAGGGCAGCACTAAATAGTCTTTAATGATTTTAGCGTTGCCCTTTCTAAGAGTCATAACTGCGATCGCAATTCATCCCAAATTACCTCCAGTCTTAATCCCAACCAGGTGGATTTTCCGGCAAATACAGAGTAAAACAACTCCCACGTCCTAGTTCTGACCTAACTGTGACCTCTCCCCCATGCAAATGCGCTAGCTTCCGCGTTAGGGCTAAACCAAGACCTGTACCTTCATATTTACGGTTAAGGTCACTATCTACTTGCCAGAATGGTTCAAAAAGAGTTGCTTGATTTGCTTCTGCAATGCCAATTCCGGTATCAATTACTGCGAAATTGATTTTATCTTCAGTTTTATCAACTTTTATTAAGACTGATCCAATATCTGTAAACTTAACAGCGTTTGACAGCAAATTGAACAAAATTTGTTTTAAGCGGCGGTTGTCAGCAATACAAGTTGTTATATCTGGGTTTATTCCCAGCACCAGTTCCAACCCACGGCTGTTTGCTTGCTCCTGAATCAGAGAGACGCACGCTTGGCATATTTCCTCTACATCAATTACTTCCAAGTTTAATTCTTCCTTGCCCGCTTCAATTTTAGATAAATCAAGTAGGTCGTTAATCAGTGCCAATAGATGTTCTCCACTGGAAGAAATGCAAGTAATATATTGTTGCTGTTTGTCATTTAGCTGACCAAAAATCTGTTCCAACAGCAGATTAGAAAACCCTAAAATGCTAGTTAGTGGTGTACGCAGCTCGTGACTCATATTAGTCAAAAATTCGCTCTTAGCACGATCAGCCGCTTCTGAAATTAGTTTCTCCTGCTGTAATTCTTGAGTGCGCTCCTTCACTAACTGTTCGAGGCGTTCGTAGCTTTGAGCATTGTAAAGGGCGATCGCCGCTTGATCGGCAATCCGTTGTAATAATTGAGTTTCCTCTTGCGTAAATGTCCGATAACTGGTTGTTGTTTGCACTGATATGCAACCAAAGAATTGGTTACGAATAAAAATTGGTACTCTTAACACCGACAGAATTTGTGCTTGTTGAATCCCTTTCTGATGGTTTGGCGTTAGAGTGATCTCTGCAAATTTAGGAGCATGTATTACTCGAAGAAACGAGAAATCAGAATTAGGATCTAATAACTTAAAATGGTCTGATCCAGGGTCGTGCCAATCTAGCGCGGAAATAACTTCGTTACTTTTTCGCCACTCATTCAAAACACAAATCTGTTCAGCATCTATGCAGAGAATATTTACTCGGTCAACGTTAAAGCATTCTCCTGTAAGATCGACGATTTCTTGCAATATATGATCTGGATTGAGGCTAGAGTTTAGTGCTTGACTGATTTGGTTAAGTAATTGCTCTTTTTGCGCCTGTTGTTTAACTTGGTTAAATAGTTGAGCTTGCTGAATAGCGATTTCTACTTGGATTGCTAGTTTTTCTAGTAAGTCAATTTCGGTTTGTTGCCACTGCCGTACCTGGAAGCATTGATGAACTGCTAGCAATCCCCACAAATAACCATTATCTTGAAAAATTGGTAGAACTAAAATTGCCTTAATCTGAAATTTAGTCATCAATTTAACTAAATTCGGTGGTAAACCTGGCTGATTAATGTCATTAACTACTTGAACATTTCCCTGCTGGCATCCTGCCCGAAGTTCCTGCAACCAAGTTGATTGAATTTTAGTTGGTGTATGATCTAGCGTCGAATTAGGAGCTACTGATTCAGCCACAAGTACGGCATCTTGATTTGCATCAAAGCGACGGATGTACACGCGGTCAGCTTGCAGGAATTGCCGTACTTCCGCAACGGTTGTACAAATAATTTCATCTAAGTTTAAAGATTGCCGAATCCGTGAAGCAATTGCTCCTAAGACGCGATCGCTTAAGAGTTGCTGCTGTAATTGAAATTCAGCCTGTTTCCGCTCAGTGATATCGCGGGCAATTCCCTCTATCGCGCTCAATCCACCAGCTGCGTCGTAAATAGGAACGTTACTATGTTCTAGCCAAATAATTGCACCGTCTTTGCGCCAACGCAGGGTAGTAGGCTGGTTCAGTCCCTTACCCATTGCCCAGCGCTGCAATATCCACAGATCATCTTGATGAACAATCTTGCTCAGGTCAAGATCGGCATAATACTCTTGCGGCGTGTTACCAGTGATCGCTGTTACTGCTGGACTAATGTACTCAAAGCCTTGAGGAGAGGTGAAGCGATAACGGTAAATTATATCTTGAGCGTTGTCCGCTAAGTGTCGGAAGCGCTCTTCACTTTTTTGGAGGGCAGTCTGAGCCTGTCGCTGCTCATCGCGCACTTTTTTCTGTTGTACAGCCTGCACCACAGCCTGTCCTAGCCGCCCCAGTCGGTCTTTGAACAGGTAGTCAGCCGCACCCTGCTTCATACACTCCACCGCTACCTCTGCGTTGACACTGGCCGTGACAACAATTAAAGGAATATCCAGACCACGCTCTTGTAAAAGCTGCAACGCACGTATTGCGTTATCAGGCATGGTATAGTCTGCCAGAATCACATCGCAGCCCACATCTAATTGGGCAAGATAGTCTTGCTCAGTCTCCACGCGCTGCCAATCCGGTTCGATCCCAGCTTGACTCAGTTCGTCTAGCATCAGTACAGTGTCATTAACTGAGACTTCGAGAATCAAAATGCGTAGAGGAGTCAACATTATGATTTTTCCAGATAGCGACTCTAGTGCAACGGTGACTGATTAGGCAGCTCCAATATAACCCTAGCTACCGCATAGATTCAGTGAATTCAAAGTCCACCGATTTGACCAGAAGGAAAGTTGGGGAATTGTTTAACTGTCTACCAAGCTTATCAACCAAAAAATGATTCCTATTGGCGATAATATTCCCAGTCGGAGCAAGCCTATCTGTAATTATTTGCTAATCGGGATCAATATTGCCCTGTTCCTCTGGGAACTAAAATTAGAGGTCGCGGGTAAACTGGGGGATTTGGTTAATAGCTGGGGTGTAGTTCCGGCGCGAATCACTAGCGTAACAGCGGATTTAGCAGGAGGCAACCCAGCTACTGGGATAGCGCTACTGATACTTTCTAGTTCACTGCTAGTTCACATGTTTCTGCATAGCAGTTTTAGTCACATTCTGGGCAATCTGCTGTTTTTATGGGTTTTCGGTAGAAGTGTGGAAAACATTTTGGGGCATAGGCAGTTTCTAGTGTTTTACCTGCTTTGTGGCATTCTCGCTGGGATAGTACAAATTCTGGTTGCTCCAACTTTAACAACGCCATTGATTGGGGCAAATGGGGCGATCGCAGGCGTTTTGGGAGCATACTTTCTGAGTTTTCCTAAATCTAAAATTGATACTATCTTGCCCCTAGTAGTTGTATTTATCCCCATTGAATTGCCAGCGTTGTTCTATCTATTCTGGTGGTTTGGACAACAGATGTTTTATGGAATTGGCAGTTTGAACATTCCCGGTGGCGTTAACCCAACTGGCATCGCTTACTGGGTGCATGGGGTTGGTTTAATTATTGGTGCAATTTTGGTGCGATTACGTTCGTTGGTGTAAGGAGAATACCAATTAAGTTTTTAGAATCTCAAACGCTTTTTCAATGGACTCAAGCCATACTTGGCGATCGCCCGAATTGGTCGAACTAAATAATAGAGGAAAGATAGAGATGCAGGTAGCGGCAGAAACTCTCGGTCTTCTATAGTAGGAGCGATCGCAACGTGTACAAGGTGGAGAACATACGGGACTCTATCTTGCCAGCGTTCTCTCACTCTGAAATAGAATAGGTTTTTTTCTAGGTCAAGGTACTTTGACGGTCTGTCTGTCCGGCTGTAATCTGGAATGAAAAGCCTTTCGCACACCTGCTTGGCGAGTGTTTCTACGATTGGATGTACCTGGATCATTTGCCAGACTTCTTCAGGAAGGGCTGTTCCTAAAAGGTCGTGTGCCAGGAGAAGACCGAGCAAGAGCATTCTTTCACTGCCTAATGTGTGAGCCTGCTCCATAACGCAATTCCAATCTATATCCTGATAAACACGAATCACTTCAGCAATGTCACAGACTTTAGCCAATTGTTCCTGCCATTGCCAGCAATCCTTTGTCACTTGGACGCAGAGAATCAGTAGCAAATCTTCCCGCTGAAAGCTGACTACCTTCGTACTCCCAAGGGATACCAACTCATGGCGCGACCACAAGCGCTCAAAATTAAGGAGGAAAGGGCGTTCCTTCTGGGTAATTCCCCAATGCAGGTCTACGCTGACTTTACTATCCTCGTGGACAAAGTGATACTCCCAGTCCAGTTGACCGTGCAGCTGATATCCCTGGGCAACAAGTAAATTCTTGGTCCGCAAAATGTCCCGTTCGTGAATTAGAATGTCCAAGTCGCAAAACTGCCGCAGCACAAGCTGACCGTAGGCACAAGCAGCCAGTACAGGCCCTTTGTATGGAATAGCAGGAATCGCGTGTGCCTCAAATAAATTCAAGACTTTGAGTAGTTCCCCGGTTAAAAACAGGTTACGTCGGGCGTTAGTGTGGAAATAATTACGCAGCTGAGCAAGTCGGGCATGGGGAACAGCTTCTGGGCAGGTAGCGTTGAGGTTCGAGTATAAAAGTGGCATCACCCCGTGCCAAAGTGCTGTCCGAATCAGATAGTCCCAATCTATGTCTTCTTGAAGCAGGATCTTTGTGCGCTCGGCTCTTTCCAAGTCCATGCACGTCCGAGTACAACAGAGTAGTAGCTCGACTTCTGGGCGCATTTCCACCATTGGAGTTTTAGTGATGTCATCTGCAATTTTTTGATTCATTCAAATATCAAGGAAGCAGTAATTAAGCCTTTACCTGGAGTGCTGCCTTGACTTCGGCAATCAAAATTCTGAATTTTGATAGAATATCGCCAGTTTCGGCAACGGAACTTTAGCAAGCAAAACTCACTAGTTAGTATTTTACTATACAAAATTTTGAAACAAAGCCACTTAATTTAACTCACTCGCGTAAGGCTGACTAACTTGGATTTGTGTAGTCCACGATTGAGCATAAAGACCGCCTTGAGCCAGTAATTGCTCGTGACTACCCGATTCTACGATCTGACCATCGCGCATAACGTGAATCAGATCAGCACGCATAGCTAAAGTGAAGCGGTGAGTAATTACGATAGCGGTACGACCGTTAGCTAGTGTGCGAAATCGCTCTAACCAGTCAGCCTCAGCCCAGGAATCCATAGCGCTGGTTGGCTCGTCAAGGATGATAATCTGCGATCGCCGTAAGAAAGCCCTAGCTAAAGCAACACGCTGCCATTCACCCCCACTGAGTTCAGCCCCGTCAGCAAACCATTTTCCCAGCAGCGTATCGTATCCTCGCGGTAGACGAGCAATCAGATCATGCGCCCCAGCACCTCTGGCAGCAGCTTCAATTTCAGCAGCGCTCGGCGATGCCGCTAAATCACCCATAGTGATATTTTGAGCAGCGGTCGTATGGTAAGGAATTGGCGACTGGAACAAAACCGCGATCGCGCGGCGGAATTCTTCAATTGATAAGTCACGAATATCAATTCCATCTAATTCAATGCGACCAGCCTCAGGATCGTAAAAACGGCAAAGGAGTTTAATTAGAGTGCTTTTGCCAGCACCATTATCGCCAACAATTGCGACAACTTGCCCAGCAGGGATAGTAAGGTTAAAGTCTTGCAAAGCGGCTCGTTTGCTACCAGGATAGCGGAATGTGACTTGCTGAAATTCAATTCCCTTTTGCAATAACGGCACAGGAAGTGGCAATTTTGGCTCTAAAATTTGTGGTTTCAACTGCAAAAACTCAAATAAATTATTTATAAATAGAGTATTGCTGTGGATTTGCCCCAAGTTTCCTAACAGCGATCGCATTAACTTCTGACTTTGATTAAAAGCCTGATAGAACAGTGCCAGGTCGCCCAGTGTTATTAACCCCAGTAAGACCTGCCGCACCATCCAGAGCATAGCAGTGCTAGAAATTACCAGAGCTACAGCACCAGCACCGAGACGACCCAAACTTTGATCTTTAATCAGCTTGAGACGCTCTGTTCGTAGTCGGCGACGCAACACCTGGTAAGCTGACCGAAAATGAGGCCCCAAGTTAAACAGCCGCAGTTCAGCAGCAACCGCGCTATGCGTGAGGAGCATCTCATAATACTGAAGCCAGCGCCGATCTGTGGTTGTTTCTTGCCACCACAAGTGTTGTCGTCGATTCAGGCGAAGTACCACATAGAAGGCTGGTAATGTACTAACCAGTAAAACAAAAGGTATCCAAGCACCATAGGGGACTAGTACCGCCGCCATAGCTAGCAGAGTAATACTGTTTTGCAACAGGCTGCCACTATTTTCTAACAAGCTAAGAGAACGACTACTGGCATCACTACGCGCTCGGTTTAAGCGATCGTAATACTCTGACGACTCATAGAAAGCTAAGTCCACAGCAACCGACTTTTCGTGAATTAAAGCACTGATATGGTCTTGTACTAGTTCTGATTGAGCAGTGCGAATCCATTCGCTTGCGCTTCGGAGAAACTCCGTCAGCAACAAAACTCCTGCCATCACTGCCGCTGGTACTAAGATAGTTTGAACGCTCTCCCAGGAGAACCCAATACCAATAACTGCCACTAGTCTATTAACTAATGTTCGGGTTAGGTAGACAGTGGTAACTGGCAATAGACCTTGGACAACTAATAAAACCAACCAAGCCAGCGTCCAATTTCGGGCTGCACTCCAGACTAAAGCAAAAGTCTGCTGCAAGTAAGATAACTTACCTACAGCGCTACTTATTTTGCTAGTTAGATCACGGCTTCTTTGTCTGGTCTTTTTGGGCATGGAAATTTAAGCAATTAGCTTATACAACTTGCTGCAAATCACGGGCAACGTGTTCTTCTACCAACTTTGCTAATTCAGGTAGCAATGAAAGAGAGCGCGGGCGCTGGAGGCGATATATTGTTAATTTCTTGGCAAGGCTAGCGCACTGAAGGAAGTGTGGCGCTCCTCCAGAATGGAATAATGTTGTGGGACGAGAGTGACGCACCAGTTCTATGACAGCCTCTTGAGGTCGGATGGGTTCAATCCCAAGCGCTGCATCTTCGGCAAGTACATAGATCCGCTTAAGTAGCAGCGGATCTGGGGAAAATCTTTGCGTAATTCGATAACCGCGTTTCTCTTCCTGCGGGTGCAGCAACAGCGACTCAATATCGTATCCCAAAGAAACAGCTGCTTCTGGACTGAGTTTAATTTGGGGAAATCCAGGGAATACTGTAGCCGGATCTGTATCCAAGTTTATAGCTGCCACATCATCCGCAATAATTTTATGTCCACGCATATGCAGCGCGGCAGCTGTAGAAGATTTACCCGCTCCTGAGTGTCCGAGAAACGCAACAGCATCACCGTTGATATCTACTACACTTCCATGTAATACTAATAAACCTCTTTGATACAGCAAAACTGCCATTACAGTTCCGACGATATATAACCGAATCAGGCGATCGTCTACTTCCGGTGCTGGAATAACAACAACTTCGTGTCCGCCATGCACTAAAAAAACTCCTACATCCTTAAAAAAAATAATTGCTTCTGCGGCGGTTATTTTAATATATGCTGGCTTATCGGCAACTTCTAATGGCACATAGTCTTGAAACGGTGTGCTGTCAGAATTTTTTACGCGGATAGTAACATCACATCCAGCATCTGTAGCTAAAAACTCAGGTAGAGGTAAGTCTGACTTAATGCCTAGACCATAAGCAATGTAGGAAAACACGTTTTGCTTTTTACCTCAATAAGGCTTTTTTAATAATCATGGCTAATCTTGGTTTTACTTTGGCGGGGAGTTAAAGTTTGAAATCAACTCCCCACTAAGGTACTTATAGAGTAGTACTTAATAATTCCTTATAAAGAACTACCAAAAGGTCCTTTTTCGTTGCCGTCACCACCACCATCGGAGCTATCAAAGATAATAGCGTCGCCAAACCCAATTACTTTTTGGGTAAGCTCTTGTACGGGACCGTAGACAATCAATTCTGGAGTATTCCAAGTCTTCTTCATTGCTAACTCACTTTTTGGTAAATATCTTGACTGAACGCACTTTCACATAAGTGACCTGCTACTAAACTAGTATAAACAAGTACTTAATATAGTAGGACTACTTATAATGAAGATTTAATGAAGATGTTTAATGCTAATAACTTTCTTATAGATTAATTTACGAGATCAAACGTACTTGATCTAACCAGAGGGCTAGTGTAACTGCTGCAAAAACAGCGATCGCATCTTGGTTACTTTGTAGTGGCTGGGATGCGTAATGCTCATAAGCTGCACTTAAAGCTTGTACATCCACAAAGGGTTCAATTATTTGCGGTTTATTGATTACCCGCTCTAAAGTTTCGCGTTCGTACTCCAGTAACCTCCGCTTAAAGTTCGGACCTAAGTTTGCCTTATGAACCCGCCATTGGACTTCTGGAGGCAGAATATCAGTCATGGCGCGACGCAGAATTAGCCGTGTCCATCCTTGGTGAAGCTTTTGCTCAGGAGGTAGAGCCAGACAAAATTCTATTAGTCGCTGATCGTAGAACGGATAGCGAGCTTCCAGAGAAAATTTAGCCGCACCTTTATCAGTGAGTTCTAGTCCATAGGCATGTAATCCAGAGGTAAGGTTGCGCCAGTGTTCTTGTCGGGCGGTGCATGTTGGGGTTGATCTGTCACTCAGCAACGTTTGGGTACGTTCTGCTAGTTTAATTCGCTGGGCGAAGGTAGGGTTGAGCGTTTTACTACACGCATTTTGAGTGCCGCGCCACAACTGCGATCGCCTAGCAGCTTCTACCAGCAAAGGTGTAATGCTATATTTCCAAAGCAGCCGCCGACGCGGTAATTTATATCGCCTTGCAATCGCCCTCAACTCTGCAAATAGAGTATGCCACCTGCCTGTGTAAGTGAGTTCGGTCAAATAGCCCCAACCGTGAGAAACTGTGCTATCACCATCAAGACCATCTAAAAAGATGCGCACACCTTGTTGTTGGGCAGCGCTATAAAGAGCTTGGTGCATATACAGATTTGGGGCAGGGACGGCTTCATCATCCTGCCAGAGAAGTTCAATCAGGGGGCTAAGACAGTCGGCATGGACAGAGTGAGATTCAAATCCTCCCTCAGCAAGAACAGCGTTAATATAGCGACGTTCATCAATCCACCGCAAATCTTCCTTTGGCAGGTTCGGAAAAATTGCGGAGAAGGTATGTAGATGTTGAGTCCCCGATTCTAAAAGCAGTTTACGTGCTGTACTCGCAATTGAGGAGGAGTCTAGCCCACCACTTAATGTAGAACCTACGGGGAAAGCACTACGCAGACGACAGCGCACCGCCTCAGTAAAGATTTCTTGAAAAGCCTGAGCGTATTCTTGATCTGAGTGCAACCGTACTTCGCGTAAAGGATCTAGTGACCAATAAAGTCGGAGTTGCTGCTGAGAACCTACTGTTATGCTGTGTGCTGGAGGTAGCCGCAAGATGTCTTTGTAAAAAGTAATTTCTTGATCTTCAAACAGCAGAGCTAGGTGATACGCTACCCTCACCTCATTAAGTTGACGCGGCACTTCCGCCAGGCAAAGCAAAGCCTTGATTTCAGAGGCAAGGACAAACACTCGGTTTGAGCGATAGTAGTAGAAAGGTTTGACACCCATCGGGTCTCTAGCGCAAAATAGCTTCTGCTGGCGCTGATCCCAGATTGCAAAAGCAAAGTCGCCTAAGAGTTTCTCTGGGCAGCGATCGCCCCATTTTTCATAGCTAGCCAGGATCAGTTGGCTATCCGCGATTTCCGCTGGGCGGTTAGTGAGGCCCAACGCTGCGATTAGTTCATCTCGATTATCAATCCGGGCATCAGCAGTAATTACAAGGTCACTAGTGTAGTTCTTTAAAGGCAGCTGCTCTTGGAGGGATTCGGGTGTTGTCCAGAGCATCCGGTGTGCCAGACCAATGGATCCTTCACTCCAAATGCCTGATGCGTCTGAGCCTCGATGTGCCAGACTCTCCACCATTCGTTCTAGATTTGTGCGTTCTACTGGCTGACCATCAAGGTAGTATATCCCAGCGATCGCACTCATGATGTTTCCATTGGTAAGGTCGTATAGCGCCCAATGTCTTTTAAGCCACCAATTACAATTCTTCCCTGACTTTCCACCCAGGCATGAGCTTCTAATCCTTGCTTACTTTTGGCGACACCAATTCGGAGTAGAGCTTGGTAGCCGTGTCGTTCAAGTAATACCTGTGTAGTTAAGGCGCGAGCCAGACATTTCACTTTACCAGGTAGATATCGACTTGCTACCCTGACTGCCCAAATGATTTTGTCTACAGACTGATCTGATTTTTGCCACTTGGAGGTTGTCTGCGTCATCCCTGCTAAAAAGCGTCGCAAAGTCTGAAACGGCAGCAGCCATAATCCTAGCCGCACAGTTCCAAGCAGGAGAATTGCGCTGACTAGAAGTCGGCGATCGCTAGATGTGATAGCAACTAATCTATACAGTCGTCTCATTACTAACCTTGACTAGCTCCGCGTCTGCAAGTTTTTGGAGCAATGCCACAAGTTCACGCTCACAGCGCTCAGGCTCAATTTCGTACTCCTGTAGAAGAGTATTCAAAATATCATTCACAGTTCTTGGCTCTTGAAGCAGATGCCAAATCCGAGCGCCTACAGCGTCTAAACCGTGATAAATCCCAGTCTTAAGATTAAGGATGACTGCATCTTCGCCCAGTTCAGAAGAAACTTGCTCTTTAATTGCTACTACGAGCAAATGCCTCAAGGTTGTATGTTCTAATTCTAGAAAATTCATGTTCTGTTTGATTTATTTAATTATATTTAGCAGTGTTTTATGTGGGATTATTTTTCCCGTCTTTTAGATAATTACCGCTTGATAAATCTTGTACTTAACTGTATATCTACTGTGATAGGAATTGAAAAGATTACTTCCCTTCCGAGGATCTCCTTAGTTGCATTTGTAATAAAACTAGTAGATGAATAGACTATTAAATTTTGCTAGAACTGGTAATACTTTGTACTGTCCTTATTTTTTCGCAGTTTAGCTTCTAAAACTAGCATTCATCCACCGTAGTGGAATGTACTAATCATGACATACAGGACGGTATTTAAGATGTTGTAGTGGATAAGTGTAATTGCGATCGCCTAATTTAGGCTCGGCTATGGTTAAAAAAAGCCTCTCAAGTGAGAGGCTGTATCCAAAATTAGCGGATGATTAAGCTTTAACCACCACCTACAGCGATCGCTCCTGCTGCTGCCGAAGCTATTGCAGAGACAATCCCAGTCCCCGCCAGCCACCAAGCAGCAGTTTCTGCCGTTTTTCTGGTGTCTTCTGCTTGGCGTTGGGCTTGATGCTTGACTTGTTCCAAGCGTCGTTGCGCTTCATGCTGGAGGCGTTCTGCCCTTTGCAACACAGTGTTACGTGCTCCTTCAATCTGGTCAATAACTCGGTTAGCGTCCGTCTCTGAGATATCCTCACGAGAACTCATCAGCGCCACCAAAGTATCTCGATTAAACGAACCCAAGCGATCGCGTATGGCATCAAATCCAGCCTGCGGATCATTAAACATTTGGCGGACATCGCGCTTGATGCCGTCGTAATTGAGTTCAGGGCGATCCAAGGAATTGAGATAGTTGCGGATTCTGCCAAAAACGCCATCAAGCACGTCCTGGATGCGGCGCTGAATTGCCCGTACTTGTTCAACGAATTGTTCACGGACAGAGAAGATTTGATCCACAGTCCGGCTTGCTTCCTCCTCGGACATATCTCCCCGTGCTTGCAGAAGTTGGACTACGGTAGAGCGGTCAAAATGCGACAGGCGATCGCTCAAGCTTTCCACTCCCGCTCGTGGATCATTCAGTAACGTCTGTAAATCGCGCTTAATACCTTCAGGGTTGAGTTCTTCCTTGCCAGTGTTCCGCAGGTAGTCTTCCAGAACGGCTTGGAAATTTTGGACTCTTGCCTGAGTCCGCGCTGCTACACGACGAGGCGCTCGCACAACATCCCGGATCGAGGTTTGCACCTGATTAATTACCTGATTAACTTGCTCCTCACTCAAGTCTTGGCGTTGACTGAGCAGCTTAACCAGAGTGTCCTGGTCTAATTGCGACAACCGCCTTCTCAGCGCCGTAGCTCCTTCTTGGGGGTTGGCAAACAATCTAGCAAGATCCCGTTGAATACCTTCAGGGTTCAGTTCTTCCTTACCAGTGTTCCGCAGGTAATCTGTGATCGTGGTTGTAACTTTGTCGTACTGCTCCTTAGCTTTATCTGCCACAGCTTGCGGTGCGTGCAGAACGCCACTCCACGACTTCTCGACTTGCTCGATAGTTTGATTCACCTGCTCTTCACTCAGGTCTTGCCGCTGGCTCAACACCTGCACCAACGTATCACGGTCAAAGCGAGACAGCCGCGTCCGGATAGCTCCTAGCCCTGCTTGTGGGTCATCCAGCAGTGTTTTTAGATCCCGCTGAATGCCTTCAGGGTTCAGTTCGTCCTTGCCGGTGTTACGCAGATACGACTCTAAATTCAGCCATAGCGTTTCTGCTTGCTGTTTTGCCTGTTCTGTAAGAGCTTGGGATTCTAACGAAACCTGATTGCGCTGTCTTTCCAACTCGTCCAGAATAGTTTCTGCTTCCGCTGGAGTAATATCGTTGCGCTGAAGTAATACCTGCCGCATTGATTCGCGGTCAAGCGGAGCGAGGCGGAGGGTTAGCGTTTCATGATCCGCCTCTGGATCTTGCAGCAGGGGTTTGAAATTCCGCTCAATGCCTTCTGGAGTCAAGTCTGCCTTATTAGTAACCAACAGATAACTTTCCAATCGGCGCTGGAGATCTTGTGCTACTTCTCTTTCCTCAGCTGCTCTCACCGTAGTTAAAACTTCTTTGCGGACACCTTCGAGCTGATCGGCAATTTGTTGGATTTGTGCTTGGGTAAAAATACCCCGTTGTTGCAGAATTCCAACAAAATCGTTTCTTGAAAGTTGCTCCACCTGCCGCCGCACTGTCCCTGGATCAGCTGCCGGATCGTATAGGACATCTCGAAATTCCTGCTCGATTTTTTCCGGCTTCATTTGCCAGGAGTAGGTATTGAACAAGTAGTTTTCGACATCAGCGCGAATCGTACTATAAGGTACCGCTGCGGTCTTCAACCCTGTTTGATCGGCTAGCTTGTCTGTTTGCTCGGTCACTTTGTCTTTAGCTTTAGTGAGCGAACCTAAGATTGTTTCAACGTCTATTTCCGAGAGATCCGCTCGTCCCAACACAGTTCCCATGAGCAAGTTGAAGCCTTGCTGGAGTGTCTGCTGAACCGGACCTGGGGCAGCTTCTTTGGTTGCACTTTGGTCAGCCTGTTTTGATGAGCGCATTTCTGCCATCAGCTGATCTACTTTGCTATTTAGCTCATCCGTTTTCGTCTGCCCTGGCTGAACGGATTTGAGATAATCGAGCAATTCACCCATGCGGTCTTGTTGGGGAGCTTGCTGATCCACCACCTGCCGCCAAACGCCTTCCAACTGGTCTACGATGCGATTGACATCTTTTTTTGAAAGGTCGGTGCGGCTGCTGACTAAATCCATAAACTTTTGGCGGTCGATGTTGCGGAGGTCTTGAGTGCCTGCAAGTGATTTCAACTGCGGATCATTCAGTAACTTCTCAAATTCACCCCGAATTTTATTGATGTCTAACTCCGGAGGGCGCAACATGTCTAAGTAATCCTCGACGCTGTCCCGGACACTTGTAGGGTCTAATCCTGAACCCAGTTCACGGCGCATGGCTGAGGCAGCCGCTTCAGCCGTTCTAACGACCTGATCGTTCACAGTTTTAACGCCCAGTGCAGCCGTAGCTGTCCCCATAATCGCTTGAAGGCTTGAGGTTGCAGTATTTACAACCGAGCCGACTAAGGAACCTACCGTCGTAGAACTCACCCAGACTAGCAATAAAAAGTACGCTCCCCAAATCACTAGACCAATGATCGCTCCAAGCCATGCACTATTAATTAAGCTCAGTTGCACCGCTAGTAAACAAGCGATAAACAAGGAGATACTGACAGTAACTAATGTCCAAATCCCGACCGCTGTACCAATTTTGCGAATTGTGCCGCCCAAGCTGCCGGATTCTCCAGAGTCAGAATCAGAATCTGATCTATTGCCCAAGTAAGAAATCCCAAAAGCAACGGAGAGGTTTGTTAATAAAAATTGAATGGCAAACGCTAGCACCACCCCTGCAATCAACGCAAAATATAATCGCGGGCCTGAAAAGACAAGCGCGGCATCTTCTGCACTGTCAACGTCGCGATCTATTCCGACCTGTGCCAGCCAGAATAGCGTTTTGTATACTCCCAGCGTCATTTCCGTATTCTGAAACATCGTATTTCCTTCGTCAAAGCTTAAGTCGGCGCTGATTCAAGATTCTGTGAGGAGATCTGTATCTAAATCTAAAGTAAAGCTAAACTGTATAGCGTACAATCCTTAAATACAACACTTCAAAGCATCCTCCCAAGGTCAGAAAACTATATCTTTAGCAGGATGAAGTTAGTAGAACTATATTCAATGCCTAATTAGGCTCGGTAGCTTAAATATCAAGTAACTGTGCTTAAAAAAACTTAATGTAACATTTTTTTGCACTTTAGCTGTTTTACACCCTCTTAAGGTACAGTCTTTCTCTCTAAAACAAATTTTAAAATCGTCCATTAGAGTTGTATCCGGTTTGTGCCTACAGGCAGAAAGCAGTCTAGTGGTGCGTCAGGTAGATTAAATGCATCACAAACAAGTCGTAAAGACAGCGTAAAAACAATGCAAACCAACAGCACCACTGAGAAACCTCCTGTTGCCACTGAGTTTAATGGTAAAGATCGTAACGCTTTTATATTTGGCTGGAATCCCCAGGCGGAACTATGGAACGGCCGCTTGGCAATGATTGGCTTCCTGGCTTACCTACTTTGGGATTTAGCTGGATACAGCGTAGTCCGCGATATTCTTCACCTTGTTAGATAAGTTATAGATTCTAGACACTCGATTTTGTTCAGGAGCAAACAACAATGCAAACCAACAGCACTACTGAGAAACCTCCTGTTGCTAAAGCTTTCAACGGCGTAGATCGTAATGCATTCCTCTACGGCTGGAATCCCCAGGCTGAACTGTGGAATGGTCGCTTGGCAATGATTGGCTTTACTGCATATTTACTTTGGGATTTGGCTGGTTATAGCGTGGTTCGTGACCTATTCCACCTCGTTGGCTAAGCATCTATCTCGCGAACAAGCTAGTGACTTTAAGAAGTAATGGGTTTCTAGCTTGTTTGCAAAAATTAATATTGAATAGAACAAAAATTAAAAAGCATCTGGCGGTTTAAACCGCAGCTACACAAACAAAACCTACCTCCGTAGGTTCAAAACCTTTGGTTTTGTGCTCTTTCCGCGTAGGCGGATTTGGTTTTTAAAGCCGCGAGTTATATTTACCGAGGTTCAGTGCAAGATATGAGGCGATCGCTCATTATTATTGCCTTTGATTCCAAACCTATTAGCAGTTGGGTGCAAACGATTCTGGTGTAAAGCTACCGTGTAAACCATACGGAATATGCTGCTTCAGATGCAGGCGGGCGATCGCTCCTCGATTCAAATCACGCGCATCCAAAATTACTACATCCGAGCGGTGGTGGGCAGCGTCGTAAACTAAAGTCAGTAGCCAACCGTCATCCTCATCAGTAGAATTCGGGCGTTCAACAAAAATCGGTTCACTGATAAAGCCACGCGGTGCAGCACTCCAGAGTTGCCGTACTCCAGACTCTAGATCAATTTTGAGAATTGCTTGCAACGGAGCATTACCAGTATCGCCATGAGCCGCACCCATATACAAGTAACGATAAGGTTGTCCAACTCGTTCTGGATGAATACTAGGAAACTCACAGCATCGAGCTTCAATTAACTCCCGCGATACAGTCTTAGTCTTATCCTGCAAATCTAGATGAAACCGCCACAACTGCCCAGGCTTCAGGGAATCAAAATCTACTTGCCTAAAATTACTTTGCGGCTCTACCTCTGGAAATGATTCGTAACAGATTGAGTCAATACAAACCTCGTTATCCTGCTCAAAGGCATTGGCATGATGGAAAACAAATCCAGAATGAATTTCTAGAATCTGTACTGATTTGGATTTGTCGCGGGGAATTACGATAATTCGAGTCGGCTGATTAGGCTGGAACTTGATACATTCCCCAGCCCCACGCAAGCCGAATACAAAAGGTAAAGGATTGAAAGCAATGGGATTTTGAAAAAATATGCAGTAGTTTGGCGTAATTGCAAAATCGTGGATAAAAGCGAAACCCGGAACACTATAAGCGTGCTGCCGCACCACCTTACCATCTAGGTTCAGCTCGAAGATGGTAATGGTACTAGATAAACCAGGCTTGATCGAAAAGTTTACCAGGCTTGGAGCGCCACTATCTTGGTTGCAGCTAGGATCAATGCGGGGATGGGCGGCAAAGGCTTCACCGTCTGACAAAACGCCGTTGAGGGAATCTTTGCCGAGTGTTTCGAGCGTATAGGGGTCTAGGCGATGGGGATCTGCGGCTTCCCACAATGCTAAAAGTTTACCACCCCAGTAGATGACGTTAGTGTTGGCAATATTTTTGAGTTTGAGGTCAAAGGCATTAGCTAGCCAACCACCAGGCTTTTGAGTGCCAAAAACGCCACGGTACAGAATTTTGCCAGCTTTTTGTTCTTCTAGATAAGCAGCAGTGCGAATAAAGCGGTTGTGGAAGTAAGCACGCCCATCACGAAAGGCGATCGCACTAATCATGCCATCACCATCAAAGGGATGATGGATATGATGGCCATTCACATCCAGCAAGCCTGGACCATTGCGAAACAAAGTGCCGTGTAGTTCAGCAGGTATTTGTCCTTCTACGTCCTCAATCCAGTAATCCAACTCTTGTTCTACAGATTCATAACCTTTCTGCCAATCTTCGCGTTGGTAGGAATTAGCGGGGACTGTGGCGGCGCGTTCGTGAAGTTGAAAACTCTGCATATGATTAGGGGCTAGGGACTAGGGGCTAGGGGCTAGGGGTGAGCTTACCCATTACCCACAACTGCAAAACTTAAAAATCTATTCTGCTGGTTCTTCAGCTGGTTCTCGCAGTATTGACTGCGGTACAAACTCAGATACTAATTCTGGGATGAATTGCCCCATCTGTTTTGAAACGTTAGCATCGCCATCCATTGTCGAGACGGGTTCCATCGGTGTTTCAGTTGACGCTGATGGCAGCCAGTTGAGGAATGGTAATGGTAATAAAGTGCTGACGTTGGCAATCACGACTAAGATCCACAGAGAATCAAAGTTAGTCTGGGTAATGCCAAGCGATCGCATCAGCACTGCCCCTAATTGGTAGGAAAGAATCGATGCCAAATTTGAAACAGACATCAACAGGGCAAACAATGTTGCTTCTACCCCAGGCGGACAAAGACGGGCGGCTAGGATCAAGACAGGCATATAGGCAATCTGTCCCATCACCGTGAGAATGAGATTGTCACCCAGGCTGAACCAGTGGTCATCAATGCCCAACGCGCGGTTTGTGTGAGTCACTAGCAGCAGCGTCGTCATGCCTAAAACAGCTGATAGAACTGTACTCCAACCAAAAATGACTCGAAAGGGGATTGTTTTGAGGAAGCGTTGGAATACCCAGACACCGATTAAGGAAGCGAGACTTGTTACTAAGCGCACTCGCCCCAGAAACTCTGGCTCAAAGTGTAATTCGTTGGTAGTAAAAAAGAAGAAAGCGGAGTCAGCTGTTGGGGTGGCTTGCCAGATGAATACAAAGGCAGCGGGGAGCCAAATAGATTTTTGGACAACGGCTTGACGTAATTGTTTAAGTTGATTTGCGGCTGTTGACCAATTGGTGCGACTGCTTACTGGTGACTCTGCAATCAACCAGGCAACTGCTGAGACAATCAACGGAAAAGCTGCCGTAATCAAAAATACGGTGCGGGTGGTGAAGTGCTGGAGCAATAAACCGCTAAAGTAAGCAGTTATCAAGCTGCCTAGAGCTGTAGCACCCCAGCAAATAGATTGTAGTGAGCCTGCATCAGCCTGAGATTCTGCTCTGGCGCGTTCTACAACCAGCGAGTCAACGATTACGTCTCCAACCGCAACGGACAAGGAGCCAAGGGCGATCGCTAGTGTAGCTTGCAGGGGCGTGTGAACTACTGTTGCCAAACTTACCCAGGAGATTGTTCCTAGTAGCCCAGATAAAATTAAATATGGTCGCCGCCGATAGCCAAATATTGGTAATCCATCGGAGATAAACCCAAATACTGGTTTGATAATCCACGGTAAAGCGACAATCCCAAATAATCCAGATACTTGGGCTGGACTTAAACCAAGTTCATCTTTAAGAAAAAAGCTGACTGCTAGACGCGCTAGTCCCAGGATGCCTTGGACAAAGTAGACGGTTAATATAGCAATTAACTCAGCACTAGGTTCGTGACCGAAGAAAATTTTTTCTTTTATTGCGTCTTTAACCTTGGACAAGCCAGAGGAGGAAATCAGCATTTAATAAATAATCTTAAATAATTATCAACTTTTATATCATATCCACTCCAGCAAGGGTGACTGTCTAAAGAGCGATCGCGCTTGCTGATGCAGAACGTGTAATGTAATTCAAACCAGACTCAATGAATAGTAGTACGACCTTACGCATAACAGCACCCAGACAAACGTACTATATGCAGTCTCACTAATTTAGGGCGATCATTGTGTTGAGGCTACTTTGAATAGTGGCTATACGTTGTCTACTCCATCTTTAGCCAACTAAACACTTGTCCGGCAGTGAGATTTAGGGGAATCTTATCAGGCACAGGAACGCGATCGCTATCCACACATAATTCTGGTGCTTGCTTGGGTAAAAAGACCAAAATCGAGCGATCATCTGGATCGAGCAGCCAGCCTAACTGACAGCCATGCCGAATACAGTGGAGAATATTTCCGGTTACGCGGTTTGAGCTTTGTTCTGGTGACAGGATTTCAATCGTCCAATCGGGTGCAATTCGCACATCATCTACTGGTTCACCATCATCGTTAAACTCAATTTGCTCCCACAACAAGACGGCAACATCAGGAACAATTGAGCGTTCTCCAAACGTACAGCGCAACTCTGGAAAAGCATCAGCGATTTTTGAGTTTTCCGTCACCTCATTAATTGCGTTGCAAACTTTTAGCTGCAATCGGCTATGTTTACTTTTGGGCATGGGCTTTTGAATAATCTCGCCCTCAATATATTCGCTGGCAGGTTTAGTTTCTGGTAGTTTCAAAAACTCTTCAAGCGTGATGGGTTGAGTTGCGATGGTCATTGGTGGATCGCTCAATGCTGCATGACTTCAGTCTAGTGCAGACATTAGCACTATTACCAACGCTATGCGTCCCTTAGAATGAAGTGAGAGGTACGATTGCTAGTTATAGGCGGTTGTCATTATTTCCTTTTCGTTCGTCAAAGACAACATTATGGGAGTTAAGAAGGTTTGCAGACAAGATTACTTCGCCTCGCCACTGTTACCAGAATTTCAGTGCAAGATTGAACGCTTCTTTTAGTTTCTCCGCTGACTCTGCTTGTCAAGATTTATTCTAGTTCGCCAATTTCTGCCGCAATCCTCGAATAGCAGCACTAGAACTACGCTCGTAGGCAATTTGGAAGCACTCTGCGATCGCTTCTAACACATTAATCTTAGGGAAATAGTGACTGCTGGTCCGAATGTTGTAGCGATCGCCCTGCAAGCTATAAATAGTGAGTTGGTTCTTTTTAAGTAACCATACTTCCGGCACTTGATAGGGGAGGTAGTCATTTACATCCGTGTAACTGGTTATATCTATTTCAATCACTAAATCAGGCGCTGGATCGACACCCCAATTAATCTGCTCCTTGCCTGCGATCGCCGCCCAGTGATCTATATAGAAGCAGTAGTCTGGTTCAATGCCACCAATCTCTGGCAGTTCCATTGTAATTGGGGTAAATGCCTCGTAGTCTTGCCCTAGATGATCGAGCAAAACTTTGACAACATCTGCAACTACATTCGCCTTGCGTCCATGATTGGGTAGCGGTGACATCAACAGAATTTCTCCAGGGCGATACTTAATGCGAGGGATTGAGCGATCGCCCAGATGCTGACTTAATGCTTGATAGTCCTGCCAACTGCCAGGTAGCTGTACAACTGCTCCTGGGGGCAACTGGATTTTCTCTGGTGTGACAATGGCGAACATGGTGACACCTCTAACGTAATGCTTGGATTGCATCTAGTGATGTAGCTAAAAATTAACTAACTCCTTAAAAACAATTTGTAATAAGACTATTCTCCATCCATTACAAAACGCCTTTAGAACTAGGAATTGTACTAGCACGGCGCGGATCGATTTCTACTGCCATACGAAGCGATCGCGCAAATGCCTTGAATGCCGCTTCAATAATATGATGCGAGTTAATCCCGTCCAACTGGCGAATGTGCAGCGTCATCTGACTATGATTTACTACCGCAACAAAGAACTCTCGCACCAGCTGAGTATCGTAAGTGCCGACGCGCTGAGTAGGAATCTGTAAGCCATAGCTGAGATGAGGACGTCCCGAAAAATCTAGCACTACCTGAATCAAAGCTTCATCCAGGGGAGCAAGAAAATTGCCAAAGCGGACAATACCTTTGCGATCGCCCAGTGCTTTCCCCAACGCTTGCCCCAGTGTAATTCCCACATCTTCATTTGTGTGGTGATCGTCAATTTCTAGATCGCCTGTAGCCTGCACCTCTAAGTCAATTAGCCCATGATTTGCGATCTGATGCAGCATATGGTCTAAAAACGGCACACCAGTTGCAGCTGTGCATTTACCTACACCATCAAGATTCACGGTGACTTGGACATCGGTTTCGCCCGTAGTACGGCTTATAGAGGCAGTCCGAGGTAATTGTCCTAGATTGAAAGAAGTTGTGGGGCGATTACTTGTCTGCATGGCATCAATTAATTACATCTCTTATTCAATGCTACAGGTTAGCTAGGGTGCGATTACTTCTTGCACATATATCGCCTTTTTACTCAATATCTTTAGGTGTTGCTAGTTGCTACAATCACTCAGAAACAATGGAACTCATTGGACTAACAGGGGTTGCAAAGACAAAATAGATCACTCCTGCTCCCAAAAGCGTAATAGCGAGGCTGAAGAGGAGTACCCAGCGACTTGAGGGTTCATAGGTGTCCTCATCAATAGAGTGCCGGATTGAGAAGTAGTGCTGGGTTGAGAGTAACACTGTCACTAGACCAACCAGCGAGAAGAGTAAACCTAACTTCCAGCTATTGCCTGGACTGTGCGCCTGGGGAGGGAAGAAGTGGCGAATGCGCACAATGACTACCCCAAAACCCATCAGCGCGATGGCTTCGCCCGCCTTTGGCATCGCACTCCGCATCCATGCCAAGTAAGTGCGCTCGTTTGCTAAGTGATCCCGTACCCGCGACGGATTCAGACGCGCTTTTGTCTCTTTTGCTTTTATCTCGGTGGCTTTTGTCTGTGTAATGCTCATTCCTCACCCTCTAGGTTTCTATTTATAGATACCGCAATCCTACTTAACTGATTGCCTAATTTGTAGGTTCTTTAACTTAGGTAAAAAATATTATGAATAAAAGTTACGAGCAATCCTAAGGCGATCGCTGGCATCGAGTCAGGATAATAGCAAACATTAAGCCGATCTCAGTGTTTAAATTTCACAGTGGCGCTGTTGTAGCTGGTGCATATGATTAAACAATTTCCAGCAATATTGCTCTGTTAATCCACAAGTTACAGCACCCCGTAAAACAACATTGAAGTACCAGTCATTCGGCGCTAGTTCTTCCGCTAACTTATCTACTACTACATAGGTACGAACAGCTTTGTATAGCTGACTGTTACTTTCAATATCTACTAATTCGTGTCGATACCAATTTTGGTGAACACCTTCGCGCTCATCAAGGGCATAGCTTAATCGTCTGGGTAGCTGATACAGTACCCCTTCTACAGAACCAGTGGGGTCTTTAATCACATCTAGCACACCACACTTACGTAGAGAGGAATAAGAATAAAAACCGAGTCGATAGCCTTTGAGCGTCGCGGGACCGATGACATAAACATGGGTCTTTTCACCAAGCGATCGCTTCAGATCCACTGGACACATACAAGAGCCGTAGGCAAAGTAGTAAAACATCGGTGTTTGTTGAGGCGATCGTGTGCAGAGGGAACCCCCGTTGACCGAACCGCTGTGTTGTTGCCGCATTACCGTTCGCTTTGCCGGATTATAAGATGGTGCAACAAAGTCTTGTAAATGTCCAGGCTGAACGCTCATCTATCGCTATAACTATTTACTATGAATTTAGGATAAAAGCGATTCTAGCAGAACCTTTTGAGCAATACAACATATTCCGATAGACAAACCGTAGATTCAAGTCTATTTTTTAAAGTAAATTGGGGCAACCCAATCAGATTACCCCAATGCTATTAAATTTTGTCCTGCACTTGATTTAGAGCATGGTATCTAGACAACGTTGATATCAAGATTAGGTCTAAACCCTGTATTAGGCTGGAGGCTTGCCAAAGCTGTTGTCTCAAAAAACAAAGTATTGCTGCTGAAAGAGAACCTGCTAGTATTACCTACGGCAACACCAAACCCAGCAGCCGAGACTTCTATTTTATCCCCCTGCCCACGAGAGAAGTCTGTGATGGTATCAATACCTTGTGATGGAGAGAGGAATCTAAAAGTATCAGCACCCGTACCACCAGTAAGCCTGTCACTGCCACTGCCACCAATAAGGGTATCGCTATCAAGCGCTCCAACCAGAGTATCGTTGCCAGTCCCTCCATTCAGGGAATTGTTACCAGAAAAGAAAGTTACAAGGCCAGAATCATCTGAGTAACTACCGACACCAGCAACAAGAGAGTCGAATCCATCACCGCCAATCAGGGTATCGTTGCCACCCCCTCCCTTCAGCGTATCGTTGCCGTCCCCTCCATTGAGGTTATTGTTACCAGAAATTTCAAAGAAAGTGCCGTAATAGTATTCCCTAAAAACACCAGCGACTAGAGAATCGAATCCATCACCGCCAATCAGGGTATCGTTACCAATCCCTCCATTCAGGGTATCGTTGCCAGTTCCTCCATCAAAGTAATCATTGCCAGAAAAGAACTGGGATATGCCTCTGTAGAAAAATTCACCAACAACATCAATGAGAGAGTCGTTGCCTGAGCCGCCAATCAGGGTATCGCTACTAACCCCTGCTTTTAGGGTATCGTTGCCAGCCCCTCCATCAAGGAAATTTTTGCTAGAAAAATCAGATGAAGCGCCGATGTCATAGTCGTTGTAAAAACCAACGCCAGCGACTAGAGAGTCGAATCCATCACCGCCAATCAGGGTATCGCCACCAACCTCTTCAAAAAACTTACCAACCCCTCCAATCAGGGTATCGTTGCCAGCCCCTCCATCAAGGAAATTGTTACCAGAAAATTCGAAGGAATTGTAAATGTCGTCGTCGTCGAAGTAATTACCAATACCAGCAACAATAGAGTCGAATCCATCACCGCCAATCAGGGTATCGCTACCAAATCCACCATTCAGGGTATCGTCGCCAGCCCCTCCATCGAGGTTGTTGCTAAAAGAATCATCCCCACCAAACAAAATATCGTTGCCCAAACCACCGTTTAAGAAGTCACTACCAATGCCGCCATTGAGAGTGTCTCTGCCCAACCCACCATCTAAGGTGTCATTGCCTTCTTCACCGCCTAGCCTGTCATTACCAGCATCACCAAATAACCTGTCACTGCCTTCTTGACCAAACAATAAGTCGTTACCATCGCCACCTCTCAGGATGTCATTACCACTATGACCAGCTAGGGTGTCAATACCTATGCCACCTATAAGGCTATCGAAACCTGTACCACCTTGCAGTTCGTCGTTACCACCGCCGCCATTTAGGGTATCGTTATCAGACACACTAGTAGCAGTGCAGCAGTGCCACCTCTGGCCCAGCCAACTATTGAGTCATTTACCCCAGTTCCAGTTCTAGTGTCAGGGCCTGTAGTGCCAAATATAACTGCCATTTGAGTTTCTCTCGCTTTTGCTAATTGCTATTGAGCTAAGGATGAGTCCTGATTTATGTTGCCGATTTATCTAGAAGACTTGCCTGAATTTGTGATTCAAGCAGGTACTTCAGGTAATCCTTACAAAGGACTTTAATTTTTCCCACATCAAGAGTCACCTAACGCAGCATCAGGTGTTTTGGGAAAAGTTAAGAATGGTAAACTTAATAAACTTCTTGTATGAGAGCCTCAGAAGAAGTTGCTAAGTATTATATGTTCAACAACGTAGTCAAAATTAGCCTTTACAAAAGCTTTATATGCTGGAAGAAAAGTTTGTTGCGGCGATCGCTGGAATCAATAAATGTTGCTTTGCAGATATCGAACCTGCAAAACAACAAGTCTATTCTGGTAAGTGCAAAAAACTGACAGATAAGACGGCTAATTTTGTCACTGAATTTAATTCGGGCAACTTCTGGTTACTAGTAATGCTGGTGAGTAAGCTATGAACTATCCTTACCTATTACTAGCCGCTTGATCAAACACCACTCCAGAACCAAAATCACCCGTGCGATAAACCAAGCGTTGTTGCCCAGCTTCTACAGTCACTAGCCAACCGGGAACAACAACTGCTGTACATAAAATGCCTGGACGACGTAGCCCCAAACAGCCATCAGACCACTGTCGCCGTTCTGCCTCAACGATTCGTAAGTCAGACGGCAATCTCGACCGCCGGGAAGCGTCCCGCAATACTGCATCTGCGACAGATTTGGGCAAGTTAGTAGCTGTAGCTGATTGATTTTCTAAGCGTAAGACTTGTCCTGCGTAATCAGTGCGATAAATCCATGAAGAGCGACCATCAGACAAGGTAACGCGCCAACCTTCAACTTGCGCTTGGAGGCATTGTTCAACTGGGCTGCCAAGTCCAAAACAACCATCCGACCAAGTTTCCCGACTAGAGTTAATAATTTTTAACTGTTCAGGCGGGATTCCTGACTTGCGGGACAGATCCAGGCGAACTGCGTTGGCGACACGAGATAAAAGGTAAGTGCGATCGCGCCCTCGACCACGCCCTCGACCGCGCTCATGTTCAAATTCGTCATCGCGCCCTCGACCACGCCCTCGACCACGCTCATGTTCAAATTCATCATCGCGCTCATATTCAAATTCATCATCGCGCTCACCACGACCGCGACCGCGATCGCTAATTAATATGTCCTTGTCTTTTACCACACCAGTCACATCTTGTGATCTGGGAGCAGCAGTGGCAGATTGCAGTAGTGTTAGACCAGTGCTTAAAGATAAAATGCCAGTCAAAATTAAGGCAGAAATAATTTGCTGGGGCTGTTTGGTGAAGTAATTCTTAACGTTAGTCATATCAAATATCCAACAGAACTTCTAGCTGAGAGAAAGACATATTATTCACCTTGCTCTCGGTTATACGTCAACAAAAAACTAGACGCTGTCATACTTGCGATTAGTTCCGTTCCAGGTTTAAAGTTCGATTGGTAGATTTGGTGTATTTTTGTATACTGGGTTCTTGCAAGCTCTAGCCTCAAGTTATTTTCCTGAGTGCCGCGTCAGGGCGACCACTGTTGATTTTAAACCACTCCAGATGCAGAAAATACAGATATTGAAACGGTTAATAAAACGCTTGATTGCAGGTTGTATGGGTTACAAGTTCACGCCACGCAACCGAGTTTGGTTTATCCTACTGTTTGCCTTGAGCATGGCAGTTGTGGCGTTCACGTCTCCCGCATCTTACTCTCAGACAACTTTTAAAGCTAGGACACGAACACCTCAGACAACTGAATTGCGGGGAGTGTGGCTGACAAATATTGATAGTGATGTACTGTTTGGGCGCGATCGCCTGACTGCTGCCTTGCAACGCCTGCACCAGCTGAACTTTAACACCGTCTATCCTACTGTCTGGAATTGGGGATATACACTTTACCCTAGCGCTGTCGCTCAGAAGGAAATTGGGCGATCGCTTGATCCTGAACCTGGACTAAAAGGGCGAGACATCCTTCAAGAAATTGTCACTTCAGGACATCAAAAAGGCATGGGAGTTATCCCCTGGTTTGAATTTGGCTTCATGGCTCCGGCTGATTCTCAGTTAGCACTGCGTCACCCGAATTGGATTACCAATCGCCGCAACGGTAGTCAAATTTGGCAAGAAGGCAAACACGAGCGAGTTTGGCTGAACCCGTTTCGTCC
>JBGTCQ010000241.1:0-17085 GCA_041748755.1 Chroococcidiopsidaceae cyanobacterium | reverse complement strand
GAGAATCTTTGCTGCTTCTTGCAAGCAGGCTTCAAGACGTTGCGAGTCTTCAGGAGTCATAATAGTTGCGCTTACCTGAGTTTTGTTCCTGTCTCTATCTTGCTTCGATTGTGCCTATATTTGCAAAAGTGAGATGTTCCCACTCCGGTGCGCGTTACGAGCAACTAAAAAAACTCTTGAGTACCTTACTAGAAGACGTTACTACTCCTTGGTACTCTAGCCTATTCTTTTTCCCACCTCTACAAAAAGATTTAGGTGCATGGAGTCCTTGGGGACATTTTCTGCGACGTAGACAGCAAATTGACAACTTAATATATGCTGAAATTTCGCAACGGCGGCAAGAAAATGATTTATCTCGTACCGACATTCTTAGTATGCTAATGTCGGCGCATGATGACAATGGACAGCAGATGACAGATGTTGAGTTGCGCGATCAGTTAGTTTCATTATTACTACTAGGTTATGAAACTACAGCTGCTGCCTTGGAGTGGGCATTTTATTTAATTCACTCCTCACCACAGGTACTTAATAAGTTAAAGCACGAACTAAATACCTTGGGTGACGCACCGAATCCAGAAGTAATTGCTCAATTGCCTTATTTAACAGCAGTCTGCCAGGAGATCCTCCGAATTTACCCGATCGCTTTAATTTGTACACCCCGAATGGTAAAAGAGTCAGTGCAATTAGCGGGTTACAAATTTGAATCCGGTACAGTCTTAGTTCCTTGTATTTATCTAGCTCATCGGCGTACAGAAACTTATCCCCAACCAGAACAGTTTGCTCCAGAAAGATTTTTAAAACAGAAGTTTTCACCTTATGAGTATTTGCCATTCGGCGGCGGGAGTCGCGGCTGTATAGGAACGGCATTTTCAATGTATGAAATGAAACTGGTGCTGGCAACTATTTTGTCGCGCTTTGAGCTAAAGCTTGCTAATCAGCGTCCAGTACATCCGGTACGTCGTGGGATTACAATTGTTCCCTCCTCCAACGCTGTGCAAATGGTTGTCACTGGAGAACGTCAATTGGCGAAACTCCAGTAAAGCTTTAATTCAGTCAATCTAGTTGGTATTCCTTGGTGCAGATTCACTGCTTAGTCGCCAGCATCTAGATTAAGTAGTAACAGCATCCAAGGACATGGCATGACGCACGACGACGATCTAAGGCTGGAGGAGCAAGCGCTCAGTAAGGCAGCAGAAATAGGGTTATCTAGCCAGTTAGATGAAGCAGACAAAATTGACATAGACGTTAAAACTGATTTATTTAAAGTAGTTCAGGGACAAGTAGATTCAGTAGCGATCGCCGGACAAGGTTTAGTACTCCAGAAAGATATCCGCGTGCAAGAAATGGAATTGCACACAGATAGCATTGATATCAATCCCCTGAGCGCTCTTTTTGGGCAAATTGAACTGAACCAGCCAGTAGATGCTAGTGCGCGTCTTGTACTCACAGAACAAGACATTAACCGCGCTCTTAACTCTGAATATATACTTAGCAAGCTGCAAAAGCTGGAGTTGAGCGTAGAGGGTAAAACCGTAGTAATTGAACCGCAACAGATGGAACTCCATTTACCAGCTGACGGCAAAATGGTGTTTAATGCCAAGACAATGCTGCACGACGAAATCGGCAAAACTAAATCAATCGGCTTCACTGCAACGATACTTGTGAAAACTGGCGCTCAATCCCTGCTGATAGAAAGCGTTAATTTTACTCCTAATCAGGGCATTTCATTAGAACTAGCGATCGCCGTTTTGCAAAAGATCAAAGAACTAGTGAACTTGCCATATATTGAACTAGAGACAATGGCGCTCCGTGTCAAGGATGTGGACGTACAAAAGGATAGCCTGACACTTCACACCGAAGCCCATGTAAGGCAACTTCCCACATCGTAATCTCACTATTTTATTCATCTGTAGTGCTTCTTTAGATTGGCATAATACAAGCTTGCGTCAGCCTTGTAAAACTGGAGTGCGTTCTAGTGCTGCTCGGTTCCAATTTCCTAAATTTGCAGCTGCCTCGTACGTACTTTGGAAGAAGTCAAGGAGCACTGTATCTGGCTTATCAGCCTGCTGTACTGCTGCATACGGCAAGATAAACTCTTGCATTTGGGAGTCATAAAATGCCTCCTTTGGCTGGATGGCATAATCTCGAAACCCCTCCGGTTCAGGGTATGCGTAAGAGTAAAAAACTGGTTCCTCCACTGACCCACCACCTGGCCAGAAGCCACAACTGCTCACCTCATGCGAGTACGCTTCTCGCGCTACCCAATCTGCCAAGTTGGGAACACCGCCTGGATGCTCTGGGGCGCGCCGTCCAGAGAAGCGGGTCACAGCAAGATCACAGCTGCCCCAGAAAAAGTGTACAGGGCTAGATTTACCGATAAAGCGCGAGCGAAACACTGTCATAACGCAGTCTGCTTGCACGAGAATCCGCCAGAGTCGCTGTGCGGATTCTGGATCGTAAGCTGCATGTTTGCGATCTTGACTAAAGGGAATTGGCTCTGCTACTTCCTGGGGCATCGGCCAAATCCGAACTTCGATACCGCTGGCGCTGAGTATGTCCATAACCTCCCGATAGAAATCCGCCACCGAGCAGGGAACAAGCGCGATTCTTTGAGTGATACCATCGCTGGTTTCGAGCTTTAAGTGGTGAGCAAGAAAGTCAAAGCTAATCTCAAAGGTGCGTGTCCCGTAAGGGATTGAAGAGGTTGTCAGCCCGCGCGGTGTTACATACAGAGTAGAGTGCCACCAGTGGTTGAGTTGGGGAGATAGCACCAGCCGAATTTCGCCGATGATCTGAGTCCACAGATGTAGCGTTGCATAGGTATCTTGCCACATTGTAAGGGGTAGACTTGGCCAAATGATATTGGTAGACGTGCTATGAAGGGGAGCTGTCATGATGAAAACCTCCATGTGGAGGAAAGGAAGGGAGAGTACCGAATGGAACCTGCTTTTTAGCTTAAACTAGACAAGCAAATGACCCAATTATTCATTAATACATCTGCAAAAGAAAGAGGCTGAATCGATGCTTCAGAGAGATACAACGCAGAGATAATACCTGTTAAGGATGCCAGCAGATTTGACACGTTTCCCTGAGCTGGCGCGGTTTGCGCAGATTATTAAGGGAATTTATTTGGTAGAGATTCACAATCATGCAAGATGCTACCCTTTGCCCGCCGTTATTCGTAGTTGGGTAGCTGAGTAGAGGATGGCAAGCTTTAGGGCGTTATAGAGAGTAACCAAGTTGCGCTGAAACCCCCAGAACTACTCTCGGTGCCAAGATTTGATCGTGCTAGCGATAGTAGGGCTGTCCAACCGTAGGTGGGTGATATTTTCTAGGATGAGAAGCAGCATTTTATCAAAGGAACTTATGAGAGCATCTACGCAAGAACCCAAGTTAGGAATTGTGCTGCCGCTCACAACACTATTCGCCATCTTTACTACCCTAATTGTTAACATTCTGTCAAATTTCTTCCCACCTAAAGGGTTAAATATTGGTGAAATCGCCAATACCCTTCTCAAGGGCGTACAGATTACCCCTGCTAACTATGCGTTCGCCATTTGGGGATTAATTTACCTTGGGTTGATTGCCTATGGAATTTACCAATTTCGTCCTACTCAGCGCGGTAATTCAACCATCCGTCGGGTTGATTACCTGCTGATTATTGCTTGTATCGCTCAGATTGCTTGGGTATCCCTCTTCACCCTCCGTCTGTTCTGGCTTTCGGTCGTGGCGATGCTAGGAATCCTAATACCGTTGATTACAGCTTACCTGCAACTGAGAATTGGCAGACGAGTATCACGGGAGCGGCAATGGCTGGCGCATGTACCGTTTAGTATTTACCTAGGTTGGATTTCGGTAGCAACGATCGTCAACATTGCCTCTGCCCTCTATATTTCTGGTTGGGATGGTTGGGGTATTAGTGCCGAAGCATGGACCGTGATTATGCTGATTGTGGGTGCGATGATTGCCGCTATTGTTGCCCTCTATCAGGCAGATGTTGCCTTCACACTGGTATTTCTCTGGGCATATGTGGCGATCGCCATTCGTCAGTCGGGTAATCGCGCCATTTGGATTACCGCAATGATAGCGGTGATTGTACTGGCAGTCCTGTTAATGTTTGGCAGGATGAGACGCAAAACGCTCAAATCAGCAGATTATGAAGAGAATTCCTTCTAAGCCAGCTGCCTCTGCCGCCACCCGGTCAACCGCCCTCGGGTGGCTAACATGCTATTTATTTATGATGCTAAGTTGCCCTCGGCTGCTACTTTAGAGATGCTGTAGTAACCGCTCTTGCCACGATACCACTTGTTATCCTTTACGCCTTCAGAGAGAATATTCGTAATCTGGCGACGAACGTTGCTCCGAGGCGGCATTGGGAGCTCATTTTTAAAAATAGCATTCACGAGCGCAGGAATTTCAAATACCTGATCGGGTTGGCGTTTCAAAACTGTCGAGACCGCTTCAGGCAAAGAGACCTTGCCAAACTCCTCTCGCATATACTTCTGCCAACCAGGGGCTTTTTTAGCTACCTTGGCGGTCGTCTTTGTAGTCTTGTTCATTCTAGTAAAGGATGGGGTTGTTTTGGCTCCTTCAAACTTGGTATCTAGTGCTGCTTCGACTTCGGAATCAGCCGCCGTGGAAGTTACAGATGAGTTCTCTAACAGTGGTGCTACAAGCTTTTCAGCAACAGGTTTTGGCTCCCTACTAGTTTTAGTAGGTGGTGCCTCAATCGACTCTTTATGAGGTGCAGTAGCGGGAATGTCTGCTGGAGTGAACATGTTAATCACAGTTTTAAGACTCCTGCGTTTTTCCTGAACACCTTCCAACTGAACCGTCAACTCAGCTTCCTGAACTGCCAACTCTGAGTCAATTTCTAGGAGTTTAGTGAGCATGGGATTGGATGATTGGTCAGAGTGTTGGGAGTCTTGCATAGGGCTTATTTCCTTTGCTTGAAAAATTTTGTAATCAATTCTAGATTAAATAGTTTATAGTTTTGCCACAAGATAAAACCGAATTATCGACTAAATTGGTAAAACCGACGCTTTGATGGTACTGTCAGAACATGCTTTGTAAAGTGGTTTGGTCAATCTCCTTGCCCTCGTTGAGCAGGTAGTCGAAAAAAGTGCAGGCGATCGCAGATAGTTGTTTGCCGGCTGGATAGACCACATACCAATAACGCTGAATGGGAAGTCTTCCACATTCAGGATGGTGAGTTGGCTAGTTATACCTCCTAATAGCCAGCGTGTGGCGGGACAATACAGAGATACCTAAACCGCCAGCGATCGCTTGTTTAATTGCCTCGTTACTGCCAAGGTCGAGCTTAACTTTGACGGAGATCCCGTGCTCATCAAATAGTTTCTGCACAGCTTTCCGCGTACCTGATCCCAGTTCGCGCATAATAAATGGCTCCTCAGCAAGACGTTTCAAAGGAATGTTCTTCTCCTGAGCTAGTTGATGATGACGCGGCACTAGCACAATCAGGAGTATTATTAAAAACATAACAGTTTTATGTTCACTTTCAGATGGCGTTGCACAACTACTTTTGTTGGAGTCGATGCTAAACCCCTCACTGTCCTAAGTGTGGTCTATAGCAACTAAGAATCAGCATTGTTATTTTTCAATGTGCGACGCCTTTCCTCTAGTTGGGGAATTGACAAATTAAATGGTAAAAATATGGCTGACATTGTTGATATTGCGGTTGGTGCGGGTTGTTTCAAGACTCTGGTGACGGCTGTCCAGGCGGCTAATTTGGTAGAGACACTGAAAAGCCGTGGCCCCTTCACAGTCTTTGCACCAAATGACGATGCCTTTGCCAAACTCCCACCGGGAACAATCCAAACTTTGGTGCAGAACGTTCCCCAGCTAACAAGGATTCTGACGTATCATGTTGTCCCTGATAAGTTAATGAAAGCTGATCTGGCAAAACTCAGTTCTGTTACCTCGGTTGAAGGATCACCCATCAAGATTGATTGCTCTGACAGCTTTGAGGTCAAAAATGCCACTGTTGTAACGTCCGATATTGAAGCAGATAACGGTGTCATCCACGTGATTGACACGGTGATACTGATGGGTTAGCGGGAGGTCAGAGAGACCCCGCTGACTTCGTGCATCAGAAAGGGACGAGCTATGTCTCTAATGGAGCCACTCGCAAGGCACAGGTCAACAAAAACTTTCTTATAGGATAGTTTTCTTTAAAATAGGTTTACTAACACCGTAGAGCCTTTGGCTATCTATACCTAAATGGCACTAAGATAAGCCAAACTTCTAACACAGGAATTAGAAATGTATTAGAGGTTCTAGTATACTGAGCGATCGCAGCCTACTCCTCAATCCGAATAGGTAGCTGCTTCAAATCTGGTAGTTCCACTAACTCTAGTTCTACTAATTCTTTTTCTTTCTCTGCTTCTTTGACTGCTATAGGTATGCGTAGAGGTTGGAGTTGTTCTATCCAACAACTTGCTATTGGCAGAGTTTGCTGTAAATCATCTAAAGGTCGAGGAATCACCATCACTGCGTTCAACTCCCCAATCCGTTCCGCCTCATGCATTCCTGCTTCTAGAGCCACAGCGACATTTGTCACTGAACCTCGGATAATTGCCGTACATAAGCCTGCGCCAATGGTTTCGTGTGCTGATAGTTCTACATCTGCCGCTTTAAGCATGGCATCAGCAGCACCCACCATGGCAGGAAACCCGCGAGTTTCCAGTAAACCAATTGCTTGATTGCTTAAGCGACTATCCCTTTCTCTTTGCGTGAGTTGAGCCAAGCGACTACCGATCGGAAGAACTACTTCCAGGTTTGGTAAAGGTCGAGGAATGACTGAACTTGAAACCAATTGACCTAAGTCTGCGGCAGTTTGGGTGCCCACTTCTACCGCTAACCGGACATCGGCAATTCCACCCCGCACAATTGCTGTACAATGACCACTACCAATTTTTTCATATCCAACTAAGGTTACTCCAGATGCCTTCAGCATTGTGTCGGCAGTGCCAACGATCGCCGGAAAACTGCGAGTCGATACTAGACCGAGTGCCTTATCTCTAAAGTCCTCTAAGTTCCGCTTGTACCCCTCCATCTTAAACCTCGACTCTTTACATACTGGATTATCACTCTAACTACTATTAGAGTCAGATTGATCGTCCTGAAGCGGGCGGTTTAAGGATTGTCTATGCGGTAACAATGTCGATAACAATCGGTTCAGACTAGCCTGTCCATAGACTTGAGTACCAGTCGCTGCCAAAGATTCAGTCGCTTGCTGATTTAAGGAGGACTCATCTGGAGTGGTTACAGAGGCGGCTAGGCGTTCCGACTGATGGGAGGAAGATTCAAAAACCAGAGTAGTTGTAGCCTCTGGTTTTTGCTCCGATTGACGACTAGCGTCTCCAATTAGAGAACCAGGCGGCACCACTTCTCCCCGCCCAAGGTCGCTATTTAAAATTGTCGTCATTGAACCAATGCAGGCATTAGTTCCAATTTTACCCTTACCAACTATCAAAACTCCCGTGCCAATGTTTGCTCCTGACTCCACTTCTATGATTCCTTCGTGAGCATGCAGAATTGTTCCCATCCCAACACAGACTCCGGCAGCAATTATAATCTGACTTTCTGGATCTGCTTGGAGGAGAACACCTGGTGCGATCGCAGCACTGGGGTGAATAGTTACATTGCCACTAACATAAAAATGGGAGTTGCTAATAGGGTGCAATGACGGCAAATACATCGAAATAGAGTTCCTCTAAGGTCGGAGAATACGCTTGAAAATCGCCCCTACTAATGTTGCTAGCGGCTAGAATCCTTATTTACCAGGTCGTTGGATAATCAGCTCCAGAACTCTGCGCTTCGCTTTGGGGTCAATACCAATCAGGCGGATGTACTCCTTAGTATGTTCCTCCAGAGTAGCTTCTAAAGCTGCGAGTACGTCAGATTCCTGACTTGCCTGAATCACACCGCCACTTTGCCATGAACTAGTCTTAAACCTACGCTCATCTGCATACTCAGTGCTAATCTGGCAACCTTGGGCGAGTACCCGACGGACTTCCTCGACAACTTCTGAGTTCAAGCGTGTACTGTAGGACGGGCTGAAACTACTGGAATTGGTAGCAGGACTGGAAGTGCTGGATCTTTGAGAACTTTTATCATCAGGTCGTTGAATGATTGTCTCCAGGATCCGCTTTTTGGCTTTAGTATCAATACCAATCAGACGCACGTATTCTCCGTCATGGTTAGCCAGACACTCTTCCAGCGCTACGATCACTTCAGATTCCCGCTTAGCATCAATGGGAGTACAACTTTGCCAAGAGCTAGTCTGAAACCGACGCTTATCTGCATGCTCTGTACCAATTTGGTATCCTTGAGATAGCAAGGAGCGCACCTGTTCCACAACTTCAGGACTCAACGTGTGTGACTGAGTGCTGAAGCTGGTTGCAGAACTCACAGGAGCAGACTTGGTACGCTTAGAAGAATTGCCAGAAGCAGCATTAGTCTTCTTACTCGGCTGCTCGTTAGGCCGTTGAATGATTGTCTCCAGAATCCGCTTTTTGGACTTGGTGTCAATCCCAATCAGACGCACGTATTCTCCACTATGGTTAGCTAGACAATCTTCCAGCGCTGCGATCGCCTCAGATTCCCGCTTAGTATCAATGGAAGTAGAACTTTGCCAGGAGCTAGTCTGGAACCGACGCTTATCTGCATACTCTGTACCAATTTGGTACCCCTGGGATAGCAAGGAGCGCACCTGCTCTACAGCTTCCGGACTCAACGTGTGTGACTGACTGCTGAAGCCGTTTGCAGAACTAGCAGGAGCAGACTTAGTACGCTTGGAAGAATTGCCAGAAGCAGCGTTAGCCTTCTTACTCGGCTGCTCGTTGGGTCGTTGAATGATTGTCTCTAGAATCCGCTTTTTGGACTTAGGATCAATCCCAATCAGACGCACATATTCCCCATTGTGTTCATTTAAGCAAGCTTCCAACTCAGCAAGCACTTCCGACTCTCGATCTGCCTGGATCGGAGCTGAACTTTTCCAGGAACTCGTTTGGAAACGACGTGCATCTGCATGCTCTATCCCAATCCGGTAACCTTGAGCTAGCAAGGAGCGCACCTGCTCCATAACCTCTGTACTCAAGAGTGTACCTTGGTAAGCCTGACCATTAAATTTGTGACCAGGCTCAGGCTGCTTGGGTTCATAAGATTTATCTATCTCATTCCGAATTGGAGCAATGCAGGCAATGTTTTCAGCACAGTGATAACCCGAGCGCAAAGCATCGTTGATTCCCAACACATGAGTTGCAAATTTGCTATCAGACTCTTGCACATTAGGCAGGCGGTCTGCTTGTTGCTGGTTAGTAATCACGGTCCCTGAAGGAATATACTTTCCTGGGGGTATTTCTACATCTTGAATCAGAGTATGCATCATGACAATACAGCCCTGACCTACCCGAGCGTTGAACACAGTGGAGCGAAAGCCGATAAAGCAATCATCTCCGACATATGCTGGTCCATGAATTAATGCCAAGTGGGTAATCGATGCATTATCTCCGATCCAGACAGAGTAGGAATTGTTGTCATCTCCAACAACCCGACCTTGCTCCAAACCATGAATCACTACGCCATCTTGAACATTTGTTCCTTTACCAATGTGGAAAGGATGACCTTCATCGGCGCGGATGCAAGTTCCTGGGGCAACCATAACATTGGCACCTATTCGGACATCCCCAATAATGTTGGAGAAAGAGTGGATGTAGGCTGTCTCATGAATCTTGGGTTCGGCTAGACCTTTCGACCAAGGGGTAGGGGGAGCCGCATAACTACGGACTACCATAAGTAAATTCTCCTAACTAAAAAATCAACGCAGACTCAACTGCGGTCAGGGTTGCCAGAATATCTTTTGCTAATTAACTAGCGGTATTCGTCTTTTTTGCTGTAGAGGGAGCGATTGTCAACACTTACAGTATCAATAATCGCTACTACAGCAGCATCTAAAGGACGTTGCTCACTTCCCAGAACCTGACGGGCAGCACTCCCACAGCTGACAAGTACCCACTCATCCACCCCTGCCCCCACGTTGTCGGCTGCCACTTCGTATCGTGGTAGTAAGTGTCCCTCCTCATCCAGAAATTGTAATAGGAGGAACTTTACACCTTTAAGACTAGGATCCTTGTGGGTACTGACAACAGTGCCACGAACTTTGGCAATTTGCATTCCTAATCTTATGGTCTAGTGTAAGGACCAGTATGAATCGGTCTGCCATCACCTTCACGGAACTGTTCGACCGCTTCGGTATAACGCATTGGCAAGACGTATTCGAGGTTCTCATGAGGACGGGCAATAATGTGGGTCGATAAGACCTGTCCTCCACTCACTCGTTTCACATTGTCCACTCCAGCCGCCACCGAGGCTTGCACCTCTGAGACATCTCCCCGAACAATAACGGTGACTCGACCACTGCCAATTTTTTCGTAGCCCACAAGCGTGACTCGGGCTGCTTTGACCATTGCATCGGCTGCTTCCACAACGGCGGGAAAACCTAGAGTTTCAATCATTCCAACGGCGATCGCCATGACTTTAAAATCCTTAATGAAGTTTCTGAAATGTACTAAAGTGAAGTCTGATGAATAAGAAGTCCTAGTTACATCCGGAACTGCTCAACCTCTTCGGTGTAACGAATGGGTAGAACGTACTCAAGATTTTCGTGGGGACGGGCAATGATGTGGGTAGACAAGACCTCACCGCCATTCACTCGCTTAGCTGATTCCACTCCAGCTGCTACCGAGGCTTGCACCTCAGAGACATCTCCCCTGACGATAACAGTGACGCGAGCGCTACCAATTTTTTCATACCCTACAAGGGTGACGCGAGCTGCTTTGACCATCGCGTCAGCAGCTTCCACAATAGCGGGAAAGCCTTTAGTCTCAATCATTCCGACAGCAATTGCCATGTTGTTATCCTATGAAATCATTGCCCAAGTCTTTGACGATAATTTTGGCGGCAATACCCCGTCATGAAAATTTCGACGGGGATCGCCATCTTTTACCTTCATCAAAGTTTTTAGTGGTCTGAATATAAGAATAGAGCGACTATGCTTACTTTGACAATATAAAGATAAATTATAATTTCAAATTTTAGGTATTAGCAAACCTGATGAATCAGTTATTTTGAATTTTCTAATCAACCAAAACTCAATAGTTGCTGGCATATTTCTGCTGCTTTGGATTTGCCTATGTATTTGGGGGAAAGGTTCAATTGCAATCATCTGTAATTATCTGCTGAAGCAGATTGTGCGACTTTTTGGATTGCTCCTGATTATTAGCAGTTGCAAGGCAAATAACTTCTACATAGACTATATATAAATTTGTTTAGCCCCATCAATAACTTTTGTAAATTATAATAAGTTGTAATAAATTTAAGTAAAAATTAGAAATTTCATTGATTGTTTTGCTAACCGAAAGGTTTACTTTTAAGGAATATCAAGATTAAGCTGAAATAGAGTTGATAACAGTCATCAGGCAAAAATATCCATGTTGTCTTTGATAGAACGCTATAAATATCCCTGATCTCACTGATGCTGTTTTAGGTGAGTTTTTAGGGACTTTAACTACTTAATAAAACTTAAACTGTAACTTCAATGACTCAGTTCCTCTTAGAAATGAGTTGGTGGGTGCCTTGTTATGGCTTGATTGGCGCTGTTTTGACCCTACCCTGGTCTACCGGCATCATTCGTCGTACAGGACCCCGACCAGCGGCTTATTTTAATTTGTTGATGAGTGTTTTAGCATTTCTGCATGGCACAACTGTTTTCAGATCGACCTGGAACCAGGAACCACAACAGTTAGTATTCCATTGGCTCAAAGTAGCAGATTTAGACCTCACCTTTACTCTGGATATCTCAGGGGTGAGTGTCGGGGCAATGGAACTGGTGACTGGTTTAAGTCTGCTCGCACAAATGTTTGCTTTGGGATATATGGAGAAGGACTGGGCATTAGCTCGATTCTTTGCCTTAATGGGATTTTTTCAAGGGGCAATGAGTGGTCTGGCGATTAGTAACTCTTTGTTACTCACCTATGCCCTTCTGGAAATACTTACCCTATCAACTTATTTGCTAGTAGGGTTCTGGTATGCTCAACCACTGGTAGTAACGGCAGCGCGAGATGCGTTTTTGACCAAGCGGGTGGGAGATATTTTGCTGCTGATGGGGGTTGTAGCGCTGGCAAGCATGTCCGGAAGCTTGGATTTTCCTGACCTGTATAGGTGGGCTGAAACAGCAAACTTGACTCCCACGTCCGCAACGCTCTTGGGTTTAGCTTTAATTGCTGGACCCACAGGTAAATGCGCTCAATTTCCGCTCCATCTTTGGCTAGATGAGGCGATGGAGGGACCTAATCCAGCTTCAATCTTGCGAAACTCGGTGGTAGTGGCTTGCGGTGCTTATGTGCTGATCGAACTCCGACCTATATTGGCGCTTTCGCCTGTGGTACTAACAACCTTGGTAGTTATTGGTACTGTGACAGCGATTGGGGCTTCAATGGTTGCGATCGCCCAAATTGATATTAAGCGAGCCTTGTCCCATTCAACAAGTGCTTACTTGGGGTTGGTGTTTATCGCTGTCGGAACGCAGTGGCCTGCTTTTGCGCTGCTATTGCTGTTTACCCATGCGATCGCCAAGGCACTTTTGTTCATGAGCATTGGCTCGGTGATTCTGACAACCAACAACCAAGACTTGACAGAAATGGGAGGGTTGTGGTCGCGGATGCCAGCAACGACAACGGCTTTTGTGGTTGGCTCAGCTGGTTTAGTCGGACTGCTGCCGCTGGGAGGCTTTTGGGCTTTACAACTAGGAGTCGATGACTTTTGGGTTGAGCAACCCTGGATAGTAGGAGTTTTGCTATTAGTCAATAGTCTGACAGCCTTAAATTTAACTCGCGTGTTTCGCCTGGTTTTTTTGGGTCAACCCCAGCCTAAGACTAGGCGCGCCCCAGAGGTTACTTGGCCAATGGCTGTGCCAATGGTGTTTTTGACAGTGATAACTCTCCTCGTTCCCTTGATGATGCATAGCTTGTCATTGCTACCGAGTTGGGAATATATCAACAAAACATCTGTACTGCTACTGTTTTTATCTGGCTTAATCGGCTGCGGTACGGGAGCGACAATTTATCTGCATAAGGCTTGGTCGCGATCGCTGCATCTGCCTTGGAGATTTGTGCAGGACTTATTAGGTTATGACTTTTACATTGATCGAATATACCGCCTAACTGTGGTTTTTGCGGTTAACCTGGCTTCCCAATGTAACGCTTGGCTTGATCGTTACGTGGTTGATGGGGTAGTTAACTTTGTTGGCTTAGCATCCATTTTTAGTGGGGAAACCTTAAAGTACACCATCTCTGGTCAATCCCAGGGTTATGCACTAACCATTCTGCTATCTGTAAGTTTTCTAGGAATGCTATTGAGTTGGCCGTTCTGGGGATTTCAGGTTTTAGATTACCTATCCAAAATCTAAAATTCTAAATCCCTTCATTGTTAGTTAGGAACTCTCATTATGCTCAGTGCTTTGATCTGGATACCTGTATTGGGTGCGGCCCTAATCAGTTTCTGGCCAGGATCTCTGAATCCTAGTCGTTCCCGATTCGTTGCGTTAGTTGTGACGGGAATTACGCTGATTTGGACAGTGGTTCTGGGAAGTCAATTTGAACCTGGTAATCCAGGGTTACAATTCCAGGAGCATCTCCCCTGGATTGAATCTTTAGGCTTGAGCTATAAACTCGGTCTAGATGGCCTATCTTTGCCGCTAGTGGCTTTAAATAGTCTGCTAACCTGGATTTCGATCTATAGCAGTGAGAAGTCCGTTAATCGACCTCGATTTTATTACAGCTTGGTCTTGCTGCTCAATAGTGGAGTTACAGGAGCCTTCCTGTCCCAGAATTTATTGCTGTTTTTCCTCTTTTATGAGCTAGAACTGATTCCCCTGTATTTGCTAATTGCTATTTGGGGTGGGTTCCGGCGGGGCTATGCGGCAACCAAGTTTCTCATTTACACTGCTGTCTCCGGTATCTTGATTCTGGCAGCGTTCCTGGGGCTAACCTGGCTTAGTGGCTCCAAAAACTTTGATTATCAGCCGCTGCTGGCCCAAGCTCTCCCCTTGGGAGAACAATTCTTGCTGCTAGGGGCGCTCTTAATTGGATTTGGGATCAAGATTCCTTTAGTTCCCTTCCATACCTGGTTGCCAGATGCCCACGTTGAAGCCTCGACCCCGGTTTCAGTCCTCTTAGCTGGGGTACTGCTGAAGTTGGGAACTTATGGTTTATTGCGGTTTGGGTTGGGTTTATTTCCAGAAGCATGGACAGTTCTGGCTCCCTGGTTGGCAACCTGGGCAGTAGTAAGTGTACTTTACGGGGCTTTTATGGCGATCGCTCAAAAGGATATGAAAAAAATGGTTGCTTATAGCTCAATTGCTCACATGGGCTATGTCCTGTTAGCCGCCGCCGCCGCCACGCCTTTGAGCCTTGTAGCGTCCGTCTTCCAAATGATCAGCCACGGTCTGATCTCAGCGCTGTTGTTTCTGCTAGTGGGCGTCGTTTACCAAAAGACGGGTAGCCGCGATCTAGATGTCCTACGTGGACTATTGAACCCAGAACGGGGACTGCCCCTGATTGGTAGCTTGATGGTCTTGGGGGTAATGGCTAGCGCCGGTATTCCTGGTATGGTAGGTTTTATTTCGGAATTTTTAGTCTTTCGAGGTAGTTTTCCTATCTTTCCTCGGCAAACTCTACTATGCATGATGGGTACAGGCTTAACAGCGGTTTACTTCCTACTGCTGGTTAATCGCGCCTTCTTCGGTCGCCTCTCAGAACAAGTGTCGAACTTGCCACCCATACAATGGTTTGACCGCACACCATCTCTTATTTTAGCTGCCTTGATCGTTATTCTAGGATTACAGCCAGGCTGGATGGTGCGCTGGAGCGAAACTACAACAGCAATGATGCCAACGCGATTCTCTATGGTTGCTACGCATACCGCCTCCGCCGATGCGCAAATTTCTTCAACTATTAGCCCTGCTGAAGAGGACAGCTCCGTGCGGAGGTTCCCAGCCAGTCGCACGCCAGTTTCCTCTTCCCGGGAGTACCAGTAATGATCAATACCACCTTAAAAACTTCAACTCATCCCTTAGCAAATTATATTGAGCGGCTGAAGGCTGGCGGTGCTCTGCTTCCTGATACCGAGCAAAATGTGCTCGAAGTGGTTGGTATCCTCAAGAGCTACGGTGTAGTACTCGATGCTTACTACCAAAATCTCATCTACATTGCTGAGCATCAATTTTTAGTGCTTTTTCCCTTCTTCAAGTACTTTAATGGCGAGGTAACTCTTGGGAAGTTGCTGCGCCATTTGTATCACGACCGGATTAATTTTGAGTACGCTGAGTACTGCATGAAAACGATGTTGTGGCATGGGGGTGGAGGTCTAGATACTTACCTAGATTCTCCAGAATTTACTCACGCTGCCCAGCAGGCAATCCAAACTAAAATCAAGCACAACTGGCTGATCAGAGGACTGAACCGCTTATTCCCACAGTTTTTGCTAGAACAGGTGCGGCAACTAGCTTACTATAGTGCGCTCGGTCAATTTTGGCAGGTCATGAGTGAAGTATTTCTCACCTTATCTGACCTTTACGATCAAGGGAAAATTCAGTCGATTCCCCAAGTTGTAGAGCATATCGGGACAGGTTTAGTTACAGCAGCCAACTTGCCCATTACCTATGCAGTCACCCTTGAGGAGCAGGTCTATCCAATTATTCCTGAATCGGCAGGCCTTACCTTTCTGCCGGATGTTGCCGTACCCTACGTAGAGGCTATTTTCTTTCGGGGCACGCCCTTCTATGGCACTGTCTCCTACAACGCCCAGGCCCATCAAATTTCCCCCGATCAAAGCCGGTTTAACTACGGCGCGCTCTATGCTGATCCTTTGCCGATTGGGGGGGCTGGAATTCCGCCCACTTTGCTAATGCAGGATATGCGCCACTTTTTACCGGAATATTTGCACAATGTCTATCGTCACAGCCTCCGAGGAGAAGATGACCTACGGGTGCAAATCTGCCAGAGCTTTCAAAAGTCGATGTATTGTGTGACTACAGCAACAATTTTGGGACTAGCGCCCTATCCTCTGGATACGACTGACCCAGAGCAGCAACAAACGAACCAATCTTACTTAGAAACCTGGATGGATCGCTTCCTCACCTCTCGCTTACAGGATGTCCAAGCTGGTTAGCTGCTCCCAGAATATTCCATGCCAGATTACACCCCCGCTTCACAGGTTTTAGAGTAGTAGCTCTATATCTCATTCAGTAACCTTAGAAAGAATATTTCAGTGGCTCAATTCTCAAAATCTTTTCTCAGATCGCTCTTAATTTTTTAAGATCGCCATTCCCCTTTAAGCTGGCAAGAGGAACCGTAGGATTAGTTTCACATATTCGATTGATTCAGGAGATTAATGATGTCAGTAGCAGTTGGTATGGTTGAAGTATTAGGGCTGCCTCCAGCGCTATCAGTGGCAGATGCAATGTGTAAAGCCGCTAGTGTGACGCTGGTTGGTTATGAAAAAGTAAGCGGGGCTAGCTATACGATTATTGTCCGAGGCAATATATCTGATGTGGAAGTATCAGTTGCCGCTGGGGTTGAGGCAGCCCAGGGAGTTGCAAGTTCGAAAGAGAAGACCCTGTTGCTCTCTTCCCATGTCATTGCCCGTCTGCACGAAAACGTTGAGGCTGTTTTACCACTCCACTATCGAGTAGCGGTGTGAACAATTCCGAAGGTTAAGATGCAGAGCCAAGAGCTTGCCAACTGCCACCCTTCTAGAGGAAATTTCTGTGAAACCATTCCTGCGGTAAATGGAGAGTATTGGCACAACCTACTTGAGAGGAATAACAAAATAATCAACGGAAGCAGGAGTTAGTAGCTACTGGTCATCGTGTTCTAGAGATCTGGAAGCACGAGTCTGAAAACCCAGATCTAAAGAGGAAGATTTTAGATGTCATTGCCCCCTAAAGTAATTGTTGTGGTTAATGGAAAAGGTGGAGTTGGGAAAACCACAACAGTTATGGCA